>DURT01000083.1 GCA_012843025.1 Tissierellia bacterium | reverse complement strand
TTCAATTTTAGCAGTACACAAGTTAGATCAACAGAATCGATAGCCATAAATTAGTTCAATTAGTTATTGCATTTGCTAAAAATAAATTAATGTTTAGAACACTTAAAAAGTAGTTCTAAACATATTATACGAGGAGTGATAGTATGAGGATTGAAGAACATCCCATTCTTAACTTTAAAAAAGGGAAAAAAATAAGCTTCACTTTTAATGGAGAAAAAATAGAAGGATATGAGGGCGATACTATAGCTTCAGCTTTACACGCTGCAGGTGTGAAAGTTTTGGGAAAAAGTTTATTTCTCCACAGACCCAGAGGTTTTTATTGTGCCATAGGCAATTGTTCTTCTTGTTTAATGACAGTAAACGGTGTTGCCAATGTAAAAACCTGTGTAACTGATTTGGAAGAAGGTATGAAAGTAGAAACCCAGGAAGGTAAGGGGGAAATATGAAACAGGCAGATTTGGTAATAATAGGAGGAGGACCGGCAGGGTTGTGTGCAGCCTTAAGCGCCTTAAAAAGCGGGAGTAATGTATTGATTATAGAAAGGAATAAGGATTTAGGAGGACAACTCCGAAAGCAAACCCATATGTTTTTCGGTTCCGAAAAACAACATGCATCCTTAAGAGGAATTGATATACCGGAAATTTTACTTTCTCAGCTAAAGGAGTATGAGGATAAAGTTGAGATACTTACAGATTCCACGGCAGTAGGACTTTATGAAGACGGAGTAATAACGGTATTAAAAAAAGAAGAAGATTATTTTAAAATAAAACCTAAGGTAACCCTAGTTGCAACGGGAGCTTTCGAAAAAGCCCTGGCATTTCCCAATAATGATTTGCCAGGAATATATGGGGCGGGAGCTGTTCAGACATTAATGAATGTTCATGGAGTCAAACCTGGAAACAAAGTATTAATGGTAGGAGCAGGAAATATAGGATTAATTGTAAGCTACCAGCTTATGCAGGCAGGAGTAGAGGTTAAAGCAATACTTGATGCTGCTCCAAGAATAGGAGGATACCTGGTACATGCTTCCAAGGTCAGAAGAATGGGAGTTCCCATATTGACTTCTCATACAGTTAAGGAAGCAATAGGCAAAAATGAACTTGAAAAGGCTATTGTATGCCAGGTTGATGAAAAATTTATGCCTATTGAAGGTACTGAAAAGGAATTTGATGTTGATGTGATGTGTATTTCAGTAGGGTTAACTCCATTAAATGAATTATTGGCAATGAGAGGGTGTGAAATGAAGTACATACCTCAGTTAGGCGGATTGGTTCCCTTAAGGGATGAAAACTATGAAACTACCGTGGAAAACATTTTTGTGGCAGGAGATGCAACGGGAGTTGAAGAAGCAAGTGCAGCAATGGTGGAAGGATACTTGGCAGGTTTATGTGCTGCTGCAAAAATAGGATATAAGCCTGAAAATTTCGAGGAACGAAGAACAGATTATATGAAGCAATTAAAAGATTTACGTTCGGGACCGGCAGGAGGACACATACTGTCAGGAATCGGACAAGTATTGATAGGAGGCAAGAATGTTTGAGAAAACAGGAATACCAAGTAAAGAAATGATTATGGAAAAATTTCCTCCCATAGAAAGAATAAACGAAGGACCCGTTGCAGTAGTAGAATGCTATCAAAAAATACCCTGCAATCCATGTCAGACTGCATGTAAATTTAATGCAATAATCGTAGGGGAAGATATAAACAATATACCTGAGTTTTACCCTAATAAATGTACAGGCTGTGCCCTTTGTTTAAGTAAGTGTCCTGGCCTTTCCATAATTGTAGTGGACGGTTCCAAGTCAAAAGATAGGGTGGAGGTAAGACTACCCTATGAATTTTTACCCCTTCCAGAGGAAGGACAAATTGTAAAAGGCCTTGATAGAGAAGGAGAATATATAACTGATGTAAAAGTAATAAAGGTACTAAATCCCAAATCTTTTGACCGGACACCCATAATTACCATTGAGGTAGACAGAAGATTCTTATATACCATAAGAAATATTAGTGTGGAGGCTTAATATGGATGAAAATACAATTATTTGCAGATGTTCCGATGTAACTTTAAAAGATATAAGACAACTTATAAATGAAGGATACACTAGCTTTGATGAAATTAAAAGAATTACCCGCTCAGGTATGGGGCCCTGCCAGGGGAAGACCTGCGGTCAGCTTATTATGCGGGAAATCGCAAATGCCACAGGACAAAATATAAGGGATGTAAAATTCCAAACCAACAGACCTCCTGTTGTTGGAGTTAAATTAGGCTTAATAGCCAAGGAGGGAAGAAGGAATGAAGAATAAGGCGGAAGTTGTAATTATAGGCGGAGGGATATCCGGTTGTTCCATAGCCTATAATTTGGCGAAAAAAGGTGTAAAGAACATTGTGGTTTTGGAAAAAAACTATATTTGCAGCGGTTCCACAGGCAGGTGTGGTGCAGGTGTAAGAATGCAGTGGGGAACGGAAATGAACTGCAAGCTTGCCAGGAAAAGTATAGAATTTTATGAAAATGCCAACGAAATCTTAGAGTATGAAAGAGATGTTGAATTTAAGCAAAAGGGCTATCTCCTTGTTACCCATACGGAAGAAGAATTGGAACAATTTAAGAAAAATATAGAAGTGCAGCATTCCTGCGGTATCCCATCCAGATTGCTTACTTTGGGTGAAGCAAAAGAAATAGTTCCCTATTTGAATACGGATGTATTAAAGGGAGCTGCCTTTTGCGGCAAAGACGGGTTTTTAAATCCTTTTAAAACCACAGATGCTTTCTACAGGGCGGCTAAAAGATTGGGAGTTAAATTTTACACATTTACAGAAGCTACAGGAATAAGAATCGAAAAGGGAAAGATAAGAGGAGTGGAAACCAACAAAGGTTTTATATCAACCAATATTGTTGTAAATGCAACTAATGCATATTCTAAGAATATTTGTAGTATGGTCGGTATTGAGGTCCCAGTATATTCGGAAAGACATCAAATATTAGTAACAGAACCGGTAGAGCCTATACAAGATCCCATGGTTATGTCCTTTGGTCTAAATTTTTACATCCAGCAATCGCCAGAAGGATCATTTATTATGGGTAGGGGTGATGACAGAGAACCTAGAGATTTAAGAATTACTTCCAGCTGGCAATTTACGGAAGAGATGGCCAAGACTATTGATAGTGTATTGCCTCCCATATCCAAGCTTAGAGTAATAAGGCAATGGGCAGGTCTATACAATATGACTCCTGACAAGCAGCCCATTTACGATAAAGGGGAAAATGTGGAAGGATTTTACATGGCTTTTGGATTCAGTGGCCACGGATTTATGTTTGGACCTATTACAGGTATAGTTATGGCGGAAATGATTACGGGGGAAACTCCTACTATTGATGTAAGTATGCTTAATTTAAATAGATTTAAAACAGGAAGGCTTCTATTGGAACCTTCAGTGGTTTAATATTGCTTTTTATTTTATAAGGACGTATAATATTGTAAAGATAATGGAGTGAGGGAGAACTATGAGAAAAAAATACTTAGATAAACTAGTAAACATTTTACAGAAAGAAAATATTGACGCCATTCTTATTGCACCTTCGGAAGAAATGGAATTTATAATGGGACATAACACCCATTTGTGTGAAAGATTCCAGGCATTAATAATAAAAAAGGATGGAAATTATTTTTATATTTGTAATTTGCTTACCGTTGATGAAGTACAAAGTGTATTGGGGCCAACAGTCAAAGTATACGGTTGGTTTGACGGGGATATATTTACAGATACGGTGAAGAAAGCTTTTGAAGAAGAGGGGCTTATAGGCAAGACTATAGCAGTAAACTCAACGGAAAGAGCATTCCTTATTCTCCAGATTATGGAGGCAGTGGATGTAAAATTTGTTAATGGTAAACCCTTATTGGAAGAAATGAGAATGATAAAGGAAGATAAAGAAATTGACGATTTAAGGATGGCAGCCCGTATTACAGACGAATCTTTCGAAGAACTGCTTAATTTTATAAAGCCAGGAATAACAGAAAGAGACATAGCAAGGAAGATGAATGAAATATTTAAAGAAAAGGGTGCCGATGAAGGTTTTACCATGGTTTGTTCCGGTCCCAACTCATCATATCCTCATTACAATGATGACCAAAGAGTGATCCAGGAAAAAGATATAATAGTTCTTGACTGGGGCTGTAAGTACAACAATATGTGTTCAGATATGTCAAGGACTGTATTTGTAGGAGGAATTACAGAGGAAGAGCGGAAAGTATATGAAATAGTAAGAGCAAGCCAGGAGGCAGGAGAAAAAGCTGCAGTAAAAGGAGCTTACATACCGGATGTTGATAAGGCTGCAAGGGATATTATAGAAAAAGCCGGATACGGCAAGTACTTTGTTACAAGATTAGGCCATGGAATAGGCTATTCCGTCCACGAAGCTCCTGATATAAAGGCAAGCAACCACAGGCATCTTGAAAAGGGAATGGTATTCAGTATCGAGCCGGGTATTTACATGGCAGGAAAGTTTGGAATACGAATTGAAAATATAGTTGCAGTTACAGAAGAGGGAAATGAAGTTCTTAACAAAGCATCAAAGGAAATTATAATAATATAGAGCGGGAATGATGAAAGATTTTTACGGTAAATTGGTAAGCCATTGGCTTACCAATTTAAAAAATTCTGAAAGAGGTAAATATTTTATAAAAGAGTGGGTTATACCTGTTGTAATTGCTTTTGCTATAGTAATTTTCCTTAATAAATTTGTATTTATATTAGTGACTGTTCCTACCGGCTCCATGGAAGAAACCATTATTCCAGGTGACCGACTCTATGTCAATGAATTATTTAATGCAGACAGTGCCGAAAGAGGAGATATAATAGTATTTAAATCGGATGAGTTAGAAGATAAAAGATTAGTTAAGAGGCTTATTGGATTGCCGGGAGAAACCATAGAAATAAAAAGAGATGGAAGTATATATATTGACGGAGAGAAATTAGAAGAACCCTATGCTGTACAATGTAGTGGAGAAGAAAAAACATTTAAGGTTCCAGAAAACTCATACTTTTTTTTGGGAGACAACAGACCCATATCTTATGATGCAAGATATTGGGAATATCCATATATAAGTAAAGATAAAATAATAGGAGAAGTAGTATTTAGATTTTTTCCTTTAAACAGAATCGGCAAAATTAAATAGGAGGAAGTGGATGAGCAGAGTTTTAGAAGGATTAAAGCCTGAAAAGGTATTTTATTATTTTGAGGAAATATCCAAAATACCAAGAGGTTCGGGAAATGAAAAACAAGTATCCGATTACTTGTACAACTTGGCTAAAGAAAAAAACTGGGAAGTAATACAGGATGAATATTTAAACATAATTATTAAAAAACCTGCCCATAGAGGATATGAGTATGCACCTACTGTAATGCTTCAGGGACACATGGACATGGTTTGCGAAAAAAATGAAGGTGTGGAACATGATTTTGAAAAAGACCCAATTAAATTAAGAGTTATAGATGATTATATTTATGCTACGGACACTACTTTAGGTGCCGACAACGGAATAGGAGTTGCTTACGCTTTAGCTGTCTTGGATTCGGAACTAGCCCATCCTCCCTTAGAAGTTTTAATAACTACAGACGAAGAAAAAGGGATGACTGGTGCAAGCAAGGTGGACGGAAGTCTGTTCAGGAGTAAATTTTTGATAAACTTAGATAGCGAAGAAGAAGGAGTTTTTACGGCTGGTTGTGCAGGAGGAAGTGAAGTCGATTTTAAAATACCGGTAAAGTATGGAAAAGAAAAGGATAAGGCCTACAAATTAAGCGTCAAGGGTCTTTTGGGAGGCCATTCAGGCGTAGATATTAATAAAGAAAGAGGAAATGCAAATAAAATCTTGGGAAGAATTCTTTATGACTTGTTTGATGATGTGGGGTTGGCTAAAATTAACGGTGGCTCCAAAAACAATGCCATACCAAGAGAAGCAAGTGCAGTTATTACTATAAAAAATTCTGAAAAAGTAAGCGAAAAGATTAATAAGTGGAACAAAATACTTAAGAATGAGTATGTATTTACGGATCCTGACCTAGTGGTTGAGTTAAAAAGCCTAAATGAAGAAACAGAAACTTTGGAGAAAGATATATTCAAAAAAGTTGTTTCTTTAATAAATTTAATTCCTGTAGGCGTATTATCTAAGAGCACGGCAATTGATTTAGTAATTAGTTCAAATAACTTAGGAGTTATTACAACGGATGAAGGATATATAAGCTTTTACAACCATCCTAGAAGCTCTGTGAAAACCTTGCTTACAGAAGAATTCATTCCCTCTATGAAATTGTTGGCAGACTTACTTGACATTGAATGTGTTGTGGGAGGCTATTACCCCGGATGGGAATATGCAAAGGAATCACCTTTACGGGATATATGTATAGAAGCCTACAGGGATATGTATAAGAAGGAACCTAAGGTAGGTGCTATTCATGCGGGACTTGAATGTGGCTTGCTAATGGAAAAAATCCCTGGATTAGATGCTATATCTTTAGGACCTACAGCTTATGAAGCCCATTCACCAAATGAACATGTGAGTATTAGCTCCGTAGAAAATGTATATAATCTATTATGTGAAATATTAAAAAGAATAAAGTAGTGATAAAATGAATTACAAAATGGTTGTATTAGATTTAGACGGTACCTTGTTGGATGATGATAAATTAATCAGCGACAAGAATGCCTACATACTGCACGAACTACATAAGAGAGGTATTCATATTGTTATAGCCACAGGCAGAAATTATTACATGGCTAAAGTTCTCACGGAAAAGATAAAATCTACGGAACCTACAATACTGGCAAATAACGGTGCTATTTCGAGGTACTATCAAGACGATGAATTAATTGAAAAAAATTACTTGGAGTATTCAACATTTTTAGATATCTATCGCCTAGGTCGTAAATATAATTTAAATCCCATTCTACATGTGGATGGCTACCAGGAAGGCTATGATCTCATTCTTGAATGTGAAAATTATAAAGAAGCTTACTTAGGATATATTAAAGACGATCTTCGGAGGGCAAAATTTAAAGATTTCCAGAAAGAAAGTATAGATAACATTTTATCTGTTTGTTATTATGAAGATTATGAAAAACTAAGCAAGTTAAGTAAAAATATTGAAAGTATAAGGGGAGATTTTAACATTATTTTCAATCAAAACATAAGTAAAAGGACGGTTCTTGAATTCCTAAACATTAATGGCTGCAAATGGTGCGCCCTAAAAAAATATATAGACTCCCTAGGCATAGATAAAGATCAGGTAATTGCAATGGGAGATGATAACAACGATATTCAACTCATAAAAAATGTTGGTTTGGGGATTGCAATGAGAAATGCTACTCAGCAATGTAAGAGTGCAGCCGATTATATATCCCGTAAAACCAATAATGAATCAGGGGTTTATTATGAATTGTCTGAAATCTTTGAAATATATTAAAAAAATATAGACTTTGTACATATTTTCATACCTCCTAAAATATAATGTATTAACATATGCAATATTGAGGAGGAATTATGAGAATAATTACTGCAATAGCTTCCATACTTATTATTATAGGAGCTTTAAATTGGGGTTTGTACGGACTGTCGAAGATTGATATAGTGGAAAACTTGTTTGGAGGTTGGAAAAGCAAAATCGGAAGAGTTATTTATTTACTGATAGGTATTGCCGGTCTCTATTCATTACTTTACGTAATCTTTGCTTAAGCAATTCAAAAACATGCCCTGAGGCATGTTTTTGATTACTCCTATTTAAAAGGTGCCATTTTAGCCATTTTTTTCATCATTTGTCGATGTTGCATATTACTGCTGACTAATTCAGCAGAACCTAAAGCTATATTTGCCAATCCAAATCCAATAATGCCATTTCTGTAGGATTCTGGTAAGTTTGAATTTTTAAGAGCAACTCCCGTTGCTGTAACAACAGTACCCAAAATTGCCGGAACTAAACCTTCTTTTATGCGCATATGAACCTCCTTTTAAAAAAATTTGTATCTATATTATTTACAAGTTAATGATAAATAGTATAATTAAATAATGGTAATCATAATTAGCAATAGAAATATCAATTAACTAAAAGCAACAAAAGGAAAGATATGAAAAAATTATTCAACAATTATTCAGATTATTTAAAAGCCAAATATGGAGAAAAAGTTTATAAACTTCCTGTAAATATACCCTGCACCTGTCCAAACAGAGACGGTACTTTAGGTTACGGAGGATGTACTTTTTGTGCAGATGTGGGAACAGGTTTTGAAATGCTCAGTAACACATTAAGTGTAAGAGAGCAACTTAAACAAAATATGGACTATATATCAAAAAAGTATAAAGCTAAAAAGTTTATAGCCTACTTTCAAAACTATACAAATACATACTTGGAACTTAATAAGTTTAAAAGCTATATAAAGGATGCAATCCTTGAAAATATTGTGGAAATAGCAATTTCCACCAGGCCGGACTGTATATCTGATGAATATATAGAGTTTCTTGGTGAAATCCAAAGTGAGCATAATATAAACATATCCATTGAATTAGGATTACAGACCGTTAATTATCACACCCTAAAAAATATTAACAGAGGCCACACCTTAGCGGAGTTTATAGATGCGGTTTTAAGAATAAAAAAATTCAATTTCAATATATGTGCCCATGTTATTTTAAATTTACCTGGAGATAATATTATTGACACTGTGGAAACGGCAAAGATATTAAGTGCCTTAAGAGTAGATCAAGTAAAAATTCATTCCCTTTATATAATGGAAAATACAGAAATGGGAAGAGCTTACAAGAACAAGGAGATAACTGTAATTTCCAAGGATGAGT
Source organism: Tissierellia bacterium (assembly GCA_012843025.1). GTDB lineage: Bacteria > Bacillota > Clostridia > Tissierellales > Sedimentibacteraceae > Sedimentibacter. The sequence goes on along the minus strand of DURT01000083.1, from coordinate 83,034 downwards.
ACATAGAAAGAGTTATTGTCTTTCTTGAACACTTAAATAAAAATATTGTTGTCCAAAGATTGGCTGGCAGAGCTCCCAAAGAGAATTCTCTCTTCGTGAACTGGGGAATGAGTTGGTGGAAATTAAAAGACGAAATAATTGAAAAAATGTCCAGGGAAAATAGATTTCAAGGAAAGTTAAATATTTTCTAAGGTTTTAAAAATAATTAGTGTAAACATTTACAATGTATGGTACAATATACGTAACTATAAAATTTAAATGGGAGTGTGATTACAATGGTTCAATTAGTTTGTGGCCACAGCGGTACGGGCAAAACTAGAAGGATGATTGAAATGGCCAACAGCACCATCAACGATATTGACGGAAAAATGGTTTTTTTAGAAGCAAGCAACAAACACATATTCGATTTAGATTACAGGATAAGATACGTAAACACTAAAGAGTTCGGTTTAAGTAATGAAGATCAGTTCCAGGGTTTTGTTTGCGGTGTAATTGCTACTGATTATGATATTGAAAAAGTTTACATAGATGGTTTATATAAAATTGCTAAATCTAAGAAAGAAACATTGGAATCCCTAATAGAAAGATTGGAATACTTATCAAAGACCTTTGACGTTAATTTTGTAATAAGTGTAAATCATGATGTCGAAGATATTCCGGAAGGATTGAGAAATAGAGTTATAAGTTGAGCCGCCTGTAGAGGCGGCTTTAATTTTACACTTTAACTTGCTAAAAGAGTATTTATCTGTTAAAATAAGCATGCTAAAATTAGAAAGAGTGATTAAATGAACTATTTCAAGACAAACAAAACTATATTTGACGATTTCTTTGAACACAGAGATATGCTTATTATTCAGCATATGAATGGGGATATAAATAAAAGGGAATTCTTAGAGCTTAATTATAAGTATGTAATGAGAAAGAGTATTAAACCCTTTCAAAGAATCGACAGTTTTGAAAAGGGCATGTATAACTACCAATACTATAATGTATTGGCAAAATACCACCGTATGGTAGCCCAAGAAATTAAAGGCAGTGGGAAGCATATTAGCTATTATATTAAATACCTAAAAGAATCGGATTATTATTATAATGAAAAGGATAAAACATCCTTCAGGTTACTTAGATTTCTGAAATTTGAAAATGTGGAATCTTACTTTATAAAAATGGAATCATCGGTTTTAGAAGGGAAGCTTTATGAAATTCTTTTAAATGATTATGAATATGCAGTTCTTCATTCCAAAAGCTTATGGCTTTTAGAAGTGTTAAAAAAAGAAAAAGTCTTTTCTCCAGAAAAGAAAAGATCTGTAATAGATTATTATGTAAATCAAAAATACTAAAAGGGGGAGAATTTTCTAAAGCCTCCCCCTTAGCTAATATGCATTTGCCAATGTTTTTATAATAGTATCTAGGGGTGTTCCCACTTCAAATTCAAAAGTACCACTTCTTAACCTCGTATCCATGCCAAGTTCAATTGAACGGGTTAAAAACTCATCCTTACTTTCGATTAAATTATTGTTCAGTAGTATTTCCGCTATTTGGGAAGGAAAAGATCCCTGGGGTATGTTTATAGTTGCAATTAAACCACTGGGAGTTTTACTTTCTTCTTCTGGATCTTCTTCATCCTCTTCTCCCGTTTGAACTTCTTCTTCTACTTCCTGTTCCTCAGGTTCATTATCCTTATTATTGTATATGGGTAAATCAGCTATTATTTCTTTGTCAATTCCTCTGTTAAATAATATATCAAATCTCCAGACTAAAATAGCCGTCATAATAATAATTACTGCTATTATAAGGCCGTAGTCGGTAATACTATATATGAAATCCTTTATTGCATCTATTATTTTTCTCATGATTCACCTCTAAAGTACTCACTCCATTCATTTTAGCACAAAAATACCAGGCTTACAATATCCACATTTAATAAAAATAAGCAATTTTTTGCAAATACATATACTTTTGAATATAATTTGGTATAATATATAGAGTTATTCCCTGCGGGAAAAGAAAATGGGGGGTAGAAGAAAATCCCCTATTAAGGATTGAGGAAAAGGTATGAAGGATATTAAAATTACAAAAAACGAAGAAGGCCAAAGATTAGACAGATTTTTAAAAAAATATTTAAATAAAGCAAACTCTTCATTTATTCATAAAATGATAAGAAAAAAGAATATTGAGTTGAATAATAAAAAAGCCAAACCAGAAGTTATTTTAAAAGAAGGTGACAGTGTACAGCTTTACTTGTCAGATGAAACAATTAGTAAATTCAGGGAGAAAAAAAAGCTGTCTCCTTCGGATATACATTTTAGTGTAATATATGAGGACGATAATTTATTAATAGTTAACAAACCAGTAGGCTTAAGCACACAGCCAGATAAGACAGGTATAAGAAATTTAGTTGACCAAATAAAAGTATACTTAGATGCAAAGGAAGAAAATATAAGTTTTACATTTAAACCGGCAGTGTGTAACCGCTTAGACAAAAATACTTCAGGTTTGATAATAGCAGCTAAAAACTATGAAACCCTTAAACAAACTAACAGGGCGATTCGTGAGAGAAATATAAAAAAATACTATATGGCCAAGGTTCATGGAATTGTGGCAAAAGACTTGGAACTAAGGGATTATATCATTAAAAAAGAAAACAAAAATATGGTTAAAGTAATAAAAGAATATAAAGAAAATGCAAAGACTGCAGTAACTTATGCAAAACCTTTAAAGAGGGAAGGAAACTATACATGGCTTGAAATAGAAATTGAAACGGGTAGAGCCCACCAAATAAGGGCACACTTGGCATCTATTGGCCATCCTATTGTAGGAGATAAGAAGTATGGAAAAAAAGACAGAGAAAAATACCAGCTTCTTCATGCCTACAAATTAATACTAGGGGGTTATGAGGGAGAGTTATCCTACTTAAATTCCATGGAAATAATAGCAGGTATAAGTGAAAGGAAAATTTTAGGGGAGGATTTATGAAAGTAGTAGTAAATAATGAAATAATTGAAGTGAAAGATAATGAAAGCTTATATGATTTATTAAAGAAAGTTCACAAAGATGATTATTTTAAATATCTAGGAGCAAAGGTAAATAATAAGCTTAAAGATCTTTATAGCAAAGACTTTAAAGAAAACGACAAAATTGAATTTATAGATATACAGGATCCTGATGGACACAGAATTTATGTACGTACCTTGACATTAATCTATATTAAGGCATGTAAGGAAGTTTTCAACGATATAGATGTAAGTATAAATTATTCACTAAATAAAGGACTTTATACGGAACTTCAGTACAAGCATTTAATAAGCAAGAAACATTTAAAGATAATAAAAGATAAAATGCAGGAAATTATTAATGACCAAAAGCCTATTAATACTTACTATGTACCTATAGATAAAGCCAAGGAAATATTTTCATCTCAGGGAATGGTGGATAAAATTGAAGTGTTAAATTATTGGGAAAAAGATTCAATACGAATTTATGAATTAGATGGCTATTATGATACCTATTATGGATACTTAGCGCCCAATACTGGATTTATTAATAAATTTGACCTACGATTATTTTATCCAGGAATGATATTAAATTTCCCCACTCGAGAAAACAATTTTGAACTTCCTGAATATATTGAACAAAAGAAGCTTTCAAAAGTATTCAAGGAAGCAGAGGATTGGGGGGAAATAATGGACGTAGCTTATGTTGGCGCTTTAAATAAAAAAATCGTCAACAACACTATAAATGATATGATAAGAGTGAATGAAGCACTTCATGAAAAAAAGATTGCATATATAGCAGATGAAATAACTGCGGATAAAAATATAAAAATAGTACTTATTGCAGGGCCCTCTTCTTCTGGAAAAACTACTTTCGCCCAGAGATTATCTATTCAATTAAGAGTAAACGGCAAGAAAACATATGCCATATCCTTGGATGATTATTTTGTTGACAGACATTTAACACCAAAGGATGAAAACGGAGACTATGATTTTGAAACTATTGAAGCTTTGGATTTGGAACTGTTTAACGATAACTTAATGGACCTAGTAGCAGGTGAAGCAGTTCAAATACCTGTATATAATTTTCTGAATGGATGCCGGGAATATACCAGGGATCCCGTGAAGTTAACAAAGGACCATATAATTATAGTAGAAGGTATTCATGGTCTTAACGATGAACTTACTAAAAATATACCTGAAGCTAACAAGTTTAAAATATATATTAGCGCCTTAACTCAATTAAATATAGACCGCCATAACAGAATATCCACTTCTGACTTAAGACTATTAAGGCGTATTGTAAGAGATCATACTTACAGGGGAAACAGTGTTGTTAAAACAATGGAACTTTGGGATAATGTGGTAAGAGGTACGGAAAAATATATTTTTCCCTACCAGGAAAATGCAGATGTAATATTTAATTCTGCATTAGTTTATGAATTAGGTGTAATAAGAAAATATGCAGAGCCTCTGCTTAATGAAATTGACGAATCCAGCAAATTCTATTCAGAAAGGCAGAGATTGCTTAAATTTTTAAGCTATTTCTTAACTATCGAAGATGAGAGTGCAATACCTAACACATCTATTTTAAGGGAGTTTATCGGGGGCAGCTGTTTTAACTAAAAGTCGTTAAGGTCAATTTTTCCTTTTTTCATACCTACAGATAAACATATACCGATGCTAATCATATTGACCAGCATGAAAGTACCTCCGTAACTAATAAAAGGTAAGGGAATCCCCGTTACAGGCATTAGTCCCATGGTCATTCCAATATTTTCGTAAATATGGAATAAAAGCATGGCGGTGATTCCCGTTACTATTAAGGAACCGAACATGTTGGCAGCATTCTTTGCAATTCGAATAAGTCTGTACAAGAGTACCGCATAAAGACATAATAGAAGTATACCGCCTTTCAGCCCCAACTCTTCACCAATAACGGCAAAAATAAAATCCGTTTCCTTTGTGGGAAGATAGCCTAATTGATTTTGCACACCTTTATATAGTCCTCTTCCGTGTACCATACCAGAGCCTATAGCTGTTTTTGATTGAATGACCTGGTACCCCGTATCATCAGGATCTGATTCAGGATAAAAAAAAGTTATTATTCTTTGAAAGCGATAATCTGTTACAAGATCTTCAAATGGGGAATTTTCGTTATGGGTATAATCATTCATAATATAGAAAAATATGCTTATTCCCCCGATAATAAAAATTAAAAATAGAATTAATACAGTAACTACGTATTTTCTGTCTATTCCTCCTATGTAGATCATAACCCCGATAAAAAATATGAATACTAAAGCTGTCCCTAAATCTGGCTGCAATAAAATTAATCCTACAGGCAAAAAAGCAAAGAGAAGGATTTTTATTAGTACTGCAGGCTCATTAATATTTTCCTTGTTAATATCAATAAATTTTGCCACGGAAATAATAACACCAAATTTTGCCAATTCGGAAGGCTGAAATACTACAGGTCCCACTGCTATCCAGGACCTTACATCTCCCCATTCTGTAGCCTTTACGGGATTAATCAGAGTATATAATAGCAGCAAATTAGTAAGTACATATATTGGTATATAAAAATTGCCATAAATATCATAATCTATTATAACTAATATAAAAAGTGCTACCATCCCTAAGACAAAAGCTGTTACTTGGGTCTTCAAAAACGGTTCGCTTCCGAAGGGCTTGCTCATAGTAGCGCTATTTATCATAATAAATCCGTATACACATAGTAATATGGTTGTTAACAGTAAAATAAAATCAAACCTTTTAAGTTTGCTTTCTTTTTTAAACATTGTTGACTCCTTATTTATCATCTGTTAATCTGAACAGTATGTACCATGAATTATTTGTATGATACCAAATCCCATGTAATTATACCACAGTTTAAAACAATGGAAAACAAATATTTATCAGTGGCAGTTAAGTTGGACCAATAGCAACAAAGTTCTTTATATTAGAACAAATGTATGATATAATTTCACATAATGCAGAAAGGATTTAATATGTTAATACTTGGAATGGATCCGGGGCTGGCTATATCAGGCTACGGAATTATAAATTATACAGGTAATAAATTTGAAATAATAAAATACGGTGCTATTACTACAGAAAGTGATGAGGATTTTCCCAAAAGGCTTAAACATATTTACGACAGTTACATATCTATTATTGATATGTACAAGCCTGAAGCCGTTGCCATAGAAGAGTTATTTTATAATAAAAATGCTAAGACGGCAATGGCCATCGCCCAAGCAAGAGGAGTACATCTTTTGGCAGCGGAAAACAAAAAAATACCTCTTTATGAATATACTCCTCTTCAAATAAAGCAGGGAATAGTAGGCTATGGGAGGGCAGAAAAAAGACAGGTACAGGAAATGGTAAGAGTTTTATTAAATTTAAAGGAAATTCCTAAGCCAGATGATGCAGCGGATGGTTTGGCGGTAGCAATTTGTCATGCCCATTGCCTGAAATTTGCCCACAAATTTAGAATAATAAAATATTAAGGGAGAAAAAATGATACACTACATAAAAGGTGAAGTTGTTAAAAAAGGTATTGATTATATAGTTTTAGATAACAACAACATAGGATATTACATAAATACTTCCCTTTCTACTTTAAATAAATTAAGTGAAAATGAAGAAGTAAGGATACTTACCTATATGCATGTAAGGGAAGATCTATTGGCTTTGTATGGTTTTATAACTTCAGATGAAATAGAGCTCTTTAAGAAACTTATTACTGTTAACGGAGTGGGACCTAAAGTTGGACTTTCCGTTTTGTCTACTTACGAAGCAAGTACTGTTAGAGAAATAATTTTAAGAGAAGATGTTACAAGAATGTCCAAAGTTCCAGGGATAGGAAAGAAAACTGCCAGTAAAATAATACTTGAACTTAAAGATAAAGTTGGAACGATTGATGGTGAAATAATGGAAATACCGGTTGTAAGGAATGAATTGTCTGATGTGGTTGATGCTTTAACTGCATTGGGATTTACCTCTGTTGAAATAAAAAATACTTTGAACAAGATGAATTTGTCAGGAAAGTCAGAAAATGATATAATTAAAGAAGCACTAAAAAATATGAACAGGCAGGGATAGTATGTTTGAAAGAGAAAATGAGATCGTAGCCGGTACTTTTAATCCCGGTGAAGAAGAATTGGAGCTTAGTTTAAGACCGCAGAGACTTTCCCAATATATTGGGCAGAACAAAGTAAAGGAAGTTTTAAACATATTTATTGAATCTGCCAAAATGAGAGGACAGCCCCTTGATCATGTCTTGCTCTCAGGACCTCCTGGCTTAGGAAAAACTACTCTTGCCAACATTATTTCCAATGAGATGGGAGTAAATATGAGGGTAACTTCGGGTCCTGCAATTGAAAGAGCTGGAGACTTGGCTGCAATACTTACAAATTTAAACGAAAATGACGTTTTATTTATTGATGAAATACATAGATTGCACAAATCAGTGGAAGAAGTTATGTATCCTGCCCTTGAAGATTTTGCCTTAGATATAATAATTGGAAAAGGACCTTCTGCCAGATCTATAAGGCTTGATTTGCCTAAATTTACCTTAATAGGAGCTACTACCCGTTCCGGTATGTTGGCTTCTCCTTTGAGAGACAGATTTGGTGTTATGTGCAACTTGGATTTCTATGAACCGGAAGATTTGAAGGAAATAGTACTTCGCTCCGCAAAAATCTTGGATGTGGAAATAGATGAAAAAGGTGCAGAAGAAATTGCAAAACGTTCCAGAGGAACTCCCCGTATAGCAAACCGACTTTTGAAAAGAGTCAGGGATTATGCAATAGTAAAAGGTCAGGGTAAAATAGATTACGACACAGCAAACAAGGCTCTTAAGATGCTTGAAATCGATGAAATAGGATTAGATAAATTAGACAGACGTATTTTAAATACAATTATTGATTATTATAACGGAGGTCCCGTAGGTTTGGATACTTTGGCAGCTTCTATTGGTGAAGAAAAAGGTACCATAGAAGATGTGTACGAGCCCTACCTACTTCAAATAGGCTATTTAAACAGAACCCCCAGGGGAAGGGTAGTTTCAGAGTTAGGTTATAAGCATGTTAATAAAATAAAGAAGAAAGAACAAATAAGCATACTGGAAGGTCAATTATGAAAAGGAAAATAGTCAGAATATTTATTTTATCCATGATTATGTTAGTATTACTTACCCAGGGTGCATTGGGAAATGACGAATACCAGGTTCGGGTTAGAATAAGATATCCCAGATTATACAATGAGCAAACAACTCTTGAAGGTTATGGTGAAATAACCGTATATATGGAAGAAGAAGAACTATTTGATTTGGACAATGTGCTTAATTTAAGAATGGATACATATTATACAGGAAATTACTATGTTACAGATGAAGAAAGAGCAATTTACGGCCCCTACCATGTAGTTATAAGAGACGAAGTATATCACTCCTTCTACGAAGCAAAGGAAGAGGCTGAAATGTTGGAGGATTATTTATCCATTGATTTTTATCCTTATTTGACGGAAGAAGGATATATTGTAGGAGGCGGTAATTTTAAAGATAAAAGTTCAGCAAACAAACTAATATTGGAATTAGAAGATATGGGTTATGAAGGGGAAACGATAAATGGTTACCTTAAAAATATAATTGCCTTTAACCAGCACAATGAACCTGTATTTATGTATGAAAAGGACATGCCTATATTCTTTACTTCCTACAATGAAGATGAAAGATATGAAATGGTTAAAATTGACAACAGGGCTTACAGGGGAAAAGTAAAGCTGCATATACTTGACAGCACTAGGCTGCTGACAATAAATTATGTTGAATTGGAAAATTATTTATATGGAGTTGTTCCCAATGAAATTCCATCTTCTTGGGGAATTGAGGCTTTAAAGGCCCAGGCCGCAGCAGCAAGAACATATGCTGTTACCAGTATCAATCCCAGACAGATATATGATATGGAGGACAATCAAAACAGTCAGGTATACATGGGTTATGATTATGAAAAGCCTTCTACAAACCGAGCTGTGGATGAAACCCGGGGAGAAAAAATATATTATGACGGTGAATTAATTCAGGCCTTCTATCATTCCACCAGTGGAGGAAGGACAGAAAATTCAGAAAATGTTTGGTACGAAGCCTTACCCTATTTAAGAGGGGTGGAGGATGAATTTTCTGATAAATCAGGTTCTCCCCATTCTTATTGGGAAACTACTTTATACAAGGAAGATATTATAAGAAGTTTAAACCTTGATGGTAACAGGGTAAATGAACTATACGGCATTGAAATAAAGGAAGTTTCTGAAAATAACAGGGTTTTAGAATGTATATTTCTTACAGATGCAGGGAAAATTTCATATAAGAAGGAGAATGTAAGGCTTCTTTTAGGCTTAAAAAGTTCTTGGTTCACCATAGATAGTGGCAATTCCTTTTATTTCATAGATGAGTATGTTGCCTCAGGCGAAAAAAATAATGTTCCGGTTCCCTCGCGAGGTATACTTGATGTAATTACCGATGATGACTATGAAGACTCAGATGAGGAAATTAGGCCAATAATGGGAAGTATTTTGGATAGTTATGCCATAACTTCCAATGGTACAAAAAAGATTCAAAGAGATAAATTAGCCTTCATAAGTTCAAAGGGCGTGTCCATTATTGATACAAATTCAAAGCACTATGTCTTTTCGGGAAGAGGCTGGGGGCACGGCATAGGTATGAGCCAGTATGGTGCTAAGCAGATGGCGGAAGAAGGTTATAGTTATATTGAAATATTAAAACATTATTATACTGGAGTAATGATTAAATGACAGATATTAGAACAAGGGATTTTTACTATGAGCTTCCGGAAAGACTCATAGCTCAAACTCCAATTAAAGAAAGAGACCATTCAAGATTATTGGTTCTTGATAAAAAAACAGGTGAAATATCCCACAGATATTTTTATAATATAACCGAATATTTAAATCCTGGAGATTGTTTGGTTATAAATGATACGAAAGTTCTACCTGCAAGGCTTTTTGGCACCCGGACTGATACGGGAGCAGTGGTGGAATTTCTCTTGTTAAAAAGAATAGACGACAAGAGATGGGAAACCTTGGTTAAGCCTGGCAAAAAAGCCAAAATTGGTGCAAAAATAACCTTCAAAGAAAATTTGCTGTCAGGCAAAATTATAGACATTCTTCAAGAAGGAAACAGGGTTATTGAATTTGAATATGAAGGTATTTTTGAAGAAATATTAGATATCTTAGGTGAAATGCCTCTGCCACCCTATATCCATGAAAAATTAAGTGACAGGGACAGATATCAAACGGTATACGCCCATAATTTAGGTTCTGCTGCTGCCCCAACGGCAGGTCTTCATTTTAATGATAAACTGTTAAAAGAAATAGAAAAAAAGAAAGTAAGTATTGCAAAACTTACACTGCATGTGGGACTGGGAACTTTCAGACCAGTAAAGGCAGAATATATTAAAGACCATACCATGCATTCTGAGTATTATCAACTGAATGAGGTGGAAGCAGAAAAAATAAATTATGCTAAAAAAACAGGACACAGGGTGATTTCCGTAGGTACTACCAGCACAAGAACTTTGGAAACAATAAGTAGTGAAGAAGGATTAGTCAAAGCAGGGGAAGGATGGACGGATATTTTTATATATCCTGGTTATAAGTTCAAGCTTGTGGATTCTTTAATAACTAACTTTCATCTTCCTGAATCCACTTTGCTAATGTTGGTAAGTGCTTTGGCAGGCAGAGAAAATATTATGAAGGCTTATAAGGAAGCTGTAGAAAAGGAATATAGGTTTTTCAGCTTCGGAGATGCAATGTTTATAAAGTAGGTGAATTATGTTTAAATACGAATTAATAAAGGAATCTAAGGAATGTAAGGCAAGATTAGGTAAAATACATACTCCTCGTGGTGTTATAGAAACACCTGTTTTTATGCCGGTAGGAACCAAGGCTACAGTTAAAGCTATGACCCCGGAGGAAATGAAAGAATTAGATGCCCAAATAATTTTAAGCAATACTTATCATTTGTACTTGCGCCCAGGCCATGAGCTAATAAAGGAAGCAGGGGGGCTTCACAAGTTTATGAACTGGGAAGGCCCTATTTTAACAGACAGTGGAGGCTTTCAAGTATTCAGCTTAGGAGCTTTAAGGAGAATAAGAGAAGAAGGGGTGGAGTTTCGTTCCCATGTAGATGGTTCTAAACATTTTATAAGTCCTGAAAAATCCATGGAAATACAAAACTACCTAGGTTCAGATATAATGATGGCCTTTGATGAATGCACCCCCTATCCCGCCTCTTATGAATATGTTAAACAGTCTATGGAAAGAACCACCAGGTGGGCAAGGCGATGCAAGGAATATCACAAAAATACGGATACCCAGGCTTTGTTTGGAATAGTCCAGGGAGGAATGTACAGAGATTTAAGAATAGAAAGTGCAAAAGGAATTACAGAATTAGATTTTCCTGGATATGCTATAGGTGGGCTAAGTGTGGGAGAACCGAGGGAACTTATGTGTGAGGTATTAGATTATACTGTAGATCTTTTACCAAAGGATAAACCCAGATACTTAATGGGGGTAGGAAGTCCAGACTATCTGTTTGAGGCCGTAGAAAGAGGAATAGATATGGCAGACTGTGTCTTACCTACTAGGTTGGCAAGACATGGAGCCTTTATGACAAGTCAAGGTCAAATTACTATTAAAAATGCAAAATACAGGAATGACTTTAATCCTATTGATGAAGAATGTCAATGCTACACCTGTAGAAATTATACCAGAGCCTATATAAGACATTTATTTGCTGAAAAGGAGATTTTGGGAGCAAGGCTGGCTACTATTCACAATTTATTTTTCTTGATTAATTTAATGAAACGTATTAGAATAAGTATTATGGAAGATAATTTCATAAATTTCAAAAAGAATTTTTATGAAAAATACGGATATTAGGAGGAATTATGCCACAAGAGTACAGCGGAATAGTAATGTTGATTATTTTCTTTGCAATAATGTACTTCACCATGATAAGACCGCAAAAGAAGAAAGAAAAACAAATCAAAGAAATGAGAGACAATCTTGCAAGTGGTGATGAAGTTATAACCATAGGAGGAATCCATGGTAAAATAGTTAAGGTAAGTGATGAAGTTGTTACTTTGGAAATACCTCACGGGAAACAAAGAATAGAATTTTCCAAATGGGCTATAGGAAGTGTAGTAAAGAAGGGCAAGGACAAACCTGTAAAATCTGAAGATACAGAAGAAAAAGAAGATAATAACGATAAAGAAGAAAACTAATAAAAAAAAGAGCTAAGGGCTCTTTTTTATTTATGCATTCTTTCTAAATAAGTTCTTTCCAAAGACTATAATTTCATGAGATAGTAGAGGAATCATGGCAACTAATATTAAATTCATCCATTCTTTTAATGTAAGCTGACTGGTTTCAAACACTTCTGTAAGGAAAGGAATTTCCGTTACAAGTACTTGAAGGATTAATCCGGCGAAAAATGCACCAATCATTGCCATATTGTCTAAATGGTTCATTTTAAACAGTGATTTGTCGTAATTTCTCATACCTATGGCATGGAAGAGCTGGGATACACCTAAGGTTGTGAATGCGTAGGTTTGAGCATGCTCAATAATACTGTATTCAACACCGTTTACCATAATAACCTGATCAAGCATAAACTTGATGTTTTCAAGATTTATTGCCATACCTGCTTCCCTTAGGTGTATAATTGGTGACCATAAGAATGCCGCTAATGTTAGTCCACCAATCATTGCTCCATTGTAAATTGTAAAGATTAAGCCACCGTGAGCAAATAAGCTTTCCTTAGGATTCCTTGGTTTTTCATTCATAATCTCTTTATCTACAGTGTCAACTCCAAGGGCTAAGGCTGGCAGGGAATCAGTTATAAGGTTAATCCAAAGTATGTGTATGGATTGTAAAGGTGCAGCCAAACCAGCCACTATGGCTCCAAACATGGAAATAATTTCACCAAAGTTAGAAGACAGTAAAAACAGAACAGTCTTTTTAATATTTTTATAAATACCTCTTCCCTCTGCCACAGCCTTCTCTATGGTAGCAAAGTTATCATCTGTCAGAACCATGTCGGAAGCACCTTTGGCAACGTCAGTACCAGTGATACCCATGGCAACACCTATGTCGGCTGCTTTTAGCGAAGGAGCATCATTTACACCATCACCAGTCATGGACACTATGCTTCCATTTGATTTGAAAGCTTTTACAATCATTACTTTATGTTCTGGAGAAACTCGGGCAAAAACTCTTAAGTCACATACTTTTTCGTTTAATTCTTCCTGAGTTAATTCGTTTAATTCATTACCTGTAATACATTGCTTTTCATCCTCTGCTATGCCCAATTCTTTAGCTATGGCAAGAGCAGTATCCTTGTGGTCTCCAGTGATCATAACCGTTGTAACTCCAGCGTTTTTCAAAACTTTTACAGATTCTTTGGCTTCCGGGCGAGGAGGGTCAATCATTCCCACCAAACCTACAAATGTCAAGTTTTCTTCACTGGCAGAATCATCATCTTCCTTAATACCTAAGGCTAAAACTCTTAATGCACCTTGTGCCATTTCTTTGGCAGCCTTATTTATATCTGCAATATGTTGTTCATTTATATCCAAGTACTGGCCATTTAAATATATTTTATTGCATCTTTCCAAAAGTATGTCCATGGCTCCCTTGGTATAGCTCATAATCTTACCACTAGCATCCTTGTGAACAGTGGTCATTAATTTTCTTGCAGAATCAAAAGATTTTTCATTAATCCTGGGATTTGTTTCCTCAAGACCTTCCCTTGTTACGCTTACTTTTGTTCCCATGTCCAAAAGAGCTAACTCTGTGGGGTCTCCTACTCTGACATTATTAGCAGTAGATGCATCGTTACAAAGAATAAAACCATCTAAAAACAGTTTATTATTTTCATAAGACAGATCTTCCACATTTTTGAGTTCACCGTCTAAATAAACTTTAGTAACGGTCATTTTATTCTGGGTAAGAGTACCAGTCTTGTCTGAGCATACGATGCTGACTGCTCCCAAGGTTTCTACAGCGGGGAGTTTACGTACAATGGTATTGACTTTAACCATTCTTGTAACACCTAGGGCCAAAACAATGGTTACGACTGCTGTAAGACCTTCTGGTACTGCCGCAACAGCTAAGGCAATTGCTGTAATAAACATATCAATTATGTCTCTTCCCTGTAAAACAGCAATTCCGAACATAGCTACAACGATTACTATTGCCACTATTCCTAAAACTTTTCCTAAATCATTAAGTCTTTTTTGAAGGGGAGTTAATTCTTCGGTAGCGTCGCTAATCATTGCAGCAATTTTACCGATTTCTGTATCCATTCCTGTATAAACAACAATCCCTTCACCACGTCCGTAGGAAACGCTGGTAGAAGAAAAGGCCATATTGATTTGATCACCTATACCCATATCTTCTGTGGGAACAAAGTTAGCATCCTTATCTACAGGAACTGACTCCCCTGTTAAAGCAGATTCTTCTACTTTTAAATTTACCGATTGAATAAGCCTTAAGTCAGCGGGAATAACTCTCCCTGCTTCAAGTACTACCACATCTCCTACAACAAGCTCGCTGGCGGGTATTTCCATTACCTTACCACTACGTCTTACCATTGCGGTGGGGCTTGAAAGATTCTTTAAAGCTTCTAAGGCAGCTTCTGCCTTTGATTCTTGAACCATACCTATTACTGCATTTAATAAAACAACTAACAAAATAACAATAGCATCTGTTACCTCACCTAGTGCAATGGATATTGCTGCTGCAACAAATAATATGTAAATTAAGGTATCCTGTAGTTGGCCCAAAAACATTTGCAATTTTGTTTTTCCCTTTTTCTCCACCAAAGCATTGGGGCCATGTTCGGAAAGCCTTTTATTTGCGTCCTCAATACTTAAACCTGTATTTTGATTGGTGTTTAATTCAGTGCACGTTTCTGTAATACTTTTTTTGTAGAACATACTTCACTCCTTTAGTATTTTGTGTTAAAAAAAGACTTTTAGTACATCCAAGAAGTCCAGATATACTAAAAGTCTTGTTACCTAACCATTTCGGCGGATTTCCAGCCAGGATTCCATGATCCAGTGTTGTTGACTGGAAATTTAAAACTACTCCCTTTTAGTGAGTTTAGATTACCAAATTACTCGTTTTTTGTCAAGTCTAAAGTATTCTTTTTTTTATTTCCATGAATAATATTTAATAAAAATAGATGTAGGAGGAATTATGAGGTTAGGTAAACTACTTAAGTATTCTGTGTTTTTATTTATTTTTTCATTAGTAGCCTTTTTTATACTAACTGTTTATATATATTATTTCTCTACTAATCCAGCTGGAGAAATAGCTTATAGTTTTGTTGTCCCTATTAGTATTTTCTTAACTTCCATATTGTATTCAAGAAGTATTAATGAAAAAGGACTTTTGCGGGGAATAGAGCTGTGGATAATATATTTTGCTGTAATTTTACTTATGAAAGTTTTATTTAAATATCCTGCTGAAATAAAAGTACTTTACAATTCCATAGTTTTAATTTCCTCCATATTGGGTGGAATTATAGGAGTAAACATAAAAAGCAAAAAAACAGTTTAGTAATACTAGAAAAATAAAAAAACTCTTTAAAAAAATCTCCCTTAGTGCTATAATCATGAAACGAGGAGGTTTAAACATGAAATATATTAAAACATTGAACAGTACTAAATTAACGGACAACATTAGCGTCAAAGGATGCGGAGAATGCCAGACATCATGTCAATCAGCATGTAAAACTTCTTGTACCGTTGGAAATCAAAAGTGCGAGCATGAATAATAGCAGGGTGACACCTCTACCAGGGTCAATAGGTAGAGGAATGTTCTCATTGTGGGGGATATTCCCCCTTTTTGCTGTAAAGCAATTTTTTTTTGGGAGGATTTAAATGATACACGTATTTAATATAAAGGATATGTACTTCGTAACGGATACTAACAGCGGATTAGTTCATGCAGTTGAAGAAATAATATACGATTTATTAAAGGACGAAAAATTTAAGGATGAGAATAAAAGTCGGCTGTTACATAAAAAATATGGAAAGGAAACAGTAGAAGAAGCAATCGGGGAAATAAATTATTTAATCGAAAATGACATGCTGTATACAAGGGAAATAAATGCTGTAAATAAAATAAAACCAGCTATTAAGGCAATGTGTCTAAACATGACTCATGATTGTAATTTATCCTGTGAATATTGCTTTGCATCTCAAGGAACATACAAGGGAGAAAAGGGATTCTTAAGTTTGGAAACTGGTAAAAAAGCTTTCGATTTTTTAGTTAAAAGCTCTGGTAACCGAAGAAACTTAGAGGTGGATTTTTTCGGAGGAGAGCCACTTATGAATTTCGATACCATTAAAGGCTTGATAGAATACGGTAGGTCCCTGGAAAAAGATTATAACAAACATTTCAGATTTACTATAACAACCAACGGAGTCCTTCTAAATGATGAAAAAATAGATTATATTAATGAAAATATGGACAACGTGGTACTCAGTATAGACGGTAGAAAAGAAACTAATGACCGCATGCGAAAAACACATAATTTTAAAAGTAGCTATGATTTGGTAATTAATAATTTTAAAAATTTCGTTAAAAAAAGAGGAAATAAAGATTATTTTGCTAGGGGAACTTATACTTCCTATAATCTTGATTTTTCAGAGGATGTGAAACATTTAAGAGAACTGGGTTTTGATAAAATATCAGTGGAGCCGGTTGTTGCAAATCCTGAAGAAAAATATGCAATAAAGGAAGAACACTTGGATATTTTAAAAAAAGAATACGAAAAGTTAGCAGAATACTATATTGAATGTTCAAAAACTAATAGAAAGTTCCAATTTTTCCATTTTAATATTGAATTAGATGGAGGTCCCTGTATCTATAAAAGATCAATAGGCTGCGGAGCAGGTACGGAATATGTGGCGGTAACACCTAAGGGAGAATTGTATCCATGTCATCAGTTTGTAGGGATGGAAGAATTTATAATAGGAAATGTAACAGAAGGTATTACAAACAGGGACATGGTCAATAAATTCAAGAATGTATCGGTAAACGAAAAACCTGTTTGCATCGATTGCTGGGCAAAGTACTACTGTAGTGGCGGCTGTCACGCCAATGCATATAATTTCAATAAGTCCTTTGACATTCCCTATGATGTAGGATGCCAGCTGGAAAAAAAGAGAATTGAATTATCGATTTACATTAAAGCGATGGAAAAAATTGGACAGTAATAATAAACCGAATAATGTCAAAATTCCCGTTTATTTATAAAAAATAGTGGTAAATATATTAAAGTATAGTATAATATTGATAGTTTCTATATAAAGGGGAGTGTTAGAATGCAAATCGGTTTTATAGTTATTCTTATAATAGCAATTTTTGTTGCAATTTTTGCAATACAAAATGGTGTACCTGTTCCTGTTGATTTGTTTTTTGTAAGGTATGAAATGCCCTTGGCAGTTATTATGATGATCTGCCTTATTCTTGGTGCAGTAATAGTATTAGTCTTGGATACCACCAAAAGATTTAAAAGAAGATCTGAATACAAAGAACTTCAAAATAAAATGAAAGCTTTCGAAGAGGAAAAAACACAAGGGGAGAGTAAGTTACATACTTTGGAAGCGGAAAAAGCTAAGTTGGAAGAAAGTATAAAAACCTTGGAGTCAGAAAAAGAAGAGCTTAAAGACACTAATTCTCTGTTAAGGGAAAAAGTGGAAGAATTAGAGAGAAAAATTACACAACAGGAAGAAGTGGAGTCAAGGCTAAAGGAAGAAGTTCAATTACTGAAAACAGAAAGGGTAATTGAAAATAATAATACAGAAGAAATAACAAAATTAGATGAAGGTGTAGCACAAACAGATAATGAAAAAAGTGAAGTTGAAAGTCAATGAATATAATAAAAACGAAGTAGAAAGAATCAGCAAAAAATATAATTTATCCGTAACATCATCAAAGATTCTATTAAACAGAAATATTAAAACCTTTGATGAAATAGAACGCTTTCTTGACCCGGACTTCAAATATTTTGAAAAAGCTGAAAATTACAAGGATTTGGATAAAGGATGTAGGAGGATTATAGAAGCAATAAATAATAACGAGCATATCTTAATCTACGGGGATTATGACGTGGACGGTGTAACTTCCATCAGTCAGTTTATTGTTCTTCTTTCTACAGTGGGAGCAAAGACAAGTTACTATGTGCCAGAAAGGGAAGAAGAAGGATATGGTATAAGCTCTAAATTTGTAGATAGCATAAAAAATGGTGAAATTGATATAGACTTACTTATTACCGTGGACTGCGGAATAGGGGAAGTTGAAAAAATTTCAGAAATTACCAAGATGAATATAGATGTAATCATTATTGATCACCATGAGTGTAATGACCAAATTCCCAATGCTTATGCAATTGTTAACCCAAAACAAAAAGATTGTCCTTCTGTAAATAAGCATTTATGTGCGGCAGGACTATCTTTTAAATTTTTGCTTCATTTAAATAAATTTTTAAAAGTTCGAAATATTGAGGATATTCTATTAGAATATGCCTGTTTGGGAACAATTGCAGACATTGTAGACTTAATTGGCGATAACAGGATTATTGCAAGTAAGGGTTTAGAAAAAATAAACAATACAAAAATTATTGGCTTAAAAAAATTAATGGAAGTTGCGGGAATCAGGGATGAAGTTTGCTCCTACCATGTAGGATTTATAATAGCTCCACGTATAAATGCTGCAGGTAGAATGGATTCAGCAAAAATAGCCGTTGAGCTAATGATTGCCAAGGATGAAAAGTTGGCAGAGAAGCTAGCCTTAGAGTTAGAGAAATTAAATAACTTAAGGAAAGAAGCAGAAAATCTGATTTTTAATGAAGCAGTGGAAAAAATTGAATCTGATTTTTTATACAAAAATAATGTAATTGTAGTCCAGGGACATAATTGGCATGAAGGAGTAATCGGTATAGTTGCTTCCAAGCTAACGGAAAAGTATGAAAAACCCAGTGTAGTTATTTCCGTGAAGGATGGTATGGGAAAAGGCTCTGCTAGAAGCCTTGAATATGCGGATATTTTCGAATCCTTTAAGTCTGTTGACCGTTATTTGGAGAAATACGGGGGTCATAAATTAGCAGCTGGCCTTACTATTGCAGAGGAAAATATAAGTATATTTACCGATGAATTAAATACTTTCATGGGGTTAAACCCTCATATTGACAAAGATTACAAAATAGTTTCAGTAGATGCAATATTGAAAGTATCAGATATAAACTTAAGACTTTATGACGAAATAAATAAGTTTGAGCCCTTTGGCTGTGGCAATCCTAAACCAATATTGGCAGTAAGAGATTGTTCCATAAGAAATATCCGGAAAGTAGGAAAGGATGGTACCCATTTAAGTTTTAAACTGTCTCAGGGTAACTGTGAAATACCTGTGATAGGATTTGGAAAAATGGACCTTTTGGAAAATGTATTGTCCATGCCCCGTTCCTACATAGTATCATTAAGGGAAAATATTTTTAATGGAAAAAGAAATATTCAGCTAATACTACATACAGTTGAAGATCAAGAAAACTTCAATTACAAAGTAGATCAAGAGAAAATTAAAACCCTGATGTTTTTAATAAACAAAACAAAATCAAAAATAATAAAGACAGATATATTTCTACTTGTAGAAAAACTTAATAAGCTATATAATACAAAAATAACGGCAGAAGAAATAGTTTGCATGTTAAAGATGGCGGATAATATACAATACGCTTTGAAAGAAAATATATTATACATAAAAAAATAGCCCTGGAGGAACCTATGGATTTAAAAGAAAAAATTCGTGTTATAGAAAATTTTCCTTGTAAAGGAATAAGTTTCAAAGATATAACTACTCTGCTTAAGGATGGGGAAGCCTTACGAGAGTGTATTAATCAATTGGCAGAGAGATTTAAAGATGTGGAAGCAGACTTAATTGTGGGACCTGAATCCAGAGGATTTATCTTTGCAACTCCCCTTGCATATTTATTAAGAACAGGATTTGTTCCAGTGAGAAAGCCTGGAAAGTTGCCTGCAGAGACGGTTAAATATAACTATGAATTGGAATATGGCACAGATTCCTTAGAAATACATAAGGATGCAATAAAAAAAGGTCAGAAAGTAATAATTGTAGATGACCTGCTGGCAACAGGAGGAACCATGTTTGCCACGTGTAAATTAGTGGAAAAGTTAGGGGCAGAAGTTGTAGGACTTGGATTTTTAATAGAACTTGGAGATTTGAAAGGAAGAGAAAAATTAAAAGGATATAGGGTGGAATCACTGGTAATATATGAATAATATCAACAGATGATTTCTCTATTACAGCAGGTGAGGCAATGTTAGAAAATCTTATAAATTTAATTAAATCTTATAATCCCAATAGTGACTTGAGCGTTGTAGAAAAAGCATACATATATGCTGAGAAGGCACACTCTAATTCTCAGAAAAGATATTCCGGTGAAAGATACTTCGTTCACCCTTATAATGTTGCGCTCATTTTGGCTGATTTACATGTTGATGTTCAAACTATTGCTGCAGGTCTTCTTCACGATGTTGTGGAAGACACAGGAATAACATACCAGGATATAAATAGGGAATTTGGCGAAGAAATTGCCAATATGGTGGACGGTGTTACCAAGTTAAGCAAGGTAAAATACAGGAACAAGGAAGAACGCCAGGCTGAAAGCTTAAGAAAAATGATAGTGGCAATGTCTAAGGATATAAGGGTAGTTATAATAAAACTGGCAGACCGTCTTCACAATATTAGGACATTACAATACATGCCTAAAGAAAAGCAATACCAGAAGGCAATGGAAACTATAGAAATTTATGCTCCTATAGCTAACCGATTAGGTATGGCATCTATTAAGTGGGAACTGGAAGATTTAAGTTTAAAATATATAGATCCGGAAGGATATGAGGATTTACTGAAAAAAGTACAGGAAAAAAGCGAAAAAAGGAAAGAATATGTTTCCCATATTATAGAAATTATTTCTGAAAGGCTTAAAGAGTCAGGAATGGAGGCGGAAATAAAGGGCAGGCCGAAAAGTTTATATAGTATTTATAAAAAAATGTACTATAAAAACAGGACCTTCGAGCAAATATATGATTTAATTGCCGTAAGAATAATCGTTGACAGCATAAAAAACTGTTACGGTGCCTTAGGTATCGTTCATACCCTTTGGAAACCGGTACCTGGCAGATTCAAGGATTATATTGCAATGCCAAAACCCAACATGTATCAATCTATCCATACTACTGTTATAGGACCTGATGGAGAGCCCTTCGAAATACAAATAAGAACATTGGAAATGCATAGAACAGCTGAGTACGGTATAGCTGCCCATTGGAAATACAAGGAAGGCATCGATGAAAAAACCAATTATGAGGAAAAATTAAACTGGTTAAGACAAATGCTTGAATGGCAGCAAGATACCAAAGATCCTCAGGAATTTATGGAAGCTTTGAAAATTGATTTATATACAGATGAAGTCTTTGTATTTACCCCCAAGGGTGAAGTTGTAAATTTACCTGCAGGTTCAACCCCTATAGATTTTGCCTACAGAGTTCACAGCGCTGTAGGAAACAGATGTGTGGGGGCAAAAATTAACGGTCGCATAGTTCCTATCGATACAAAGCTTAAAACGGGAGACCAGGTGGAAATTTTAACTTCCCAGTCAAGTAGCGGTCCCAGTAGGGATTGGCTGAATATTGCAGCTTCAAATCAGGCAAAGGCAAAAATAAGGAAGTTTTTCAAAGAAAAAGATAAAGCTTTCAACGTGGAAAAAGGCAAGGAATTAGTTGAAAGGGAAGTAAAGAAACAGAGCTTGCCAGTGGCTGAACTTTTAAAAGATGAATGGGTTAAAATTGTTGCTGAAAAATACAACATGTATACCATTGACAATCTCTATGCAGCTGTAGGTAATGGCGGAATAACTGAAAGTCAGGTAGTAAACAGGCTGAAGGTTCTATACTTGGAAAAAAACAAAGACAAAATAGAGCTTGAAAATTTAGAAAGCTTAGAAAAGAATTTGGCTTCCAAACCTCCTAAAAGAGTTGAAAGCCATACCTCTGGTGTAATAATCAAAGGAATTGACAATGTGAAAGTACGTTTTTCCAAGTGTTGTAATCCCATACCTGGAGATGCCATAGTGGGATATATCACCAGAGGCAGAGGCGTGTCAATTCATAGAGCAGATTGTACCAATATCCACGATTTACGAGATAATGATGAAAGATTTTTGGAAGTTCAATGGGATACTAAGAAGGATGCCACATTTGTAAGCGAACTCCAAATAAAAGTATTGGACAGACCTAGGTTCTTACAGGATTTAACTTCCTTGTATGCGGAAGCCAAGCTGAATGCCGTATCTCTAAATTTAAGAATAAATAAGGAAAAAATAGCAATTGTAGATATTGGTTTTGAAATAAATGATATAAAGCAAATAGAAGATTTAATGAAAAAAATCAGAAAATTAGAGGGAGTATTAGAGGTTTACAGAACCAAAAAGTGATTTTAGCCGTGAGGTGAATATGAGAGCAGTAGTACAACGTGTTAAAAGTGCAAATGTAAAAATTGATAATAAAATAGTTGGTGAGATAGAACAGGGTATATTGCTTTTATTGGGTATTGAAGATACAGATGAAGAAAAAGACTTGGAATATATGATTGAGAAAGTCCCTAATTTAAGAATATTTGAAGATGAAGAGGGGAAGATGAATAAAAGTTTATTGGACATAAAAGGAAGTATTTTAGTAATTTCCCAATTTACCTTGTTAGCAGATGCCAGAAAGGGGAGAAGACCCAGTTTCACAGCTGCAGCCCCTCCAGAGAAAGCAATACCCATGTATGAAAAATTTATAAAAAGTATGAAGGAAAAGAATATTGTAACGGAAACGGGAGAATTTGGTGCAGATATGGCAGTTCAACTAATAAACGATGGTCCCGTTACCATATTACTTGACAGCAAAAAAGTTTTTTAGGAGGAAGTATGATATTTGAAACAGTTACAGTAGGCATGTACGGAGCAAATTGCTATATTGTAGGCAGTGAAGAAACCAAGGAAGCTGCAATAATTGATCCTGGTGCCGAATTTAACAGAATAGATAAAAAAATAAAATCAATGGGATTAACTCCCCAAATAATAATCCTTACCCATTATCACGGGGACCATATTGGAGCGGTGGAAGATTTTGTAGAAAAATACGGAACTAAAGTATATATCCATGAGGAAGATGCGGAAGCTTTAGGTAACAGTGCAATGAATTTTACAAAGTCCATGTTTGGAAAAGATATGTCAATTAAAGCAGATGTTAAATTAAAAGACGGAGATAAAATAAACTTGGGAGAATTAACTTTCGAAATAATTCATACCCCCGGTCATACGAAGGGTGGCATCTGTATTAAGGTAGGAAATATAATGATGACTGGCGACACTTTATTTAACAGCTCAATCGGAAGAACAGATTTTCCCGGAGGATCTTTCGAGGAAATAATATCTTCTATAAAGAATAAAATTTTTAAGTACGATGATGAAACTATTATTTATCCCGGCCATATGTCACCTTCTACTATAAAGAACGAAAAAAAGTTCAATCCCTTTTTATAATATGATTACTATTTATCTACTAGGTCATGATTTCCAGTATGAAGTAAGGAATGCCTTAAGGGTTTTTGATTTAAATATAGATCTTGAAATGAAGGATATGGATTCTTTTACCGGGGAGAATCTGTTTATTGTGTCGTCTTTGGAAGAAGAGGGAAGTATTAAAGCTAAAGCATCCCTCTACAAAGATAGTGAATTGCTGTATGAGGCAGTTTTCAGTGAAAAGGATATACTATTGGAAAAATACAGCAAGAAGAAACTTAGAAAAACATTGGTAATTAAAACAATACACAATGTCCTTAAGAAATACTACAATGTTTATCCCGACTATGGCATTTTAACTGGGGTAAGAGTAGTAAAAATTCTTTTGATTGCAAAGGAAAACAAGAAAAGCAGGGAAGAAATAAATTATATTTTAAGAAATACCTATGAAGTAAAAGAAGAAAAAATAAAACTTCTTTGGGATATTCTGAAAGTTGAAGAAAAGTATATCAATGAAGACAATAAAAACAACTATAACTTATATATAGGAATTCCATTTTGTCCTTCCAAGTGTATTTATTGTTCTTTTACTTCCTATGTGGATTGCAATGAAAATAAAAGGAATTCATATATAGAAACCTTGCTTTATGAAATTGAAAAAACAATCGAGATTGCTAAAAGCAAAAATTTTAACCTTCATACAATTTATATCGGAGGCGGCACTCCTTCTGTATTAAATGAATCCCAAATAAATACTATATTTAATACGTTGAAAAAGCACTATGATTTAAGTAAAGTAAAAGAAATAACCTTTGAAGCAGGACGACCAGATACAATAAGTGAAGCAAAGCTTATTTGTCTGAAAAATAATTTTGTAAACAGAATATCCATCAATCCTCAAACCATGAAGGATGAAACCCTATCTGTCATAGGCAGAAAACACCTTAGCCATGAAATTATTGAAAAGTATGAATTAGCAAAAAAAATTGGATTTAAAACTATAAATATGGATATTATCTTAGGATTGCCAGGTGAAAATGAGGTTGATGTTAGGAACACAATAGAAAAAATAGCCCAGTTAAAGCCTGAAAATATCACTGTTCATTCCTTAGCTTATAAAAAGAGATCTCAGTTGTTAAGGGAGAGTGACAAACTCCTTAAGGATTACGAGTTAATAAGCATGATGCATAATGAGGTTCAGAAGGTTTGCCAAGAAAAAGGATATCAACCCTACTATATGTACAGGCAAAAAAATATTAAGGGGAATTCCGAAAATGTAGGATATACACTGCCTAATAGAGAATGTATTTACAACATGATTATTATTGAAGAGTTAGAAACCATTTTAGCTTGCGGTGTAGGAGCTTCAAGTAAAATAATAACAAGCCCTGGCAAACATGAAACTGTTCGAAATTTTAAAAGTTTGGAAGAATACTCTAAGCGAATAGATGAAATAATTAATAAAAAGAAGAACTTATTAGGAGTAAGTAATGAAAAAAGTAATAGCTTTCTATCTTAAAAATTGTCCTCATTGCAAGA
Organism: Tissierellia bacterium; assembly: GCA_012843025.1. Lineage (GTDB taxonomy): Bacteria > Bacillota > Clostridia > Tissierellales > Sedimentibacteraceae > Sedimentibacter. The sequence goes on along the minus strand of DURT01000083.1, from coordinate 57,819 downwards.
AGGCATTTAAAATTCTTGATGAATTAAAATCTCAAAAACCTAAGTATTCTAAGGTGGAAATTAAATATATAGAAGAAACAAAAAATCCGGAGATTGCAGGAGAATATGACTATTATTACGTTCCAACCTTTTATGTGGATGGTGTTAAGATCCATGAAGGAGTTCCTAACTACGAGAAAATAGAAAAAGTGCTACAAGAGGCAATAAAATAAGGGAACAATAAAAAAAGAAAATTTTTGACCAAAATTTTCTTTTTTTGTTATGATTACTTGATCTATTACCGATAATACTACTAACTTTTTTCGCCATAATTACTTTTAACTCGAAGTCTGCTAAGAGCTCTTGACAGACGTGCTTGAGCTGCATAGTATTCTTGCTTGCTTTGACTCTGCACAATTGCTTCTTTTGCTTCTTCTGCTGCACGCTTTGCTCGATTTACATCAATTTCTTCTGGAAGTTCCACCGAGTCAACTAGTACCAAAACCTCGTTATTTTCTACTTTAACCAGACCATGGGATACTGCCACAATCTTGCTTTCCTCTCCTGGTATTCGATAAAATAAGGCTCCAGGAACTACTGCAATAAGAATGTTGACATGGTTAGCCATGATACCATACTTGCCCTGTGAGGTGGGAACTATCAAAGACTCACAGGGACCTGTGTAAAAAGGTTTATCTGCAGCTAATATGTTCATGTGAAAAGTATTCATGTCAGTTATTTATATCCCATCTCTTTGGCTTTTTTAAATACATCATCAATTGTTCCCACATTGAAAAATGCAGCTTCCGGGTAAGAATCCACTTCCCCATCTATTATAGCTTTAAAGCCTTTTATTGTTTCATGTATTGGCACATAGACACCAGGTTGCCCTGTGAATTTTTCTGCAACATGCATTGGTTGTGATAAAAACCTTTGTATTCTTCTTGCACGGGTTACAACCTGTTTGTCTTCATCTCCTAATTCATCCATTCCTAAAATAGCAATAATATCCTGTAGTTCGTTGTACTTTTGAAGTATTTCCTGTACTTTTCTTGCAACCATATAATGCTCAGATCCTACAATATCTGCTTCTAATATTCGAGAAGTAGATTCCAAGGGATCAACAGCAGGATAAATTCCTTGTTCTGCAACCTTTCGGCTTAAAACTGTGGTAGCATCAAGGTGGCTAAAGGTTGTGGCAGGTGCTGGGTCTGTCAAATCATCAGCAGGCACATAGACTGCCTGAACTGAAGTAATGGATCCACTTTCAGTAGATGTTATTCGTTCCTGTAATTGGCCCATTTCTTCCGCTAAAGTAGGTTGGTATCCTACAGCAGAAGGCATACGACCTAGCAAGGTTGAAACCTCGCTTCCTGCCTGTACAAAACGGTATATGTTGTCTATAAACAGCAAAACGTCTTTTTGTTCCCGGTCTCGGAAATACTCAGCCATAGTCAGGGCAGAAAGACCAACTCGCATTCTAACACCAGGAGTTTCATTCATCTGTCCAAAGACAAGCGCCGTTTTATCTGAAACACCGCTTTCATGCATTTCTCTCCAAAGATCATTACCTTCACGGCTACGTTCACCTATACCCGCAAAAATAGAGTAACCTCCATGCTTCATAGCAACGTTGTGAATAAGCTCCTGAATTAAAACTGTCTTTCCGACACCGGCACCACCAAATAGACCAATTTTTCCACCTTTTGGATAAGGTTCCAGTAAATCAATAACTTTAATGCCTGTTTCTAAAAGTTCAGAAGAAGGACGCTGGCTTTCAAAAGAAGGTGCATTTCTATGAATTTCCCATCTTTCTTAACTTTTTGGAATGGGAGGCCCATCATCGATTACCTCTCCTAATACATTAAACATCCGCCCCAAAGTGCACTTTCCTACTGGAACACTAATTCCCTTACCAGTTGCTGTTACTTTCATATTACGTGAAAGATTTTCACTTTCGTTAAGCATAATACAACGGACAATATCTTTTCCCACGTGTTGTGCTACTTCCATGACACGCACTTTATCATTTACGGTTACGGTTAAGGCTTCCCTAATTTTAGGTAAACGTCCATTCTTAAATTCAACATCTATAACCGAGCCGGATATTTGTACAATTTTCCCTGTATTCACGGCTATGACACCTCCTTTTTACGTTTTCTTTTCTGTGCTTTTACACCAGATGTCACTTCTGTTATTTCCTGTGTAATAGCCGCTTGACGCACTTGATTATATTGAATTTTAAGGGATTCTAAAATTTCTTCTGCATTTTTATTGGCTGAATTCATTGCTGTCATACGGGCACTTTGTTCACTACAAAAGCTGCTTACTAGTGCACTGAAAATAAAACCAGCTAGCCAGCCCCTTACGGCAGTTTCTATAACACCTTCAACTGAAGGATATAATTCAAAAGGTGTAGATACTTCTGCCTCCACTTTCTTTGTATAGGATACAGATCCTTTTCTGTGAAAGGGGAGAAGGCGGACACTATTTACTTTTGTAGTCTAACTATTCTCTAAGTCACTGTAAACAATAAAAATTTTATCTATTTCACCCTTATCGTACAGGTCCAAGAGCATGGTGCTAATTTCCCTTGCTTTCTTCATGGTTGGATTCTGTGCCGTATATGAAAAATTCTTCACAATAGGTGCCTGTTGGCGTGTAAAGAATCGCCGTCCATATTCACCAATAACAAAGAGCTTGCAATCTGGATGTTCTGACATTAGTATTTGTGTTTCTTTCAATACATTTTTGTTGTAAGGACCTGCCAATCCTTTATCTGCAGTAATTACTAAAATCCCATAAGTTCCATCTGGAGCTTCACTTCCATCGGCAGGATAGAAATACTTGCTTTCCACCTTCTCTACCGTTCGAAGTATACGTTTCATTTCATTTTGTATTGCGTCAAAATACGGTCTATTGCTGTCTAAGTCTCTTTTTGCTCTTCGCATTTTAATAGTAGCAATCATGTACATAGCATTAGTGATTTTTCTAGTATCACGAATACTTTTAATTCGGTTCTTGATCTCCTTAGCACTTACCATTTATTTATCACCGCCAGATACATATTGCTTTAAGTATTCCCGAGCAAATTTTACAATATCTTCTTTGATTTTATCGTTGAAATTGTTTGACTCAAGTTCCTTAATTATATGGGGTGCCTGCTCTTCAATATACTGGAGCATCTTAAACTTAAACTCCTTTATTTCCTCAGACGGAATTTCCTGCATTACATGGTTTAGTCCTACAACTAATAGAATAATCTGCTCATACTGTTTCAATGGACGATATTTATCCTGCCGCAGTAACTGCATTAGACTATGTCCATAGTCTAACTGTTTTTTTGTTATGTCGTCTAAGTCGCTGGCAAATTGCATAAAGACTTCCATCTCTTGGTACTGTGCCAGATCCAGACGAAGTGTTCCTACGGCTGATTTCATTGCTTTAGTTTGAGCATCGCCTCCTACACGGGAAACTGATAGACCGATATTTACTGCCGGACGCTGACCGGAAAAGAACAAGTCGCTTTCTAAGAAAATTTGTCCGTCTGTAATGGAAATTATATTGGTTGGTATATAAGCTGAAACGTTACCTGCTTGTGTTTCTACAATAGGGAGTGCAGTCATACTGCCTCCACCTTTCTCATCGGAAAGTTGTGCTGAACGTTCCAATAAACGAGAATGAAGATAAAAAACATCACCAGGATAAGCTTCACGTCCTGGAGACCGTTCAAGTAAAAGGCTCAAAGAACGGTAGGCAGTGGCATGTTTAGTCAAGTCATCATAAATTATTAGTACAGATTGCCCTTTATTCATAAAGTATTCACCTAAGGCACAACCTGAATAAGGTGCAATATACTGGAGGGGTGCCGGATCACTTGCAGATGCATTAACTACAATTGAATATTCCATTGCACCGTGTTGACGAAGAACATTTACCGTTTGAGCAACGGAGCTTGCCTTTTGACCAATTGCCACATAAATACAAATTACATTTTTGCCTTTCTGGTTAAGTATAGTGTCCAGTGCAATTGTGGTTTTTCCTGTTTGGCGGTCACCGATAATAAGTTCACGCTGTCCATGCCCTATTGGAAACAAAGCATCAATTGCTAATATACCGGTTTGTAAGGGTCTATTAACTGGTTGACGGTCAACAATTCTTGGAGCGGGTGATTCAATTGGACGATATCCATCAGCATTAATTGGGCCTTTCCCATCAATGGGATTACCTAAAGCATCGATTACACGTCCCAAGAAATTATCTCCAACCGGAATTCCTGCTGTCTTTCCAGTTCTTCTAACAGTACTACCTTCAACAACACTTTCCTCATCATCAAACAAAATGCAGCCTGTAACATCACGCTCCATCTCTAAAACCATTCCACGAACACCTGAGGAAAAGATTAAGATTTCCTGATAAGTTGCATTAAGCAGACCGCTTATGGTAGCAATACCATCCCCCACTGTCAATACTGTTCCTACTTACTTTTCCAAAGCTTTTGGAGTCCAGTTTTTTATTGTTTCTTTAATAAGGGGAACAACGTTATCGCTTTCTACTGAAATTTGGCTTAATTCTTCTTTCAGCTGTTGTAATCTGGCCATTAAGCTCCAATCATAGATGGATTCTAATTTCCACCTGCTAGTAGGATCATTAAGGTCAATCGTTCCAACTTCCAGTCGAAAACCTTCCACTAATTTTCTGTCCTCTTTCCAAGTAAGAGTAACATCGTTATTATATTTATCTTTCAAAAACTCAATTAGCTGTTGTTTTTGAGTTTCACTTGGGGGTTCAGTGCTATATAAAAATGCCTCAACCCTTACGTTTTCGTAATCTATTTCTGCTTCTTGTTCTAGTACCTTTGGGGTCCAGTTTTTTATTCTTTCTTTTACTTGGGGTACAATATTTTCGCTTTTAGCTGAAACTTGAGTTATTTCTTCTTTCAGCTGCTGTAATCTGGCCATTAAGCTCCAATCATAGACGGTTTCTAATCTCCATCTACTATTAGGGTCGGTAGCATCTATCGTTCCAACTTCCAGTCGAAAACCTTCCACTAATTTTTTGTCCTCTTTCCAAGTGAGAGTAACATGGTTATTATATTTGTTTTTCAGAAATTCTATCAATTGTTGTTTTTGAGTATCATTTGGGGCCTCGGCGCTATATAAAAACGCCTCGACCCTAATATTTTTGTTATCTATCTTAACTTCACTCCTTTTTTACAGCATCTAAAAACTGGTTAAGGGCGCCAGATGATGACTGTGCAAGTAATTTTTCCACAGCGGAGATTGCCATTTGAGTTATCTCCTCTTGAGTGTCTTCTAAAATTTTTGCACGTTCTTGCTGTGCGGCTTGCTGTGCATCTAAAAGAATTTTTTCAGCCTTTTTTTCTGCATCTTTCAGTATTGCCTTAGCCTCTAACTTTGCTTCTTGCGCAGCGCTAGCCTTTCTTTCTTCAATCAATTTCTCAATATCAGCTATACGTTTTTCATAGGTTATCTCTAATTCTTTAGCTTCATTGAGCTTGTCGTTTGCATCCTTGTCTAATTTGTTATAATATTCTTTTCTTTGCTCCATAAAGTTCTTAACAGGATTATACAGCAGTATGTACAATCCTAAAGTTAGAATTGAAAAGTTAAATAAATGTAGAAGTATCTGCTGCCAACTAATGTTTAATGGGATGTTCATACACGTCACCCCCTACAGTACGAATATAATCATTATGGCAACAACTAAAGCATAAATTATAGCCGTCTCAATAAATACAAGACCTAAGAGCAAGTTAGTTCTTATACTTCCTTCCGCCTCAGGTTGACGGGCAATGCTTTCTGATGATTTCGAAATTGCCATACCCATGGCGATTGCAGCAGCTACAGCACCAAGGCCAATAGTTATAGCAGCGGAAACTGCCTTAATACTTATAGAATCCATTCCTTCCTCCGCAACGACTTCTTCTTCAGGAGCAGCAAAAGCAAAGGTTGAAGCTGAAATCATAAGTAGTACTAAAAGGCAGATTGAAATTTTTTTGAGATAACCTGTTTTACTATTTTTACTTGTTTTATTAGTTGATGTTGAATTAGGGGTATCCACCCTATAAATTATGTTCTTAATTTTCATAACCTCCTACCACAGGCATATGCCTATAAATTTTATTCTTCCGGTTTAGTAGCTGAACCATAAGTTGATGCGGTCAGCATAACCAAAACATACGTTTGTATTGTAGCATGTAGTAGAGTAAATAACACTGCTACTATAATCGGTAAAACAAAGCTAAGTCTATAATAGTAATAAACCAATTCGGTTACCAGCACACCACTGAGCATTGCCCCAAACAGACGAAAGCTCATTGATAGCGGCATGGAAAATTCTTTTAATGCATGAACTAACCCTTTGAGACCATTTGCCCGTATACCACCGAATACAATGACAGAATATGACAGGCAACCTAAAGCGATTGCTCCATTAATATCTGACAACGGTGCTGGTAGGGTAATGGAGTGTCCCATTGTGGTAATAGCTTGGAGACCTAATAGTTCAAATAAGGTTCCAAAAAAAATATACATACCAGCGCCAAAAATATAAGCTCCTAAAAAATTATTACGATGCGGACTATTTTGTTTGGCAAAATTATCAAACAAACCAACCATTTCCTCTAACAATATTTGGAATTTGCTGGTTGGAATAAACTTAAATTTTGGAATAACAAATATTCTAATAATTAGTGCTGTGATTAATAAAATAGATGTAATAACGATTGCTGAAATAAGTCCTGGGTTAACGTCTATAAATCCAAAAAGACTTATTTTATTTACATCATGTAACACAGCATCCCGCATCATTTCTTTAACTGTTTCATGCTTCTCAGCTTGAGTGTTGGTAAGCAATATACCTACAAACAAAGCTACTATAATGACTAGGTATACGACAATGACTTTTGTTTTTTTGTTTTTGATTACTTGCAGCCTCCCTTCATCTATACTTCTTTTTCTTTTATTTCATAGTGTGCCATGTTAACAATAGTGTTACCAGAATTAACATATTATAGAATAACAAAATTTGCCATATTAGGCAACCCCCATGAAATATCGTATTCAGTTGAACTAAAAAAGAAGTAGTATAATAGTAATCTTAAATTTTGTTTCAGCATTTAAGAATATATGTAAATCTTTCGCTCTATTATATTCACAAAAAATTGCTTTGTCAAGTGGGCAGAAAGTTGCATTTTGAGCCAGAATTTAGCCTAGTACTTTTGTATAAAAACGATTTTCAAAAAAAGACATATTAGAATTCTTTGTATATATAAATTAATAAAGGGGTGAATAAGATGTTAATAAGTATTAAGAAAAACATATTTATAGTAATAATATTGGTAATTTTAGTATTAACCGTTTTATTGATTTATAGTACTTTTTCAAAAATATCCGTATCTGTTTCGGCAGGCATTTCTAATTGGGGTCTTAAATTTAATGAAGAAGGCTCCGTACCCATAGGAAATGCAAGTATAGAATTTCTAAAGAAATACAATGCCTACTATGTGGGAGACACAAAAGAAAAATGCATATACTTAACTTTTGATGCAGGTTTTGAAAATGGCAACACAGCCGGAATATTGGATACACTTAAAAAACATGATGTAAAGGCTGCATTTTTCCTGGTAGGTAATTATTTGGAAAAGGAACCGGAGCTGGTCAGAAGGATGGTGGAGGAAGGACATATAGTGGGAAATCATACTTACAATCATCCAGATATGTCAGCTATTTCCGATTTGGAATCGTTTAAGAAAGAACTGAGTACCTTGGAAGAATTGTACAAAGAAATAACTGGAGAAGAAATGCCTAAATACTATAGACCACCACAGGGGAAGTTTAACGAAGAGAATTTAAAAATGGCTAAGGAATTAGGATACAAGACGATTTTTTGGAGTCTTGCATACGTAGACTGGTATACAAACGATCAGCCATCTAAAGAATATGCTTTCAGCAAGTTAATTCCACGAATACACCCGGGAGCTATAGTGCTTCTTCATAGCACTTCAGATACTAATGAACAAATTTTGGATGAACTCATTTCAAAATGGAAGGACTTAGGCTATTGCTTTAAGACTTTAGACGATCTGACAGCAAATATTTAATATTGACAAACAAAGAACCGTATGGTACTTTTTAAATGTAAGGGACTATTAGTCCGAAAAGGTGACAATGAGTATTATACTCGTCCCTCTGGGATGAGTTTTTTTTATAGAATGGATGCAGCCTAATTCCAATTTACGAAATAGAGAGGAGTAAACTAATTGGAGATGGAGTCTGCGACGGAATAAACAAAAGCCTGTGAAAAAATTAATGGAGGATATTATGGAAAGCATGGGAAAATTAAGAAGAACTAATATGTGTGGGGAGTTAAACATAGAGGATACAGGTAAAGAAGTCGTACTTATGGGTTGGATACAAAAAAGAAGAAGCTTGGGAGGGCTTATTTTTGTTGATTTAAGAGATATTACCGGATTAATTCAAATTGTTTTCGATACGGATGTTGATCAGGAAGCCTTCGAAAAGGCAGAGAAATTAAGAAGTGAATATGTTATTGCAGTAAAAGGTACTGTTCATGAAAGACAATCCAAAAACCCTGAAATGGCTACGGGAGATATAGAAGTATATGCTAAGGAACTTAAAATATTAGATACTGCAGAAACACCTCCTATTTATATTAAAGATAATGATGACGTTTCAGAGCAAATGCGTTTAAAATACAGATATCTTGATTTAAGAAAGCCTTTTATGCAAAAGAACTTATTAATGAGAAGCAAGACTTCAAAAGTTATAAGAGACTTTTTGCATGAAGAAGGTTTTATCGAAATAGAAACACCATTTTTAGCCAAACCTACACCAGAAGGAGCAAGGGATTACCTAGTACCCAGTAGAGTTTCACCTGGTAATTTTTATGCCCTGCCTCAATCCCCTCAGCTCTATAAGCAGCTTTTAATGGTTTCTGGAATGAACAGATACTATCAAATAGTGAAATGTTTCAGGGATGAGGACTTAAGAGCCAACCGTCAGCCGGAATTTACCCAGGTTGATATTGAAATGTCCTTTGTTGATGCAGAGGATGTAATGGAAATAAACGAAAGACTTATTCAAAAAGTATTTAAGGAAATAAAAAATATAGATATTAAGCTGCCTTTAAGACGAATGTCTTACAATGAAGCTATGGATATATACGGCTGTGATAAACCAGACCTTCGTTTTGGATATGAGCTGAAAAATATAACAGAAATATTTAAAAATTCCGAATTTAATGCATTTAAGTCAGTCTGTGACCAGGGAGGATTGGTTAAGTGTATTAAAATTGATGGTGCTTCAGAAGACTATTCAAGAAAGGGAATTTCTAAGCTTGAAAAATTCGTCAAATCTCACGGAGCAAAGGGATTGGCATGGTTTAAATACGAAAATGATACTTTTGAATCACCTATTGCTAAGTTCTTAAAGGAAGAAGAAATTAATGAATTAATATCTCAACTGGAAATTAAAAATAAGGATATTGTATTCATAGTTGCAGATAAAAAATCTGTGGTTAATACGGCATTAAGTGCTTTAAGAATAGAAATAGCAAAAGAAAGAAATTTATTAGACAAAAATAAATTTGAATTAGTATGGATAACTGATTTCCCATTGTTTGAATACAGTGAGGAGGAAGGAAGATACATTGCAAAACATCATCCCTTTACATCACCAGTAGATGAAGACATAGAAAAATTAGAGACAAATCCTGAAGAAGTAAGAGCAAAAGCATATGATATTGTAATAAACGGTGATGAAATAGGGGGAGGAAGTATACGTATTACAAACAGAAAATTACAGAGCAGAATGTTTAAAGCTTTAGGTTTTACAGAAGAGGAAGCTCAGGAAAAATTCGGTTATTTATTAGAAGCATTTAAATATGGAGTTCCTCCACATGGTGGAATTGCTTATGGCTTTGACCGTCTAATGATGCTTTTAACAGGCAGTGACAGTATTAAGGATGTAATTGCCTTCCCTAAGACTCAGAGTGCTTCCTGCTTAATGACTGAATCACCCAGCTCTGTTACCAAAGAACAGTTAGAAGAATTAAGAATTCAGCCTATCCCTCAAAAAGAGTAGAAAGGATGTAACAATGGACCAAATAGGAAAAATTGAAAAAATAGAAGGAAACAAAGCCACAATTTCAGTTAAGCGAGTTTCAGCCTGCGGAGAAAGTTGTAAAAGTTGCTCTGCCAGCTGTAAGGAAGTCAGTGTAATTGTGGAAACAGATATTACGGATACAAGTGATTTACAAGTAGGAGATTATGTTGAAATTACTACAGAAAATGAGGTAATGTTAAAACATGTTGCAGTACTTTATGGGTTGCCTTTGATTATGATGATAATTACAATATTTATAGTTCAAATGCTCCTGAACAGCCCTAATAAAGATATAATCTCAGCAATAGCCTCCTTGTTTTCTTTAATAATATCCTTTTATCTTTTAAAGGCTTATGATAAAAAGGAAATGAAAAAAAATACATTAAAATTTACCATAGGAAAAAAACTGTAATGAATATTTTCGAAATGCAATATGAGATGAGAAAAAAGGAAGGGCCTCTTGCAGAACGTATGAGGCCGGTCAACTTAGGTGAATTTGTAGGACAAGAACATATTGTAGGTAAGGGTAAAATTTTAAGAAGAGCTATAGAAGCGGATAAACTCACTTCTGCCATTTTTTATGGACCTCCGGGAACGGGTAAAACTACTTTGGCAAAGATTATCGCTAAAACTACAGACAAAAACTTTACTACCCTTAATGCAGTAACTAGCGGCATAAAGGATATTAAGGAAAAAATAAACTATGCAGTAGATGAATTGTCCATTTATAATAAAAGAACTATACTTTTTATTGATGAAATTCACCGTTTCAATAAAGCTCAGCAGGATGCCTTGCTTCCCTATGTGGAAAATGGTACTATAATATTAATAGGGGCAACTACGGAAAATCCTTACTTTGAAGTTAATTCAGCTTTAATTTCCCGTTCCATGGTATTCGAGTTCAAAAATATTACTAAGGATGATATTAAGAAAGTTATAAAAAAGGCCCTTGTTGATAAAAGAGGGTATGGAAATAAAAAAGTTGAAATAGATGAAGATGCTTTAAACCATATTGCAGAATATGCCAATGGAGACATAAGAAGCGCCCTTAACGCTTTGGAAATTGCTGTTGAAACAACTGAAGAAAGAGGCGGGATTATTAAAATAGACTTAGAGGTTGCCCTTGAGTGTATTCAAAGGAAAAAAATTAATTATGATAAAGACGGAGACAACCACTACGATACAGTTTCAGCCTTCATAAAGAGCATGAGAGGTTCAGATCCTGATGCAGCGGTGTACTGGCTTGCAAAAATGATTAAGGGAGGAGAAGATCCTAAATTTATAGCAAGAAGAATAATAATCTGTGCTTCCGAAGATGTAGGAAATGCAGATCCCAGGGCCTTGGAGGTTGCTGTAAATGCTTTTAAAGCAGTAGAAATAGTAGGTTTCCCAGAAGGCCGAATAATACTTGCCCAGGCAGCAATATATGTAGCTTGTGCTCCAAAGAGCAATGCTTCTTACTTAGCTATAGACAGAGCTATGAAGGCAATTGAAAGTGAATCCCATGAAGTGCCTTCTCATTTAAAAGACGGGCATTATAAGGGTGCATCCAAGTTAAACAGGGTTAAAGATTATAAATACCCCCATGACTATGATAAATTCTATGTTAAACAAACTTACATGCCTAAAATGAATACTAGGTTTTATGAGCCTAAGGAATCAGGATATGAGAGCAAAATAAAGAGATTTTTGGAGTACTTGCGACAAGAAGGGGGACAAAATGTATAGATTTAATAATAAAATTACTGATTCAAACATAGCTGAATTAATTGAAAATAAAATTAAATTTGACACTTTAGATAAAAATTCCATGTATGATGTTCATGTAGAATTTTATAACTACGATCTGGCAGAAGATCTATTAAATGACCATGTAGCTTATGAAATTAAAAGAGAGCATTACTTGTTTATTAAAAATGTTAGAAATATATTTGAAAAAAATAATATAAAAATAAATAAGTTCCATCTTATGGGCACAATAATTGATTTGCCGGAAAATGAAATTAATATTTCCATATTAAAATCCAATGAAGAAAAAAAGCGAAACATTGTATGGCCCTGTAAAGAAATATTCCTGTTTGAAGACAGAAAAAGCAAATTGGATTTACTGCTTATCAACAATCAAATTTCTGAAGAGGATTATGAATACAACTTGGAGTTTTTAAAGGATGAATTGAATATATATGAAAATGATGATGAGCATAAATATTTAAACTAACTTTATATTATATTAACTAGCCTCCATGTAACCTTTATTAAAATTGATTAATACAATATATAAAGGAGGCTGGCATATGGAAGTTTATATTGTTACTTTTAAGCATGGAAATTATGCTATTGCCGCATTCAACAAACTTCAAGGATATGGAGTTAAAAATATAAGACTGACTCAAACTCCTTTTAGTATTAAAAATGAATGTGACTTGTGTATAAAAGTATTCAATCGTGATACCTTAGATATAGTGTTAAAAGAATGTAAAGGTAGATTTCCCGTAAGTAATGTCTACTTCGGTACTTATCGTAACGGTACCTATGTATATAAATTATTACCTTAATCTATAGAGAGAAATAAGAAAATTATTTTTCTTATTTTTCTTTTTTTAATGTTGACAATTTTACTGGGGTATTCTATAATAAACTATACCCTACTTATTTACTGGGGATTGCATGAAAGGAGAGCAGAGATGATTTTATCGACAAAGGGCAGATATGGTCTAAAGGCAGTATTTGAACTTTCAATGAACTATGGATTAGGTCCTGTTTCTCTGAAAAAAATATCAAGTAAGTACGATATGTCGGAAAGTTACTTAGAACAACTATTTGCTATATTAAGGAAAAAAGGCTATATAGAAACTGTAAGAGGTCCTCAGGGTGGCTATCTTCTTGCTAAAGATCCGAAAGAAATTACTGTGGGAATGATACTCAGAGCATTGGAAGGAGATATTACCACTTCGGAATGTATAAGTAAAGAAGTTTGTTCTAGAGAGGCAGTGTGTGCAACCAGGGTAATATTCGAGAAAATCGAGAACAGTATTAACCATGTAATAGATAATATTACTTTAGCTGATATGAAGACGGAAAAATACAATTTATTGGAGGAAAACAATGAGCAGGAAAGTATATCTTGACAATGCTGCAACTACGAGAGTAAAAAAAGAAGTAATCGAGGAAATGAATAATTATTTTGACAAATTTTATGGAAATCCTTCAAGTCAATTATACGAATTAGGAAGGAAATCAAAGGAAGCAGTAGAAAAAGCAAGAAGGACTATAGCCGAATTTTTAAACGCCGATGAAAAGGAAATATATTTTACTGCCGGCGGTACAGAAGCAGATAATTGGGCTTTAAAGGGAGTTGCTTTCGCTAACCTAAACAAGGGTAAAAATCATATAATAACTAGTAAAATAGAGCATCATGCCATACTTAATACCTGTAAATATTTAGAGAAATTCGGTGTAGAAACAACTTATTTAGATGTGGATAAATACGGACTAGTTGATTTGGAACAATTAAAAAAGGCAATTAAGCCAGAAACAATGCTTATTTCCATAATGTTTGCAAATAATGAAATAGGTACTATTCAACCTATAGAAGAAATAGGGAAAATAGCTAAAGAGAATAAAATATTGTTCCATGTAGACGGAGTTCAGGCATTGGGAAGTGTAAAAATAGATGTACAGAAACAAAATATTGACTTATTGTCAATGTCTGCTCATAAAATCGGTGGACCAAAGGGAATAGGCGCACTTTATATAAGAAAAGGTACCCGTATTGATAACTTCGTTCACGGCGGAGGTCAAGAAAGAGGAAGAAGAGCTGGAACAGAAGGAGTTCAGAATATTGTAGGTTTCGGAAAAGCTGTAGAAATTGTAAAACGTGATTTTGATTCTTACTTAGAAAGAGTAACGGCTTTAAGGGACAGATTAATAGAAGGAATTCAGAAGAATATTCCCCATGTAATTTTAAATGGACATCCAACTAAGAGATTAGCTAATAATGTTAATTTTTCTTATAAATATGTCGAAGGAGAATCCATACTACTATTATTGGACATGGAAGGAATTTCTGCTTCTAGTGGCTCCGCTTGTACTTCAGGGTCTTTGGATCCTTCCCACGTTCTATTGGCTACTGGACTTGACCACGGTACGGCTCACGGTTCCATTCGATTTACACTAAATGAGGAAATAACAGAAGAAGATATAGATTATACAATTGAAACTATGAAAAAAATTATTGAAAAATTAAGATCAATGTCACCAATTAAAAATGACGAAGACTTAAAGAATAGCTAATAGGAGGAAAAAATGTATACAGAAGCAGTGATGGATCACTTCAGAAATCCAAGGAACGTAGGAAGTATAGAGAATGCAGATGGAGTAGGTCAGGTTGGCAACCCCAAATGCGGAGATATAATGAAAATTTACTTAAAAATAAAAGATGATATTATAGAGGATGTAAAGTTTGAAACCTTTGGTTGCGGTTCCGCAATTGCATCATCAAGTATGGCAACGGAACTTATAAAGGGTAAAAGTATACATGAAGCAGTAACAATGACTAATAAGGCTGTTATAGAAGCTTTGGGAGGACTTCCTCCTGTGAAGGTTCACTGCTCTGTACTTGCTGAACAAGCTGTAAAGTCAGCCCTTTACGATTACGCTCAAAAAACTAATAAGGTTATAAAAGGATTGGAAAACTATAAACCAGAAGACGACGAAGTCCATTGTCATTAATGACCTAACCTTTATTAATGACCTAACCCAATTTCATAATAATCAATTCGAGCAGGACATCCTGCTCAATTTTATATATTCTGTGGTGCAGTGAATTGCTGTTGACAATTTGAGAAAGAATACATTATAATCACATAAACAATAGTATACTGGAGGAACAATGGATACATTAAATAGATTTTCAATAAATAACATACGAAAAGAATATCTGAATTTTTTTAAAAGTAAGGAACATTTAACGGAGCAAAGCTATTCATTAATTCCTAAAAATGACAAGAGCTTATTACTTATTGGTGCAGGTATGGCTCCTTTGAAAAAATATTTTACAGGAGCGGAAGTTCCCCCTTCAAAGAGAATGGCAACTTGTCAAAAATGTGTAAGAACTGGAGATATTGATAATGTAGGTTTAACGGCAAGACATTTAACCTTTTTTGAAATGCTCGGAAATTTCTCCTTTGGAGATTATTTCAAGGAAGAAGCCATTACATGGGCTTGGGAATTTTTAACGGATGTTTTAAAAATTGACAAGGATAGACTCTGGGTTACCGTTTATTTAGAAGATGATGAAGCTGAAGAAATTTGGCATAAAATAGTAGGTCTTCCTAAGGAAAAAATAGTTAGATTGGGGAAGGAAGATAATTTCTGGGAATTAGAGGTAGGACCAAGCGGACCTTGTTCGGAAATATACTATGATACTGGAGATAAGAGGGGTTGCGGCTCACCTGATTGTAAGCCAGGATGTGACTGTAACAGATACATAGAAATATGGAACCTTGTTTTTACCCAATTTGACAAAGACGAAGAAGGAATATACCATCCTCTTCCAAATCCCAATATAGATACGGGAATGGGACTTGAACGAGTGGCTGCGGTACTTCAGGATAAACCTACCGTATTTGATGTGGAGCCATTAGTTTCAATTGTAAAGAAAGTATCAGAAATCTCATCCATACCCTATGGCTCCGACAATAAACATGATGTTGCCATGAAAATAATTTGCGACCATTCCAGAGCAGCTGCTTTTATGATAGGTGATGGAGTAATACCATCCAACGAGGGAAGAGGTTATGTTTTAAGACGACTAATAAGAAGAGCAATACGAAAAGGAAAATCTCTTGGAATACATAATGAATTCTTAACTAAGACTGTTAAGGTTGTAATTGATAATTGGAAAGAAGCATACCCGGAATTAGGGGAAAAGGAAAACTACATATTAAAAGTTGTGGAGTTAGAAGAAGAAAAGTTTAAAATTACTATAGACCAAGGCCTTGAACTCTTAATGAAAGAAATTGAATCCTTAAAAAATTCTGGTAAAAAAGTATTGGATGGCAAAACAGCCTTCAGACTTTATGATACTTATGGCTTTCCATCAGAGCTTACGGAAGAAATATTAGCTGAAAATGGATTTGGCATTAATAAGGATGAATTTATAGAAACTATGGAAGAGCATAGAGAAATGGCAAGAAGTGCAAGGGAAAAGACGGGAGATTCTGGTTGGAGGGATTTGGACTTTAATATTGAAGCAGGAGATACTATTTTTACAGGTTACGATACTTTAACCGATGAGGGTGAAGTTGTTGCAATTGTTTTAGATTCGGAACAAGTTAACGCCATAGAAGAAGGACAAAAAGGAATATTAGTTCTTGATAAGACACCCTTTTACGCAGAAGGAGGAGGTCAAAGGGGAGATACTGGAGAGCTTATTTCAGAAGAATTTTTAGCAAAAGTTACCAACACAAAGAAACTTAACAATATATACCTTCATGAGGTAAGTATTGTAAAGGGAAGTATTTCCTTGGGTAACAAAGTTAAGGCCACAGTAAATTCAGAACAGAGAAAAAACACTGCGAAAAATCATACAGTTACACATATACTTCATAAAGCTTTAAAGGAAATTTTAGGGGAACATATCAATCAGGCAGGTTCCTATGTATCAGATGACAGACTTAGATTTGACTATACCCATTTTGAAGCCGTTGACCATAAAACCCTAAAGAAAATTGAAAAAAGAGTAAATGAAATAATTCTATCCGATTATACCGTAAATACGGATATAATGACTTTGGAAGAGGCTAAAAATTCAGGGGCAGTAGCTTTATTCGATGAAAAGTACGATGAAAAGGTACGAGTTGTAAGTGTGGGAGATTTCAGCAAGGAATTGTGTGGTGGAACTCACGTTGACTATACTGCTAAAATTGGATTGTTTAAAATTATTTCCGAAGGTAGTATTGCTTCAGGAATAAGAAGAATTGAGGCAATAACCGGAAAGGCAGCCTTGGAATATTTATTTGAATTAGACCATATAACCGAAGAACTTTCTTTATCCATGAAAGCATCTAAGGATGAAATAGTAAGCAAGGTAAATTCACTTAAGAAAGAAGTAAAGGAAAAGGAAAAAGAAATCCAGAAGTTAAGCAACGAGCTGTTGAAATTTAATATGGATACTATATTAAATGAATTTGAAGAAATTAAGGGTATTAAATACTTTGCCTTGAAATTTAAAGACAAGGATGCAGGAAGTTTAAGAGAAATAGCTGATAGAATAAAGGACAAAAACCAAAGTTGTGTCATTTTGCTGGCATCAGATACAGGAGGAAAAGTTCTTTTGGTATCAGCTGTTACCAAGGACTTGGTTCAAAAAGGAATTTTAGCAGGAAATATAGTTAAAGAAGCTGCAAAAATTACAGGAGGCGGCGGAGGGGGAAGACCCGACTTTGCCCAGGCAGGTGGAAAGAACCCCGGAAAAATAGATGAAGCATTAGATGCAGTGAGAAAAATGTTAGTATCACTATAAAAGCAATCTATTCTAAGAATGGTAAATATATGAATTAACATTTGATTTTATAGTGTAATTGTAGTACAATATAATGGATGCTAAGGGGTGGTATTATGGATAATACTAATAGTACGGCGAAATTTGATTATAAATTGGATTCCTTAAATGAAGCCCGGGAGATACTTTCACAGGTTTATCAGTCATTGAAAGAAAAAGGATATAATCCTAACAATCAGCTCATTGGATACATATTGTCTGGGGATCCTACTTATATTACTAATCACAATAATGCTAGAAGTTTAATCAGAAAAATAGAAAGAGACGAAATATTAGAAGAAATATTAAATGTTTACTTAAACGTAATAGACCTATAAAGTAAGAGGAACGGGGACACCTCATTAGGAACCTTTCTAGTAAATAGAGGATTGTCCCCAATATTTATTGAATATGAAATATATTAATTTTTTTGAAAATAAAAAAGTATCAAAGCTATGTTATGGCACATTGGCATTAAGTAATTTACAAAATTTTGATACTATTGAAAATAAAGTGTTTTTATTAAATTATGCTTATGAACAAGGAATAAATTTTTTCGATACAGCTGAACTTTATGATAATTATAAAATATTAAAGGAATTCATAAAAGATAAAGACAGGGATAAAATATGTATAGCTTCTAAAAGCTATGCTTACGATAAAAAAACTGCAGAATATAGTGTCAACAAAGCTTTAAAAGAAATGAATACAGATTATATAGACGTATTTATGCTCCACGAACAGGATAACGGGAACAATTTTTTAGGCCATTATGAAGCTGTGAAACGTTTCATGGAGTACAAGGAAGAAGGAATAATAAAACATTTTGGAATATCTACCCACAGGGTAGAAGCAGTCAGAGATTCTATAAAGTTTAAGGAAATAGAATTTATTTTCCCTATTATTAACTATAAAGGAATAGGAATACAGGATGGTACTTTTGAAGATATGTGTGCCGCCCTTAAAGAGGCAAAAGAACATGCCAAATTCATAATGGCGATGAAAATTTACGGAGGCGGCCACCTTATAGGTGAAACTAAAAAAGCTTTTGATTGTATAAACAGTTTAAGTTTTGTAGATTCTATAGCAGTAGGTATGAGTACCATTGAAGAGATAGATGCAAATATAAGTTATTTAGAAAATAATGAGTTAAATATTAACATTATAAATAAAATTAAAAAACAAAAACGTAGGTTAGTCGTTGAAGATTATTGCATTGGATGCGGAAAATGCGCAAGGAAGTGCAGACAAAATGCCCTTGAAATAATTGATGGCAAATGTGTTGTCGATATGGAAAAGTGTGTTTTGTGCAGCTATTGCGCCGGTGAATGCAAGGATTTTTATATCAAAATTGTATGAGGTTTTTATGGACAGATTGATGGGTTTGGATGTGGGAGATAAAACAATCGGAGTTGCAGTCAGTGATTTACTGATGATTACTGCTCAGGGAGTGACCACAATAAAAAGAACGAGTATTAAAAAGGATATGGCGGAACTTAAAAAACTGATTGACCAGTACCAGGTAACGAAAATAATAGTAGGAATTCCAAAAATGTTAGACGGTACCATTGGAGTTCAAGGGGAAAAAGTACTAGAGTTTTTAGAAAAGATGAAAAAACATATCGATTTACCTGTAGAATTGGAAGATGAAAGATTTACCACAACCATGTCGGAAAGAATGTTGATAGAAGCCGATGTAAGAAGGAAAAAAAGAAAAGAAGTGATAGATAAGTTAGCCGCAGTTCAGATTCTTTCAAGCTATATGCAGCGTGTAAAATAAGCAAAGGAGTATCTATGGAAGACAATATTATTGAATTAATTAATGATGAAGGAGAATTAGAAAAATTAGTTGTGGAAGCGACTTTTCATATGGATGATACTTTGTATGCTGTCCTTCATAAAATCAACTCCGATGAAGGTATGATTTACTATGTGGAAGAAGCGGAAGATGGAAGTATTGTGCTGATAAAAGTAGAAGATGAAGAAGAGATCAAAGAAGTTCAGGAAATGTATGAAGGTATTGCTGATGATTTAATTTAGCTATAATCTTGGGGGGGATGTGTCATGAATCGTTTAGGAGAATTACTGGATAAAAACGGATATAAGAAAACGGTACAAAGAAAACTTCTCTATGAAGTGCTTTTGGAAAACAAGGATATGCACTTGTCTACAGAGGAAATTTACAATCTTATTAAAGTAAAAAACCCTAAGATTGGAATAGCTACGGTTTATCGAACACTTCTACTTTTTGAAGAAATAGGACTTGTTTATAAGCATGATTTTGATGATGGATATTTGAGATATGAAATTTTGTTACCTCATGATAACGAAGTTCATCAACATCATCACTTGTTATGTAAACAATGCGGTAAAATCATAGAAGTTAAAGAAGATCTTATGAATTCATTGGAAGAAATTATAGAAAAACAATACAATTTTGAGATACAAAATCATGTTGTCAAATTCACCGGAATCTGCAGTCAATGCAGAGAGAAGGAGAATAAGAATGGCAGAAAAGAAACATAAATTAAAAGTTATCCCCTTGGGAGGACTAGGGGAAATAGGAAAAAACACTACAGTTATTGAGTACGGTAACAATATAATAGTAATCGACATGGGAATGGCCTTCCCTGAAGATGAAATGTTAGGAATTGACATTGTAATACCTGACATAACATATTTAATTAAAAACAAGGAAAAAATAAAGGGAATAATTTTAACCCACGGTCACGAAGACCATATAGGTTCAATTCCATATTTGTTACAAAAAATAAATGTTCCTATTTACGGAACGAAACTTACTCTAGGTCTTGTGGAAAACAAGTTGTTAGAGCATAAAATTGAAGATGCTTCCTTAAATGTAATAAAAGCAGGAGAAACATTAAAATTAGGATGTTTTAAAGTAACCCCCATAAGGGTTAATCACAGCATTCCTGATTCAGTGGGATTTGCTATAGACACCCCCATTGGAACTATTGTTCACACAGGAGACTTTAAAATAGACTACACTCCTATTAATGACGAAGTTATAGATTTAGGGAAATTTGCGGAGCTTGGCAGGAAGGGAGTTCTTCTTGCTATGTCTGATAGCACCAATATTGAGAGACCAGGATTTACAGAATCTGAAAAAACAATAGGCCAAAAATTCATGGAGCTGTTTACCAATTGTGAATCAAGAATAATTGTTGCTTCTTTTGCGTCCAATGTTCACAGATTGCAACAAGTTATAGATGCTGCCGTTGCTAACAACAGAAAAGTTGCAATTTCAGGCAGAAGTATGGTAAATGCAGTGAAAGTGTCCCAGGAGTTGGGATATTTAAATGCTCCAGAAGGTTCCATTATAAATATTAATGATTTAAAGGGATTAAAAGATAAAGAAATAGTCATTCTCACAACTGGCAGCCAAGGGGAGCCTATGTCAGCTCTTACAAGAATGGCTAATAATGCTCATAAGAAAGTTCAAATAAAAGAAGGGGATTTAGTAATAATTTCAGCTAACCCCATACCTGGAAATGAAAAGACAGTTTCAAGAGTAATTAACATGCTTTATGAGAAGGGAGCCAGGGTCCTATATGATGCATTGACCCAGGTTCACGTGTCCGGCCACGCTCGAAGAGATGAATTAAAGTTAATGCTAACGCTTTTGAAACCAAAATTTTTTATTCCTGTTCATGGAGAATTCAGACATTTAATGCAACATGCTAAGTTAGCCTGTGAATTAGGAATGCCTGAAGGAAATGCGGTAATTGGAAAAAACGGTGATGTATTTGAACTTACATCTAAGTCCATTGTTAAGAATACTACTGTAACATCAGGTAATATACTAGTTGACGGTTTAGGTGTGGGAGATGTTGGAAATATTGTTTTACGAGACAGAAGACTTTTATCTGAAAATGGATTGATAATAGTTGTATTGTCTACAGATAAAAATACTGGAAGAGTTCTTGCGGGACCGGAGATAGTCTCTAGAGGATTCATCTATGTTAGGGAAAATGTAGATTTAATAGATGAATCAAAAAGAATTATAAATGAAGCTTTAAGCAAATGTGACGATGCTAAAGCTAAAGATTGGAACAACATAAAAACAGTAATAAAAGATGCTTTAAGCAGCTTTATATACGATAGAATTAAGAGAAGCCCCATGATACTTCCAATAATTGTGGAGGTAGATCCTTAAGCTATAATACCCTTTAGAAACTTTAGTTTCCAAAGGGTATTTTTTATTCTGATTCAGGATTGAGTGGAGTTACTTGGGATAAGTCCGTAAAGCAATAGTACCAAGCAAGACAGTTCAACCCGACACTTTCAGGGTCGGTAACTCTTTGTAGTAGTTCGTCGAAAGTCCTTGCTTCAGGTACAATAACCGGGTCTCCCGGCATCCAGTTTGCAGGAGTGCTTACACCATATGTAGTTGTTACTTGTAGTGCATCGATTAGTCTTAACAGTTCATACATATTTCTCCCGTTGGTGGCAGGGTATGCCAAAATTGCCCTTATTCTTTGATTAGGATCTATGATGAAGACATCTCTTACACTTTGTTCATATATTCTGTCAGGATTAACCATTCCGTAAAGTTCAGCTACCTTTGCATCCCTGTCGGAAATAAGGGGAAAGGGCATTCTTAACCCAGTCATTTCCATTATACTGTAAAGCCAGCCTAAGTGTGACGGATTAGAATCTATACTAACACCTAACAGCTGAACATTACGTTTTTCAAATTCAGGATAAAGCTGTGCAAATGCAATAAATTCAGAAGTACAGACTGGAGTAAAATCTCCCGGATGACTAAAGAGTAAAACCCATTGCCCTCTATATTGAGATAAGGTTACTACACCTTCAGTAGTTATGGCAGTAAAGTCAGGAGCAATTCTTCCGATAGTCAAGCATTGCCTAGGCGTTTCATCAATTATTTCCCTATTTATCATTTTAACCTCCTGTATGTATTTTTCTTATTATATGAAGGTGGGGATAATTATGTTCTAAATAGAGATCTCTATAAAAACGCAACCGGTGAAATATCACCGGTTGCAACGCTTATTACTTCTTTATATTGTGAAAGTTAACGCCTAGGATAGGCCTAAATTGGGATGGTTTATTATTTACAATACTTTTTATTTCAATTCTTTGATTTTCCTTCTTTACGGATAAATCAAGATTGGGATTAAGTTTACCCTTGATATCATTGGTTAAACTGTATTGTCCATCCCTTCTCATTCTCAACAAATCTAAATTCTCAACTTTTAAATCGGGAGTGCCATTCGATTCATATCTGTCCAATAGAATCAACCCTCTCATTACTGAAGTAATAAGCAATATTATATTAACCTAATTCTCAAAAAATATACTTTACAATTTAAAATATTGTAATTAAGGTAGAAAGGTTGTATAATCTAATGTATGCGGCATATCATTATGGAGGTATTATGAAAAAAATAATTGCATTATTAGCGGTTGTATTAGTTGCAGTGGCAAGCTATTTGTATTTAAATAATTACATTGAAGAAAATCTAAAAGCCGTTGACATAAATGATGATTCTAAAATTGTTGTTGAAATTCCCGCAGGCAGCACAACAAGTGATATTGCGGAAATTTTATATGAAAATGATTTAATATTAAATACTCGTGCTTTTAAATATTATGCAGGAAAAACAAATTCTGATTCTTTGTTAAAGGCGGGTACCTATGTTCTTTCAAAGAATATGGATGCAGATGAAATATTAAATGCATTAATAAAGGGAGGTACTTCCGGAAACACTTTTAATATAACGGTAATAGAAGGTCTTACTAACGAGGAAGCGGCATTGTCTCTTTCTCAACAGACAGGTTTAAACTATGAAAAATTTATTGAACTAATGGATAATCCTGAAATTTTTAAAAATGACTTTGAGTTTTTAAAGGATGTTTCTATTTCGAATTTACAGGGTTATCTTATGCCAGATACTTACAATATTTATGTAAATTCTTCGGAAGAAGATATTATTAGGGTTCTTTTAAGACAGTTTGATGAATTCTATATAAATGAAATAAAACCTAAGTTGGATAATACTGACTTGTCTTTTGAAGAAGTAATAAACTTGGCAAGCATAGTTGAAAAAGAAGCATTATTGGATGAAGAAAGAGACAAGGTGGCAAAGGTGTTTTTAAACCGCTTAGAAATAAACATGAAACTTCAATCCTGTGCCACTGTTAACTATGCACATGGAGAATGGAAAGAAAGATTAACCTATGAGGACATTGAAATTGATTCACCTTATAATACCTATATTGTGGAGGGGCTGCCTCCCACACCTATTAATTCACCAGGAAAAGTATCTATTTTATCTGTCTTGGAGCCGGCAGATGTGGATTACTTGTTCTTTGTAGCAAAAGGTGATGGCTCCCACTATTTTTCAAACACCTATGACGAACATATAGAAGCAGCAGAGGAGTATTTGAGGTGATCCCCCATTTTTCCGACCCATAATATACTAACTAGGACGAGAGGTATCATGAATAACAATATAAACAAAGACTATATAGACTTATATATAAACAGTCTGATTAAAGAAGATAATGAAAAATTAAAAGAGTTTAGAGAATACTGCGAAGAAAGAAATCTACCCATAATTCATAAAGAAGTGGGACAATTTATTAAACTTATAATAAATCAGCTTAATGCAAAAAGTATAATAGAAATAGGTACCAATGTGGGATATTCCTCCATATTTATGTCCTTGTCCATGAAGGAAGGCAGGGTTGTTACTTTAGAAAGAAGCGAAAAGTTCTACAAGGAAGCACTGAAAAACATAAAATATTTTGGACTTGAGAAAAACATACAAGTATTGTTGGGGGATGCAGTTGACACTTTGGACACTGTGGAAGGAACCTTCGACTTAGCGTTTATAGATGCAGCCAAAAGCTATTACAGAGTTTTTTTTGATAAATGCGTAAAAATGATGAAGCCAGGAGGAATGATTCTTTCTGATAATGTTTTGTACCAGGGAATGATTGCTTCCGATGAATTAGTGGTAAGAAGAAAGAAAACCTTGGTGAGAAATCTAAGAAATTATCTTAAATATATATCTACTGATAACAGATTTATTACATCCGTACTACCTTTGGGAGACGGATTGGCAGTTACATTATTAAAGTAAGGGGACATTGGATAATAGAATGTTCCTATGAAAGGAGAAATTATGTTACCAAAATTACTAGCACCTGCAGGTAATAAGGATAAATTAATTATGGCTGTACAATACGGAGCCGATGAAATTTATTTTGCTGGGAAATCCATGGGAATGAGAGCAGGAGGCAAGAATTTCACAAATAAGGAATTGCAAGAGGGTGTGGAGTATTGCCACAAACATGGAAGAAAAGCAAACATAACCGTAAATATTGTGCCTCACAACGATGATTTAAAAGATATTGAAGAATATTTAAAATATTTACAAAAAATTGGTGCTGATGCATTAATTGTAGCAGACCCAGGGGTAATAGAAATAATAAAGCAAACAATTCCGGATATGCGAATTCATTTAAGCACCCAGGCTAATACAACCAACTACCATACGGCAAATTTTTGGTATAAGCAAGGGGTTAACAGAATTGTTTTAGCAAGGGAATTAACCTTTGAAGAAATAGAAACCATAGTAAAGAATTCTCCAAATGATTTGGAATTTGAAACTTTCGTTCATGGAGCCATGTGTATTTCCTATTCAGGAAGATGTCTTTTATCAAGTTTTATGACAGGACGTTTTTCAAACAAGGGGGATTGTGCTCAGGCTTGTAGGTGGAAATACCACTTAGTTGAGGAAAAAAGGCCGGGAGAGTATTATCCCATAGAAGAAAACCATGAAGGAACCTTTATAATGAATTCCAAAGATCTATGTATGATTGAGCATTTGCAGAGGTTCAAGGATATAGGAATAAAAGCTCTAAAAATCGAAGGAAGAAACAAAAGTGAGTACTATACTGCCACTACAGTTCGTTCCTACAGGAATGCCTTAGATGAGCTTAAATATCCTGAAAGTCAAAGAAATACCCAGTACTGGAAAGAAGAATTAGAAAAATCCTCTCACAGGGAATTTTCCTACGGTTTTTTCTTTGGCAATCCATACAAATATGGCCAGATATACAATCACAGCAGCTATATAAGAACTTATGATGTTGTAGGAATTATAAGGTCTTACGATGAGGCTACTAGGATTGCTGTAATAGAACAAAGAAACAAATTTTCAGAAGGAGATATATTAGAATGCTTTGGCCCCAAGGGTAGGCATTTTGAAATAGAGGCAAAAAATATGCAGGATGAAGAGGGAAATAAAATAGATGCTGCACCTCATCCCCAGCAAATAATAAAAATGCCTATTGAAGAAATGGTGGAACCTTATTATATATTAAGAAAAAAAGCAGAATAATCTGCCGGGGGACGGGGATTGTCAATGACAATCCTCGTCCTATTTAATTACCTACATTTGAAACTAAGGCGTCATAGAGTTTTTTAAGGGCTTTTTTTTCTATTCTTGATACATAGGATCTGGATATGCCTAAGATTTTAGCAATTTCTCTCTGAGTTTTATGTTCCTTATTCCTTATACCGTACCTCATTTCAATAATTAGTTTTTCCCTTTTTTGAAGAGTTTTATCTAATATTTCATCCAATGCTTTAATTTTTTCTTCCTTATCCAACCGATTGATGATTTCTTCACCTTCGTACTTAATAATATCAATAAGATAAATATTATTGCCTTCTTTGTCCGTGCCTAAAGGTCCGTGAAGGGATACTTCTTTCTTCAGTTTTTTATCGCTTCTTATGGTCATTAGCACTTCATTGTCGATACATTTAGCAGCATAGGTGGCAAGGCGTATTCCCTTGTTGTTATCAAAAGTGGATACTGCTTTAATTAAACCAATAGTTCCGATTGAAATTAAGTCTTCCTGATCTATCCCTACTGATTTGTACTTTTTTATAACATGTGCCACCAAACGGAGATTTCTTTCTATAAGAATATTTCTAGCTTCAATATCCCCTTCCTTAGACCTGTGGATAAGTATAGCTTCTTCTTCCTTGCTTAAGGGTTGTGGAAATGAGCTGCCGTTTGTTATGTAACCAAAGATGAAAATAGATAATGGTAATAGTATTTGTAACAAATTCTCAAACAAAAAAACACCCCCAAAGTTGTATATTATATGCACAAAATTCTAAAAACTGTATGTACACATAAAAAATAAGGGTAAAATTTTTATTTTTCAGGAAATAAAGAAAATTAGACATAGTTAGACAAAAACAGCTATTTGTCATTCGGACTAGTCCGGAATGACAAATAGTATCAGACCTAGATTACTGTTCCTGATTAGATGGCATATTACTGGACGGTGGCCTTGGGGTGGTCCTATCATTCATTTCCATATCACTCATGGGACAATTCATTCTTCTCATCATTTCTCTTAATTGCTCACAGTTCATTTGGGGCATATCGTAAAACATTCCGGGCATTGGATACAAATTACCGTCATCTGGCATGGCAGGCATCTGTGGCATACCCGGCATACCTGGCATCTGTGGCATACCCGGCTGCCCATTGAAAGTCCTGGGAAGTGCAGGCATGTCGCCGTCAATGGTAAAAGGCATTTCGCTTTCGGGAATGAAGGGCCTCATATCAAACATATCCTCTGGCATAAAAGGTGTAGGCATAGTGTTTGTCATATGAGTTCTCCTAGGATAACTATTCATGCCTCTGGAGCCGTAATTATAAGGCATTGAATCGTAGTGGGGCATATTATTTCTATAATTTGAATACATACTATCCTCCATTATTTATTATTTTATAATCAATATACGTTTAAAATTAATTTAAGTGAATTAAAAATAAAGAATTCTTTACTATTTTGTTTACTTGATTTAAAATATTCATAAGAAAAAGGAGGTAAAAATGCATATTACAAATTTACACACTCACACTATCTATTGTGACGGAAAAAACAGCCCGGAAGAAATGGTCTTGGCTGCCCTAGAAAAAAATTTTCATTCCATCGGTATATCCTCCCACGGTCCTGTAGATGAAGAAACAGATTGGAATATAAAGAAGGACAAAATAGAAGAATATATAGAAGAAGTGACTGCTCTTAAATATAAATATAAGGATAAAATTAATGTATTTTTAGGAATGGAGATGGACTATATTCCTGGAATAGGTTTTTCAGATATTAGCAGGTCCCTTATAAATAGACTTGATTATTATATAGGGTCGGTTCATTACTTGGGAAAGTTAAAAAACGGTTCAATGTGGACTGTCGATTATACCATGGAGGAATTGATTAAAGGAATAGAGGAAAGCTTTCAGGGAAATATTAGAAAGGCCGTGGAAACGTACTATGAAACAATTTCTGAAATGGCTTATAAATTTCAACCTCCTATTATTGGTCATTTTGATTTGTTTAAAAAGAATAACAAAAATAATATACTATTTAATGAAAATGAACCCTGGTATATTGAGGCAGTAGAAAATTGTTTAGGTATAATAAAGAATACATCTTCCGCTATAGAAATTAATACAGGGGGAATTGCCAGGGGGTTTACGAAAGAACAATATCCTTCAACTTTTATATTAGAACTAATAAGGGAAATAAATATTCCCGTAATAATAAATACAGATGCCCACTCAGTTGAGGGGCTTGATTGTGGATTAAATGAAATGTATATGCTGTTAAATAAATTGGGATTTGAAAGTTTGACATATTTAACTAAGGATGGTTTTAAGATGCAAAATCTAAATGTAAGTGGTGAAATTAATAAAAGACTATGATATAATGTACAATGGGAGATGATACTATGATTAATATTTTACTTGTTACACATGGAGATTTTGGTAAAGAATTATTAAAAAGTTCAGAATTAATTATAGGAAAAATTGAAAATGCATGGAGTATATCATTTAAGCAAGGCGATAGCTTCGATACTTTGTTAAACAAGGTAGAAGAAGCAATAGAAGAGCTATCCCAGGATGAGCTAATTGTTTTTACGGATATGTATGGAGGAAGCCCTTACAATGCTGTTCAAAGGGCATTGAAAAACAGGAACTTTTTCCATATAACAGGTATTAATTTTCCTTTGTTCATAGATATTGCTGTTAGCCGTGATACCTACAGCTTACAAGAAGTAGCAGACAAAATAATAAAAAACGGTAAAAAAAGCATAGTATTTGTTAATGAGAAATTCTCTACAGATTGAGGTATAAGATGAAAAAGGTTGTTTTACTGAGAATTGATGACAGACTTCTTCACGGACAGGTGGTTGTGTCCTGGATACCTTTTTTGAAAGTTAATGAAGTTATAATTACTGATGATGAATACGCAAGGGATGAATTCATGTGTCAGCTAATAGAGGCATCGGCACCTGAAAACATTGCTGTTCAGGTTTTAACAGTAAATGACACTGTCTCCTATTTAATGGGGGAAGATGAAGGTTCCAGGATACTTATATTGTGCAAAAATATTGAAACGGTGAAAAATTTGGTTGAAAAGGTGGAAATAGATACTATAAATCTAGGAGGATTAGGTGCAGCCCAAGGTAGGAAAAGATTTCATAACTCCATTCATTTAAGTGATGAGGAAATTAACATTTTAGAAGATATTGCCAGAAAAAACGTCATTGTTGAAGTTAAAATGCTTCCAAAAGATAAGGCGGTAGTAATAAATGGCAATTGAAATGACCTATGGAAACTTTTTTCTCCTTAGCTTGTTCTACTTTTGGGCAAGCAGTACATCCCTTTCCTTAGGTATAGGATATTACACGGTATATAGACCCATAATAGCAGGAATGGTTACAGGCTTGATTCTTAAAGATGTACAAACAGGTATGCAGGCAGGTGCATTAATCAATATTATTTATATTGATTTTGTTTCAACTGGAGGTTCTTTTAAAGGAGACCAGTGTCTAACTGCCATAATTGCTGCAACGGCAGCTATATTGTTTTCTCTAGATCCTATAGAAGCTGCTGCAATTGCCTTTCCCTTCGGATTTTTAGGTATACTAATATGGAAATACCGATTAAAAATTAACAACATATTTGTTCGTATTTACGAAAAAAATACAGGGAAAATAAGTTTTCTGACATATGCATTTACAATGGTCTTTTGCCCCAGCTGCTTCTCTATTTAATGAGCTTTGCTGTTATAGTAACTGCCTTCTTTTTAATGTTTTTATTCTGCAATCTATTAATTTATTCTGACAAGGTTACAAACATACTTTATTATGTGGGAATGACCTTAGTTGTTTTCTCAGCCTTCAATATTCTTTTTAAACTTAGGAATAAGAAAAATTTTATTATTTTTGCGTCCTTTTTTATTGTTACTATCCTCTTTTCATTAAGGGCTTACCAACTCTTTATTGTTTTATTAATTATTCTTTCTTTTATTTCAGATTATAAAATTTTTGCAGGATATAATAATCAAAAGAACAGAATTATAAGAAAAAGAGATTTGGTATATTCCTGGTTTATATGGAAAAATTTTTCTCATTCCTGTTACAGTTACGAAAGACTTATGGGTATGGCCTTTGCCCATAGCATGAAAAATATTTTCAAGAGGCTGTATTCGGACAGGGATACTGTAAGAAAAGCAATCCATAGTCACACTGAATTTTTTAATACAGAACCTAATATGGGAACTCCCATACACGGTTATATAATTTCCTTAGAAGAAGAAAGAAAATTAAAGAATGAAAGCTTTGAAGAAGGTAATATTTCCTATATAAAAAAGTCCATGATGGGAATTGCGGCAGGTTTAGGAGATTCTTTCACTCAGGTAGTTTTGACGCCTCTATACATTTCCATGTCCCTAATGCTTTGTTTAGATGGAAGCTATTATTTGTCTCTTTTGCCGGTAGCTTTATTGGCATTAAACATAATTCTTATTTCTTATAAGGGGTTTATGAAAGGTTATTATTATGGAAGAGACAGTTTGATGGAAAGGATTAAAGCTGTAAAAAACAGCAAAATCAAAAAATACTTTCCCTTTATGTTTTCTGCCATACTAGGTTCCACCATGGGCAATCTATTGTATCCTGCAGTTGTGGAAAATATCCTAACGAAAATAATTATTATATTGGTTATTCTTTTGACTTTTATAGTGCAAACAAAAAGGTTCCCGGGACCTAACAGCAATCTCTGATTGCGTTGGGGTAGGGTTCTTACTAAACAGAGGAGAAAAATGGAGAAAAGAAAAATAGGAATAATGGGAGGCGCCTTTGATCCAATTCATTTAGGACACTTGGTGGCAGCCAATGAAGTATTAAATACTTACCAACTGAACGAGATAATTTTTGTACCCACAGGAAATCCTCCACATAAAAACGGGCTTATAGCAGATTCCCTAGATCGTTATGTTATGGTTTCTATGGCGGTACTTTCCAATGACAAATTCAGTGTTTCAGACATTGAAATAAGTAGTAGGGAGAAAAGTTATACTCTGAATACCTTAAGGAAGTTCAGGGAGATATATAAAGGTGCAGAACTTTACTTTATAACTGGTGCCGATGCGATAATAGACCTTGCCAATTGGCATCAACCTTCGGAAATTTTGAAATTATGCAAGTTAATAGCTGTTTCAAGACCTGGAATAGGCCTTAAAGAAGTACAGGATAAAATTAAGGACATACAACTGAAGTATGGTGGTACAATTGAAATAGTTCAGATACCCATGCTTCAAATATCTTCCACAGAGATTCGAAAAAGATTTAAAAAAGGTATTTCCGCCAAATATCTGTTGCCGGAATCTGTGGAACAATATATAATAAAAAATAAGATATATATGAAGGGGGACACTTTAACTTTAGGGTAAGTCTCTTAGGTTGGAAGGAATCCCCGTTAACGGGAGAAGCAGATGAACATTGAAGAATTAAAAAAAGAGCTTAAAAATGAAGTAGGACCTAAGTTATACAATCACAGTATAGGAACTATGGAAGAAGCAGAAAAACTTGCCAAAGTTTACAATTATGATATATTGAAAGCTAAAGTAGCAGGCTTACTACATGATTGTGGAAAAAGCAGGTGCGGTGATAATCTTACCCATGCCAAAAAAAGTGCTGATCTTGCAATTATAAAATATGGAATAAAGGATAAAGAAATTATCGATGCAATACTATATCATACTACTGGAAGAGTAAATATGACTCTTTTAGAGAAAATAATATATATTGCAGATAAAATAGAACCTGGCAGAAATTACGAAGGCGTGGAAGAACTGAGAAAAATTGCTTATTTAGATCTTAATAAAGCCCTAATTATGTCTTTGGAAAATACTATAGATTACGTAGAAAAAAGAAATATGGAGCTGGACATGGAATCTGTTAAAGCTTTAAACTATTTAAAGGAGGAAAGATGATTCAAAAAACAATAGAAACAATTCTTAAAGCCTGTGACAATAAAAAAGCTTACAACTTTGTGGTTTTAGATGTTTCAAAATTAAGTTCAATTACAGATTACTTTATAATATGCAGTGGAAACAATGAAAAGCAAACCGTTGCCATTGCCGAAGAAGTATTGAAAAAGGGAGAGGAAGCAGGAATAGATTTTTATTACAAGGAAGGTTTTGAGACGGGAAGGTGGATTCTATTAGAAACTGATGACATTATTGTTCATATTTTCCACAAGGATGAAAGAGAAATCTATGACCTTGAATCTTTATGGTATGACAATAACTCCTTAGATGTTGAACAATATGGAATAAAAAATTGGAAATAGGAGGTTGCTATGGAAATTATACAGACAAACAATGCTCCTGGGGCAGTAGGCCCTTACTCTCAAGGAATTAAAACAGGAAATACCATATATGTTTCAGGACAGCTGCCTATAAATCCTTCTACAGGAGAGCTATATAGGGGAGATATTAAAGAAGAAACCAAAATTTCCTTAATGAATGTTAAAGCCATTTTGGAAGCGGCAGGAGCAACTATGAACAATGTTGTAAAGTGTACCTTGTATATTAAGGACATGGATCAATTTGGACAAATAAATGAGGTGTACGGAGAAATTTTCGGTAACCATAAACCTGCCAGAGTATGTGTAGAAGTAGCGAGGCTACCAAAAGATGCCAATGTAGAAATAGACGCAATAGCAGTAATATAAAGCAAAAAATTCAGGAATCCCTGAATTTTTTTAATAGTTATAATTTTTATACTTTCTTTTCCTTCTTTTTTTGTTTATTTTTATTCTTATATCATTATAAATTTTTAAAAGTAAAATAGCAACTACTGAAAAAAGCAGGAGGTAACCTAGGAATTTCACTATGGAAATAAAAATATTTCCTTGATTTTCTACCTCTATACTGTTAACTGATATGGGAGAAATTAAATTAACTGTTCCAATAATTTCATCGTCCAATGTATATTCTATTTTTCCCACCACATCATTTTTTTCTATAGGTAAGACTATAGTATCTATTACTAAGTTGGATTTTATATTTTCCTTAGAACTTTTCTTAACTAATACAGTAAGATCTTTTTCTGTTATGGCGGATATTTCCTTAGAATCACCATTATTTATTTTAATATTGTCAATAAAAGTATTCTTGTTTACCAGGGTAATACTTTCATATTCTCTAAATCCATAATTAAACAGATTATGAACATCCTGATACATTTCAAGGGAAACTCCCTTCATGGTTACAGCAATGAGCTTAGTTCCGTCTTTTTGGGCAGTTGCTGACAGGCAATTGCCTGCCTGTGGAGTATATCCTGTCTTTGCCCCTGTGGCATATTCATAGTAAGGGCTTATGTATAGTCCATCCACATATATTTGGTTATATCCAGTATCATGCAATAACCTGTTTAATGTGGCAAAATTCCTTGCTTCATCCTTTTTGTTAGTAGGCTTTATTTCATACCGAATTGTTTCAACAATATTTCTGAACACTTCGTTTTCCATGGCATACTTAGTTATTAATGCCATGTCAGCGGCAGTTGTATAATGATTATCATCATGAAGTCCATGGGGATTAACGAAGTTAGTATTGTATGCTCCTATTTCTTTTGCTTTATCGTTCATAATCTTAACAAAGTCTTCTAAGCTTTTACCATAGTGCTTGGCTATTACTGATGCTGCATCGTTGGCAGAGGGAAGCATCAAGGCATACAACAAGTCTTTCAGTGTCAATATTTCTCCCGGCTCCAAAGCTATGTGACTTCCTTCTATTTCATAGGGAGTATCCTCATCAACTGTAACTATGTCCGTTAATTCCCCCATTTCTATGGCTAAAATTGCTGTCATTATTTTGGTTAAACTTGCAGGATACATTTTCTTATTGGCATTTTTCTGAGCTAATATAGTACCTGTCTCTGCATCTATGAGTACAGCAGATTCGCTTAAAATTTGGGGGCTTCCATAAACTAAGTTATTATTAATTAAAAAACATAAGATGATAAATACAAAGGCGAATAATCTTTTAATCATTGGTAACTCCTTGTTTGTCAATATGAGGACACTGGGCTAGTCCTATTGTCGCTATAAAAGACATACCTTGAATCTTACCTATTACAGAGAGTATTCAAGGGATGCCTCAAATTATTGTAAGTAATAGTATAGCAGAAAAAGAGAGATTTGTAATTAAAAATTTTGTTTTTTTTGGTTAAATAATGTATAATAAAAGAAAAGGAGAAACTGTTTGGGGTAGAATTTACCCGTTACAAGTCAAATAATTGTTACCAGGAGGATTTATGAACAACAGCATCTATGAAAAAGGACTTGCCGTTGTTTTAATCATCGCAATAATTATTATGACTGTTCTAGGTATTAAATTATCCGGCAAAGAAAAGGAAGTAGTATTTACAGACTCAGAGTATATTCAGGAGAAAAATGAAGATAATGAGAAAGAAGAAATCGTTGTCCATGTGGATGTGGACGGTGCTGTTATTAAACCAGGTGTTTACAAATTGCCTGAAGGTAGCAGGGTAAATGATGCTATTATTATGGCAGGAGGACTTAAAGAAAATGCAATTACGAAGAATCTTAATAAGGCCAGAAAATTAGTTGATGGAGAAAAAATATACATCTATGAAGTAGGGGAGGAAACCGCAGATGTAGGTACAGTTGAATATGAAACTGATTTAATTGATATAAATACAGCTTCCGCTGATAAACTAATGACTCTTCCGGGTATAGGAAAGGTATATGCCAACAGAATTATTGAATATAGAAATAATAAGAAATTCAGTTCCATAGAAGAAATAAAAAACGTAAAGGGAATAGGTGAGAAAACATTCGAAAATATTAAAGAATTAATATATTGCAGTCAAAGATAGGGGCATAAAATATTATTTTTAAATATTAGTGTTGACAAAGGCAGTAACTTTATGTAAGATTAGTAAAAGTTTAATTTTCGTAACAAGATAATTTAAGGAGCGTAACAAATGAAAGTTTTGATAGTAGATGATGAGCAATCCTTGATAAAAAGTCTTAAATATAGCTTTGAGCAAGATAATTATGAGGTTGATTCTACTGCTGATAGTGATGAAGCTATAGAAAAAATCACTTTAAACGACTATGACATTGTAATACTTGACTTAGTTTTGCCAAATGGAGACGGCCTTGAAGTTTGTCAAAGAATAAGAGAGGTGTCAAATGTTCCTCTTATAATTTTAACTGCTAATGATGAAGATATGAATAAGATTTTAGGGTTGGAATACGGTGCTGATGACTATGTGACCAAGCCTTTTAATATTTTAGAGCTTAAAGCCCGCATAAAAGCAATTTTAAGAAGGACAAGGGGTATGCAAAAAAATAATGAACAGGTCTTGGTAGTTGATGATTTTGTCATAAATGCACTAGGCAGAAAAGTAAGTCTTCGTAATCAGGAAATTAACCTTACGGCAAAGGAATTTGATTTGTTATTGCTGCTTATCACTAATCCAGGAAAAGTGTTTTCAAGGGAGGAGCTCTTGGAAATTATTTGGGGTTACGAATACTTCGGAGATCTAAGAACAGTGGATGTACATATTAGAAGGTTAAGAGAAAAAATAGAAGATAAAAACAAAACTTATGAATACATACTTACTAAGTGGGGAGTTGGCTACTATTTCAGAAGCAAGAATTAATAAGGTAGCGCTCAATCAATCTTAAAATGACTTGAACAAATGGGTGTAATATGGTATCATACTTAAGACGGGGATAAATAGAAGAAATCAAGTAGGTTTAATTCCCGCGTATTCCCGCCATTTAAGGAGAATTAGTATGCCCAAAAACATATTGGTATGTGTTACGCGACAAAAAACTTGTGCTAAACTTATACGAAAAGGAGCGGAGTTATCAAAGGAAGAAGGCAGTAGTCTCAATGTGATACACGTTGTAAACGAAAATGATAAACTTTTGTATGGTTTAAGCGACGGCGATGCCTTAGAGTATTTATTCGAAATCACAAAGGAAGTTGGTGCAAATTTAGTAGTTAAGCGATCAAAGGATGTAATAAAATCTATAGTTGATTTTGCTGAAGAAATTCATTGTACTCACATAGTATTAGGAAGCTCCAACAATCCATCAAATAATTTTGTTTCCAAACTACAAAAAAAACTTCCCAATGTTGAATTTATTCTTTAGGTCACATTATGAACAGATTATTATTCTTAATAAAATTTCTATTGGATAAAAATATTCCATTAAGAGAAAAGTGGTGGGTAATTATACCCCTTTTATATATATTGAGTCCTGTTGATTTAATTCCTGTCCCGGTTTTCGGATTTAGTATTATAGATGATTTAATAATGTTGGGATTTCTACTGACGAAAGTTTACGAAAAAACTAAAAAATATTATGCCAATAATTACAAAGAAGAAGATATAATCGAAAATGTTGAATATGAAGTTAAAAAGGATGAGGAAGAGTAATTCTCGCCTTTTTCTTTTTTAATATCAAAAAACTCTTTATTTTTGTCGAAATAGTTGTTAAGATATAGTTAATAATATTCGGAGGTCTGCTATGAATAATAATTACAAGATTATCCGTAGTATTCATGAAAATGTATTCCAAAGAATTTTAGAATGCAAGGACAATGATACGGGTGAGATTTTTTATACTAATATAATAACTAGTGAAAAAGTAATAAATTTAATAAATACTGAAGATTTAAAAAAAATTAATTCTAATATTTTAGAATGTTACAATACAGAAGACCGAATTTATATTTTTACGAAGCCTTTAGACAGCTGCAAAAAATTCAGAGAATATGTAACAGATAACCTTACTTTAAAACAACAGTTCAATTTAACTGAAAAATCAATAAATCTAGCAACGAATATTTTTAAGATGACTGATGTGGTACAGCAAAAAATTTTAGATTTAGACAGATTATATATTAATGAGAATAATGATATAGTAGTAGATTGTAACCTAATATTTGAGCAGGAATACGACATAGCAGACAATGAAACTTTTAAGAGGTTAGGTAATTTAATACATATTATTTTTTCCGGAACAGAAATTATAGATTACAATATTTCCGATTCAATACCTCCAGATATTTTAAAAATAATAGTAAGGTGTTTAACCAGGGAATATATTTTTCCAGAAGAGGCATTAAAAGAACTAAAAACTTCATCCATATATACAATGATTTTTGGAGAAATTAAAACAAATGAGCCTCAGAAAAAGACAGATGATCAAGTAGAAGAACTAATAGAGGAAGAAGTACCCCAGGAGAATGTTTTAGATATTTACTTAGAAGGTAGTGAGCCGGAACCGGTAAAGAAAAAAAATGTTATTAGTAAGGATATAAAAAGAGCAGTAGTTTCATTGTTGATAGTCGTTGCTGTACTTCTTATAGGAAATACAATAACAAAAAAATTAAGAGAGGATAAAGAAGCAGTTAATCCTGTGGAGTGGGAGCAGTCAGACCAATCAGATAAACCAGACCAGACAGGTAAATCAGATCAATTAGACCAAAAGCCTTCAGGTGAAACTGATGAAGTTCCGGAAGAACCTGCTATAGATTCAACTCTGGTACATTTTAACAATGAACTGTTAGAAAAAACTGGATATAGTGGCAATTTGGCTGAAGTTGATAAAAATATTTTTTTGGAAGGAAGTAACTCCCTGCTGGTATCAAATACGGGAAGTGAGAAAATTAAGGCATTGTTTGCTGCTGTTGACTTTACAGACGAAAGATATAACTATATGCTTATGCAGCAAATTGGCGTTTCAGCTAAAATAAAATCTCAAAAGGATGTGGAAGCACAAGTCGTTTTTGAAGCCTACAAGGATGGAGTAATAAAATCAAATTTTCATACTATAGTAAATGTATATGATGATATTTGGTCTCCTTTTACAGTTCCTATAAATGTAACCGATGCAGAACTTTTATATATTTACTTGGAATACGAAGGTGAAAACAAGGTATGGATCGATTCTCTGTTAATAGATGTAATAAAGTAAGAATGATTGTCCTTGGGAATCCGGAAACCTAATTGTACACAATAGACTAAGAACGACTTTTGTCGTTCTATTTTGTAGTATATTGCAATCGAAGATATGCAAAAAAATTATTAATATTTACTGAACTTTTTCTTAATAATCTACGTCTAATATATTGACTTATGTAGAGAGAGGTGAATAATGAATATTATAAGGATGGAGAATATCTCCAAGCTTTACAAATCGGGACAATTACAGGTTGAAGCATTAAAGAACATTTCCTTTGAAATTAAAGAAAAGGAATTTGTGTCAATAATGGGACCCTCGGGATCTGGCAAGTCAACACTGTTAAATATAATAGGATGCTTAGATCATGCTTCAGGCGGTACATATGAATTGGCAGGAACTAAGGTAGATAAATTAAATGATTCAAAAATGTCCCAAGTAAGAAATTTATTCATTGGATTTGTATTTCAGAGCTTTCATTTACTGCCCAGGATGAATGCCCTAAAGAATGTAGAAATACCTCTTATATATAGGGGTATGAATTCAAAACAAAGAAGGGAGCTGGCGGAAGCAGCCTTGGAGCAGGTTGGCTTAAAGGATAGAATGAATCATTTACCTGCCCAGCTGTCAGGAGGACAGCAGCAAAGAGTGGCCATAGCTCGGGCAATAGTAGGAAATCCCTCGATAATCTTAGCCGATGAACCTACGGGGGCATTAGACTCAAAATCCGGGGAAATGATTATGGAATTATTTATTGAATTAAATGAAAAAAAATCCATGACCATCGTCCAGGTTACGCATGAAGAGGAAATTGCAGAATACGGCAAAAGAATCATAAGATTGGTGGATGGTCAAATAGTTTCCGATAGCAAGGTGGAGGAGAAAAATGTATAAAAAAATTATTACAGGCATAGTAGTATTAGGATTAGTATTTTATGGAGGATATTTAACTGCCAAACAATTGGTTCCTACTGACGCTCAGGTTTCAGGACCCAGATATTCGACTAAGGCTGTTATAAGAGGTGATATTAAGCAGGGAGTAAATATATCAGGCCAATTAAGCGGAAACTGGGGAGGTTCAATTACAGCACCCAGACCTGAAGGTATTAGTGAGTCTGTAACATATACGGTGGAAGAAGTATATGTGGAACCTAATCAAATGATAAAAAAAGGTGATGAATTAGTACGTTTGTCAGCTACCAACTTAGAAGATATATTGACAGAGTTAACCGACAGCATAAGAAAGAAACAGGATGAAATAAACGCAAAGATTGCTGAATTAGGGAGAACAATAAACAGGGATATTACCAGTGTTTCTGAAGTAAATCCCAGCGATGGTATAGTTATTAGTGCTCCTATAAGAGGCAGGGTAAGCAATATATCCGTAACAGAAGGTGATATATTGGAAAGCAGCTTAATAGCTACTATTGTAGATGATAGTGTTGTAAAAATACCCTTCAAAGTAAATCAATATGAGTTTGAAAATATTACTGCCGGCGAAGAAGTATTGATGCAAATTATGAAAGTTACTAAAGATGATGAAGGAAGGGAAAAGAGAGTTCCTGCCTTTAGTGGCTTTGTTAAAGGAACTATAACATCTATAAATAAAAATGCTGTACCTAATTCAGATAACCTTTACTATGTACATAACGGTATGATAGAGGCAATAAATCCTGGACTAATACAACCGGGGATGATTGCTATAATATATAAGCAAAATGACGGTATCCCTGTTCAAGCCTTTAATTTTAATGCAACGGTTTCTTCTTTCTTAAATGAAAAGAAGGTACACTATACAGGTAATTTCGACAAATCAGTAATTGTAACTGAAGTATTAGTAACAGAAAATGAATTTGTTGAAGAAGGTCAAACCCTTATAAGAATTGCAGGTAGTGATGTTGCAGAAAGCATTCAGTCTAAAATTGATGCCATAGATTCACTGTATAATGAAATTGAGAATATAAATAAAAAAATAGACAAGGTTAATGAATTAACTTCTAAGTTAATAGTTACAGCTCCTTCCGATGGAATGATATCTTATGTGAATTACAGGGAGGGAGACCAGATAACTGCTACAGAACATAGTGACCAATGGGATTTAATGCTTATGGATATGTATAACACGGATGAAATGTATATATATACCAACGTTTCTGACTTGGATGTTCTATACATAAGACAGGATGCTCCCGTTATAATAACGGTGGACGCTCTTCCCGGAGAAACTTTTGACGGAAAAGTTGTTAGACTTGACCAATATACAGATTACAGAGACGGCAAGACTGTTTACAATGTACAGATAAGAGTGGAAGGTAGAGAAGGATTAAGACCTGGAATGAATACTAACTGTTTCGTAGACTCAGGAGAATCCTTAGACACTTTGTTAGTTCCAATAGAAGCTGTATTTGAAGAAAATGGCAGACAGAAAGTTGAAGTTCTTGTAGGAGAAAATGAGGTAGAAGTTGTTGAAATAGAAGTAGGTTTAATGAATGATATGTATGTGGAAGTTCTTAGTGGCTTGGAAGAAGGTCAGCTTGTGGTTACAGGCAGTACCAGTGATTTAATGCCCAGCCAGTCCGTACCCGGAAATGATTCATTCTTACCAAGTACAAATTAAGGAGTGATGAAGATGCAAGACAGAGGAAATATTTCAAACCTTTTTGTAAGGTTGAAATTTTCTGCCATGATGGCTATAGATGGCATTACTTCAAATTTGCTCAGAACCTTCTTAACAGTCCTTGGCATTTCTATAGGAGTTGCGGCAGTTATAAGTTTAATGGGTATAGGAGAAGGAGCCAGAAGATCCATAGTTGAACAATTTGAAAGCTTGGGAGAGAATGTAATCGTTCTGAAATCTAATGATGAAAATGTAAAATTTGATATAGAAGAAGTAGAAATATTGCCGGATAGAGTAACGGGGATTGAATATGCAACCCCAGTTATTTACACGGAAGATACGCCTATAAGGTGGAGAAGAGACGAAAGTAAGACAAACCTTGTAGGAGTAAATGAAAACTATCCTGAAATTAAGGACCATCCAGTAGCTTCAGGGAACTTTTTTACATCTCTTCACGTTAAGCAAAGGTCTCCCGTGGCAGTACTAGGTTTCAATGTAGCTAATTCACTGTTAAACGGCAGAAGTCCAGTAGGCCATACTATAAAAATTGACGGTATAAATTATAGAATTGTAGGGGTTTTAAGTCAAAAAGGTGAAGGTAAGGGAGATGGGATAGACGACAAAATTGTAATCCCCTATACTTCTGCCATGAAAATAGCAAATACTAAGGATATATTCGAAGTATGGGCAAAGTCTAACAGCGCAGAAGATGCGGAATTAGCCATGGTTCAGCTAGGAAGAATATATAAAAGAAAGGTAGGCTTAGGAAGCAATATAAGACCAGACTTGGGTAATGGGGAAGGAGAATATGGCGAGGAAGAAGTAGTTGTAGAAGAGCCAATGCCTCTTCCTGAAGATCCCGATGTTCCGCAGGATAATGAGAATGTCTTTGAAAAAGGGCAAGAGCCTCTTACTATTACCAGCTTAAACAACTTAGTTAAGGAAGCAGACCAAGCTAATAGGATAATGACTGTTCTTTTAGGTGGAATTGCTGCCGTATCTCTCCTAGTGGGAGGTATAGGAATTATGAATATTATGCTTGTTGCAGTAACGGAAAGAACGGGAGAAATAGGGGTAAGAAGAGCTTTAGGAGCTAAAAAAGAAGACTTGTTAATACAGTTTCTATTAGAGGCTGTTTATGTCAGCATTATAGGATGTCTAGTGGGAATTATCTTGGGAGCATGGGCTATAAGTGTTGTGGCAAGGTATGGACTTTCTGCCGTTGTCAGTCTTGACTCCATACAGGTAGCAGTATTTGTAGCACTGACTTCAGGCTTATTGTTCGGCGTATATCCAGCCATAAACGCATCCAACCTTCCACCTGTTGAAGCTTTAAAAAGACAGTAAGATGACTTCCATTTTTCGACGGAAAGGAGAGAAATGGTTGGTAGATCAATATGAGTAAAAGAGGTTTAGAAATATCAAAACCTCTTTTATTTTTAACATACTTATTGTATAATACAATAAGAATGTATTTAGGAGGAAGTTATGGAACTTAATTTATCCCTTGGATTAAAGTGTAAAGAGGAAAAAGTTGTTAGTATGAATGATACGGCAAAAGTATTTGGCAGTGGTGCTGCTGAAGTATTTGCAACACCTATGATGATAGGACTTATGGAAGCAGCTGCTATGAATGCGGTAAAGGATTACTTGCCAGAAGGACATTCTACAGTGGGAATATTGGTTAATATAAAACATATAGGTGCCACAAAAGTAGGAAAAAGGGTATGGGCAGAGGCAGAGCTTATAGAAATAGACAGAAAAAGACTTGTTTTTAAAGTGGAAGCCTATGATGAGGATAAGAAAATTGGGGAAGGTTTCCACGAAAGATTTGTTATTAACGAAGAGAAGTTTATGAACAAGATATAGTTCAAGGCATTCCCCAAATAAACAAACAAGGAGAAAACTATGAGATGTCCTAAGTGCAATTATATTGAAAGTAAGGTTGTTGATACAAGGCCGACGGATGATGGAACAAAAATAAGACGTCGAAGGGAATGTATGGAATGCGGACATCGGTTTACAACCTATGAAAAAATCGAAGAAACACAAATAGTAGTAATTAAAAGGGACGGTACACGACAGGGCTATAACAGGGATAAAATTATCAATGGTCTTATTCGTGCCTGTGATAAACGTTCAGTAAGCCTTGAACAAATAGAAGAAATTGCAGATAAAGTGGAAAAGCAATTGTATAATACATTTCAAAAGGAAGTATCCACAGAAGTTATAGGGGAAATTGTAATGAATGAACTTCAAAATG
This sequence comes from Tissierellia bacterium, assembly GCA_012843025.1. Classification (GTDB taxonomy): domain Bacteria; phylum Bacillota; class Clostridia; order Tissierellales; family Sedimentibacteraceae; genus Sedimentibacter. The sequence continues at coordinate 14,888 of DURT01000083.1, read as the reverse complement.
TAGATGATGTGGCATATGTTCGTTTTGCTTCTGTTTACAGAAAGTTTAAAGATATAGATTCTTTTATGGAGGAATTGACAAAAATCTTGAATGAAAGAAAAGGTAAATGAGGGATTCCTCCCTGTCATTCTGATAGATTCAGGATGACCTTTTTATGTTCTCTATTAGCCTTACATAGAATTCTATAGATATTTTCTTAACACAATAATTGATTCTTAATATATTATTAAAAATGGGTTTTCATGAATATACATCCTTGAAATAATAATTAAATGGTGATAAAATTAATAATCTATAAAACGAAAAGGACTGCTTATGAAAAAGAAAATTAACAAGTATGATATAGGACTTATTATAGCTATAGTTATTATCAATGTTTTCTTTATTTGGTACAGTGGAAGAAGTGCCGTTAAACTTAATGATAAGGTTGCCTATATATATTCCGATAACCAGTTGGTTAAGGAATATGTTTTGACGGATGATGTAAAAGATGAGTATACAGTTAAAACGGAAACAGGAGGCTATAACACCCTCCACATTGAAGATGGACAAATATGGATACATGATGCAAGCTGTCCTGATAAAGTATGTATATATCAAGGGAAAATTTCCAGGGATGGCGAAATAATCGTCTGTCTTCCTAACAGAATGTTAATAAAAATTGTTGATTATAGTGAAGATGATGAAGTTGACTTTATAAATTAAAGAGAGAGATTGATATGAACAAGACAAAGAGATATATATTTTTATCGCTTCTTACGGCGGCAGCACTGATTTTAAGTATTATTGAAAGTATGATACCATTACCTTACATTGCTCCGGGAGCAAAATTAGGTTTATCCAACATAGTAATATTATCTGCAGTTGTAGTATTTGGGTTAAGGGATGCTCTTTTAATTGTAATATTAAGGAGTGTTCTTTTCATGATGATAGCAACAAATCCCATTACATTTATTTACAGCGTTTCTAGCGGTATTGTAAGTACATTGGTTATGTACTTAGGCTGCAAGTATCTAAGCAGTAAGTTAAGCTTAATTGGAATAAGTGTAATTGGAGCAATGGCTCATAATGCCACTCAGGTAACTGTAGCTGCCATATTGTTTGAAACTTTGAAATTGTACTATTATTTACCCATACTGTCCCTAATAAGTATTTTTACGGGATGTTTCGTTGGATATACTTCAATCCTTATAACGGATAATTTGGAAAAAACTTTGTTAAAACTCAATTGAGAGGTTTAAAATGAGAAAAGGACATTCAATCTTTTTAATTTTAACTATACTAACTTCCGTTATAATTGGAACTATCTTAGGAAAAGCATTTTCAGATGTTCTTCCCATATTAAATTATGGTGAAGGCATTAGTCTTGGTCCTGCCACCTTAGACTTAAATATTTTCAACATTACTTTTGGATTTAGTGCTAACTTGACAGTGGCAGGAATAATTGGACTGATTGCAGGAATAATAATTTACAGAAAACTTTGAGGAATGAATATGAAGATAGTATTGGCGTCAAAATCTCCAAGAAGAATTGAAATGCTTCAAAGATATGTTAAAGACCTAGCAGTTTATTCACCTTCTGCGGAAGAGAAAGTAAATAATGAAGATTATCCTCAGACTACGGTTATGAAGTTTGCCTTTGAGAAGGCGTTGGATGCTTATATAAATTGCAGGGAAAAGGGGCTGATAATCGCAGCCGATACCATTGTTTATTTAAATGAAATAATGGGTAAACCAGTAAATGAAGAAGAGGCATTTTCCATGCTTAACTTGCTTTCAGGCAAGACTCACCAGGTCTATACAGGAGTATGCATTATTGATACAGAGACATCAAAAAAGATTGTAGATTATGAAAAAACTGAAGTAACCTTCAATGAACTATCCCCTGATTTTATCAGGAAGTATTTGAAAACCAACGAATACCTGGACAAAGCCGGAGCTTACGGAATTCAAGGATACGGGGAATTGTTGGTTAAAGAAATAAATGGCTGCTATAACAATGTAAAGGGATTACCCTTGACAAAACTTAATAATTTATTGACAAAACATTTTTCTGAAAGCTTGCTCTGAACAATAAATGCATAGTGGAGGATAAAATGGACAATACTAATTACACCATTAAGTCAATACCTAAGGAAGACAGACCTCAGGAAAAACTATTGAAATATGGCGCTAGTACATTGTCTAACTCGGAACTTATTGCAATAATTTTACGAACAGGAACTAAGGAAGAAAATGTTATTATGTTGTCCCAAAGGATTTTAAAGGAAGATGAGAAAGGTCTTCGCAACATAGCTGAAGGTACCTTGGAAAAGTTTAAGTCCTACAAGGGTATCAACGATGTGAAAGCAGCAAAGTTAATGGCAGTTGCAGAACTAAGTAAGAGAATGAGCACTTTAAAAATTGAAAAAGTAAAAATTTCATCTCCCGGTGATGCAGCAGCAATTATGATGGAAGAAATGAGATATTATCAGAAAGAACATTTCAAAATTATTCTTTTAGATACTAAAAATAATATAAAAAAGATTTCTGAAATATCTGTAGGCAGTTTAAACAGCTCCATAGTCCATCCTAGGGAAGTATTTCACCAGGCGGTGGCAAATTTGGCATCATCAATAATATTAGTTCACAACCACCCCAGCGGAGAATGTGAACCCAGTCATGAAGATATAGTTTTAACCAACAGATTGGATGAATGTGGTAAAATTTTGGGAATCAAGGTTTTGGACCATATTATTATTGGAGACGGAGTTTTCTTCAGTTTCAAGGAAGAAGGATTATTGTGAAACAACAAGGTTCCCGGAACCCAGCAACATTGATTGTTGGGTGGGGTTCTTACTATATTGAAAGGAAACACATATGGGATTATTTGATTTATTTACACAGAAAATTGGCATTGATTTAGGAACATCAAACACCTTGGTATATGTTAGTAACAAAGGAATTGTAACAAACGAGCCTTCGGTAGTAGCCATTAATACAGTATCTAAGGAAGTATGTGCCGTAGGAAATGATGCTAAGGCAATGCTTGAAAGAACTCCTAAAAATATAATGGCAATAAGACCATTGCAAAACGGTGTAATCGCAGATTTTCAACTGACTAGGGCAATGGTTCAATATTTTATTGCTAAAACTTTAAACAAAAAGAGGTTTATAAAATCCAATATAGTTATCAGTGTACCTGTAGGGGTGACTTCCATAGAAAGAAGGGCAGTAGAGGAAGTAGCCTATGATGCTGGTGCAAGAAAGGTAAAGTTAGTGGAAGAACCTATGGCAGCAGCTATTGGAGCAGGTCTTCCTGTAGACCAACCTATAGGGAATATGATTGTTGATATTGGAGGAGGAACTACGGAAATAGCTGTAATTTCCTTAGGAGGAATAGTTGAAAGTGATTCTCTGAGAACCGCGGGAGATGATATAGATATAAATATAAGGGATTATATAAAAAACAAGTATAAAATGGACATAGGCTTGGTCACTGCGGAAAAAATCAAGATAGCCCTTGGAAATGCTAGTGAAGAATACTATGAAGAAAAAGATAGTAAGTATATAGAAGTAGAGGATGAAACAGAAGAAATAACAGTTTTAGCTCCCACAGAAATGGAAATAAGGGGAAGGGATATTGTTTCGGGACTTCCTTTAAAAATAACTATTACTAATGATGAAATAAGGGAATCAATTATAGAAACAATTAATTCTATAGTTAATGCTATTAAAAGGGTCCTTGAAAGGACACCGCCCGAACTATCATCCGACATATATTCAAATGGAATTTATTTAACAGGTGGCGGTGCTCTATTAAAAGGGTTGGATATATATATTAAACAAGAGACAGGAATTAATGTTTTCATTGCTGACAATCCTCTTCATAGTGTTGCTTTAGGAGCAGGAAAAATATGTGAGAATATGTAATGGTGCAAAATGAATTTTATTAGAAAGCATATTAAGAAGTTCTTATTTGTAATTACAATTTTTATATTGATTACTATGATAGGACTGTCATCTATTGGAAGAATGGATGGCGTTAATTTAGGTTTTTTCGGTAATCTGTTATCTGGTATGCAAAAAGTAACCTATAAAACAGGTCTTACTCTTACTAGCTCCTTTTTGTCCGTTCAGGAAATTGTGAAGATGCGGGAAGAAAATATTATGCTTACAGAAACTGTATATCAACTTCAGGAGCAGGTAAGAGTCTTGGAAAACATTATTAATAAATCCAATGCCTTGGAAACAGAATACGAAATGAAAAAGAACCTTTCTTATGATTATGTAATTGGACAAGTAATTGCTCTTGATGATTCAAATTGGTTCAGCAGATTTACCATAGACAAAGGTGAAAAAGACGGTATTAAGAAAAATGACATAGTTATACAGGCTGTGGAGACTGAAGATGGTATGGTACAGATAGGACTATTAGGACTTGTCGCTGAAACATCATCATCATGGTCTAAGATAATAACACTGCTTGATGAAAGTTGTAAAGTAAGTTTTAGAGACATAAACAACGATGAAAGCGGAATATTGCAGGGAAGTATCGATGGTAATGTAACAGGATATTTCTTTAACAGCAAAGTTTCAGCCGAAATAGGAGATAACCTAGTAACATCAGGGATAGGGGAAATTTACACTCCAGATATTTATATAGGTAATGTAAAGGATATAGTGGAGACAACAGATGCATCTACTTTGAAAATCATAGTTGAGCCTGCTGTTGAATTTACAAAAATAAACAGGGTGTATGTATTAAAACAGGAGCGTTGAAAAGATAATATGAAAAGAATCATACTTATGATTACCATAATAATTATTAACTTTATTTTTCAAACATCCTTGTTTGGATTATTTGGTTTCACTAGTGTAGTTCCAAATCTCTCCCTAGTATTATTGGTCATATTTGCCATGATGTCTGATGGAATGACGGGAGGAATACTTGGATTCATTACTGGTGCCTTGTATGATGGAATGCTCTACGATGTTTTTGGAATACATACCCTTATTTATTTTTTGATAGGAGCTGTAGTAGGTACTTTCAGTGTTGATATGATAAGGGAAAACTATGCTGTGTACGCTGTAGTAACAGGAGCATCAACAGGGGTAATGCATTTTTTGTTGTACTTAATCCTGTTTTTTTTAAAACACAGGGTTGAATTAGCGGTAAATAATTTATCTGTTATATTAATGGAAATAATAATAAATACGGTTCTGGTAATATTTGTACTGAAATTCATTATTTTCCTATTCAACAAGCTAAATGTAAAGGCATAGAGGTGTTAAATGCTTAAATTTTTGAAGAATCGTTTTAATATTTTGTATTTAATTATAGTATTTATGTTGGTTGTTTTAGGCTTTAGAATGGCGGTTCTTACCATTGTGGAAGGCGAAGAATACAGAAGGATTGCCGATATAAAGCGAATTAAGGATATACCCGTAAAAGCTCCCAGAGGAAAAATATTCGACAGGAATGGAGTTATCCTTGCGGATAATGAATCCAGCTTTACTGTACAAATGTATACAGATGAAATTGATGCTGATGATTTTATAGAAATATCTTATAAATTATCTAAAATATTAGATGAAAATATGGAAAAGCCCATAGATGATTTCCCTATTGAACTTGATACTTTTGAATACATTAATGAACCTGTAGAGATAGCAGGAGAAGGGAATGAATGGGAAGAAAAAGAAAATATAATATATACTACAGCGGAAGAAAAAGTCATAGAAATAATAAAGGAAAATATTTATGAGTGGCTAAATTTCAGTACAAAAATATATGGTGAGATGTTTTCTGCCAAACAAAGAGTACTAAACTCCTTGTTGAAAGATGAAGTGCCCATAAGATTAGTGGATGGAAACTTCCAATATGAAATGGAAATAATAGAGAGTGAGGAAGAAGAAACTGAAATAGAAATTACAGATGATTTAATGGAGAAAGAAAAGACTTCTGTAGAAAAGTGGCTGGAAGAAAACAATTTAAATGAAAACTTGGATGCAACGGAAGCAGTAGGGCAATTACTTGTAAATCGTAATAAATACTTAGCTTCCTTATTTTCAAATTCCAAAATAAGAAGATTATCTTATGAATTCATAAAGGAAAAAGGGTATGGAGAAAATATTAGGCTGAAAAATTTTTCATTTGTTCAAGATGAAATATATGCCAATATAAAAAGAAATTTAAATTTAAAAAATGAAGAAATAACAATGGACACTTCCGCAAAAGATGACTTTGTTATTTTAACGATGAAAAATTCCATAGATAATTTACTCCAATCAATATATACAACTAGTGAGGGTAAACTTATACCGGGAAAAATTCTTATAGAAAAACTAAAGGAAATCTACCCCGATTTACCAGTGGAGTTTAAGGAGAAGGGAGATCAGGGAACCTTTGAATATTCTGATCTGCAAATAAGAGACAAGTATATTAAACAGCAGCATATGGACGAAGGAATTTCAGCCTATGATTTCATCAAAGAATTAGCCTTTAAAAACTACCAAGTACTCTACGATTTAATTACCCATGACGATGTAAAATATTTTGCACAAATCGAACTGTTAAAATATGAAAATCCCATGATATCAATTGCTGATTGGGAATATACATCTATACGGGATAAAAAGAATTGGATAAAGAATAATGTTAAATCTGCAGAGGAAGGTAAAGAATATTCAGCGGAAGAAGTCTTTAAAATGCTGAGAGAGTCCCTAGAAATACCCCCAGAGATCAATGACTATGATATGCGTAACATGATGGTTTTAAGAGAAAGGTACAATAAAGTAACCTATCTGTCATACCATCCTGTTGATATTTGCTATGATATTTCAGAAAAGACTGTTGCCATGATATCGGAAAGGTCCCATGAGCTTAAGGGAATAAATATTGAAATCGAGCCTTTGAGAATATATCCAGCCCGGGAATCAGCTTCCCATATTATCGGTTATTTAGGTAAGATTGCTCAGGACTATGAAGTACAGGAATATGTCCTAGAGAAGGGATACAGTACAGATGATATAATAGGAAAGACAGGGATAGAGGAAAAATTTGAAGATTATTTAAGAGGGGAAAAAGGCAGAAAAACCGTAGAAGTTAATAATATGGGAAAGACAATACGCTCTGTCTCTAGTGAAGCTCCCATACCAGGGAATAATATTTATTTAACCATTGACTTGGCCTTACAGCAAAAAGCGGAAGAATCCCTAGAAAAAGGTTTAAAGGCAATCCGTGAGGGAGGTGTCTTCGAAAGTGAATGGGGAAATTTTGAATTTAGGGACAAATATGAAAATGCTCGCTCTGGTGCCTTGGTAGCCCTTGACGTGAAAACAGGAGAAGTATTGGCTCTTGCTAATCATCCCTCCTACGATTTGAATTTATTTTCTACGGGAATAACCGCAGAAGACTGGAACAGTCTCTTAAACGAATCCAAAAATCCTTTGGCACCAAGACCTTTATACAATATTGCCATGCTCTCGGCTATACAGCCAGGTTCTACCTTTAAAATGATTACTTCCTTAGCTGCCCTTGAAAAGGGTGTAAATCCCAACACTACTGTTTATTGCGCCGGTACCATGAAGGTGGGGGATAGAAATTTCAGTTGTTGGATATATAATATGTTTGGTGGCGCACACGGTTCCCAAACCATGTATCAGGCAATTATGAATTCTTGTAACTTTTATTATTATACTACTGTTCTTGGTGAAAACTTAGCTACAAATCAAAAGCATACAGTTAAGGTTGATGCAGAAGATATTATTGGCATGGCAAAAAAATTTGGTTTAGATGAAAAAACGGGAATTGAAATTGACATACCTCAGGAAGCATCAGGAGGGGTACCCAGCATAGAAGGGAAAAAATCAAATATCCGTGTATATTTGCGATTATTTTTAGAATCCAATGTAGAAAGGTATCTCAATGATGGTGTTATAGTAGACTCATCTATGAAAAATGAAATAGTTGAGGAAATAGTAAGCTGGATTGACAGAGAAGAACCTATGACAAGAGGAGAAGTATATGAAAGGCTTTTATCTTTAAACTTAAATCCTGAGAAGACTAACGATAACAATATTCCCTTAGTTGATATTATTAAATATTCCTATATAAATCAGGCAGTATGGAATGTGGGAGACAATTTAAACATTAGTATAGGTCAGGGAAACAATTCATATACGGTACTACAGATGGCTAACTATATAGCTTCTATTGCTAATGGAGGCTATAAGAATAATGTAAGTGTAATAAAAGAAATAACAACTTATGATGGTAAAAAAACCGACTATGTACCTTTAAGAAATTCAAAAAAAATTGACCTTTCAGATGATGGGTATTTAGAGGTAATAAAGCATGGTATGCGGTTAGTATCATATGATGACAGTGCAAAGCCCTATAAAGATTTTCCAGTGGAAGTAGGTAGCAAGACAGGTACAGCACAAAACGAAGGAAGAAACCCAGAAACAGGAGAACCCTATGATGACTTTGCATGGTATGTTGCCTTTGCTCCTTATGACGACCCGCAAATTGCCGTTGCCTGTGTTCTGTTTGAGGGAGGTTCGGGACGGTATCCCATTCCCATAGTTAGAGAAGTAATAGGGGAATATCTGAAAATCAGCGGAATAATAGAGTAGGGGGAAAATATGAATATACTGGTAGGCTCGCATAAAAACAATATAGGAAAAACACTTATAAGCATAAAGGCTGGAATCAATCTTTCACAGCAGGGAAAAAATGTCTTACTTATGGATATTTCTTCAGGGAAAACTAAAATGTCGGAATACCTTAAAGTAAATGAAGACATAATTTATGATATTGTGGATGTTTTTACTGATACCTGTCCTTTAGAATTGGCTGTTATGGAAATTAACGAAAATTTACATCTCTTACCCTCGCCAAGAGTCCAGGGAAAGATAGAGAAATTAAACAGAGATTATTTTGTAAAATTATTAAAATATGCAGAAAGTTATGATGTAGTTATAATAGATGGGGATGAATTAAGCAACAGCTATATAGATTTTTCGGAAATCCAAAATGTAGTAACTGTTAATAACAATGACTTTTCCTGTGTAAAGGAAATAAACACGGACAAAGTACTAGCTGCAAAAGCAGATAAATTTACTGTTATTATAAACAAATACAATACTAAAATGGCCAAAAAAGGCAGCATGCTTAAATTAAAAGATATAGAAAAACTTACTGGAACAAGTGTTACTGCAACAATTGAGGAAAATATAAACTATTCAAAACCCGATTACCAACAGATCTTTAACGAAGACTTTCTAAAATTGGGGACATTCATCTGAAAGAGGTGCCCCCTTACAATGAAAGACATTCCTATATAGGTATCCCTTTCCTTTCAAGACATTCCCTTTAAGAGGAGTGTCTTTTTCATTATTTAGTAATAAAGCTTGTAACACATTAATAAAATGTAGGGAAGGGGTGGTGAAATGAATAAAATATTTAGAAAAAGAATTAATATTAGAAGGAGAGAACAATTTAATAGAAAATTAGCTTTGCAGGTAATTTTTAGCATACTCTTAGTAAGTGCAGTAATTGCAACGAAAAACATGAATTCTGATCTTTCACGAAAAATCATTAATGCTGCCGATGAAAAAATGAATGCAAGTATAAAGATTTTAGAAATAAGGGATACCATTACTGAGGTTGCTGCATCCGCAAGAAACAAGCTACCTTTTATCTCGAAAAAAACACAGTCGGTACCTGTTGTTGGAACTGTGTACCGAAAATACGGAATTAATAAAACAGGAGAAGAATCCTTTTATAATCATGGCATCGATATTAAATCAGAGACTCAATCGGTGAAATCCATAACAGAAGGAAAGGTTATTTCCATAGGTAACAATGAAAACCTTTCTGGCTACATAGTAGTTCAAAATCATGATAAAACCTTTATCTATGGCAAAATAAAGGAACCTTTTGTGAAAGAGGGGGATACAATATCACAAGGAGATATAATAGGAGCTCTTGACGAAGAAAATATGATTCTCCATATAGAAGTTTGGGAAGATGGAGCTTCAATTAATCCTTTGGAGTTTCTGGACTTGAAAAATTAACCTTCCGGTTAATGTCACTCCTAATTGCCCTTGCTGCACATGAAATTGCTCATTTGTTTTTTGCAATATTGTTGAATATTAAATTCTCTAGGGTAAAGATTTCCTTATTTGGATTTAATTTTGATGCAAATTTAGAAAATATATCATATTTTAAAAAAATACTGCTGTTTTTTTCAGGACCCGCCTGTAACTTACTATTATATGCAGGTATAAAAAATACCGAATATTTCTACTTTGCAAATATTAATCTTTTTTTGGCATATATAAACTTAGTACCTATAGTACCCTTAGACGGAGGAAATATATGCAAAACCTTGATGGAAATTTTCTTGCCTAAGGATACGGTAAGCCGTTACATAATTATGACAAATACATTTTTTGTTATTTCCTTTATAACCATTATTCACATCTATAAGAATTATTTATATTTTTTGCTGGTTGTTATGGGGCTTAAGGGTATAGTGGAAGAAAATAGATATTTTCTTGAAAAATCCATTATTATGAGATATAATAAAATAAAAAATAAACAATCGAGGAAAAAATGGTATCTGAAAATATTATTATAAGAAAAAGTACTTTCGATGATTGTGTTCTTTTTACGAAATGGGAGCAACAGGACTATATTAAAGAATTTCTGACTATTAATAAAGAGCGTACCTATGAAGAAGTTGTAAGAGAATTTATATTAAGAGAATTAGATAAAACAAATGAGCAGTTTACGATTATATTTAAAAATAAAAAACCCATAGGAAGGGTTTATCTTTCGAAAATTTCCAGAGAATCAGATTCCTTAGATTTAACACGTATTTACATAGGTGAAAAAGAATACCTTGGAAAAGGGTACGGGAAAGAAGCAATGTTATTGCTGCTGGACTATTGCTTTAATACTTTAAACATGGAAAGAGTTACCTTGGACCATTATGAGGGAAATCCTGCAGGTAAACTCTACTTAGACTTAGGATTCAAATATGAAGGTATAATGAGAAATGCAGCTAAAAAAGACAATAAATACTATGATTTACATTTAATGTCCATGTTAAGAGATGAGTATAAAGAAATAATGTTGAATGAAGTAAAAAATAATTGAAATATTCTGAAAAAGTAGTATAATGATATTACATTTGTAAATTAAATTTATAAATGCCTCTTAAATTTTTTGCCTCAAGCCGTGGATTATCCACGGCTTGCCCTTTTTGACCCACCTTATCTTCCACAGGGTTACCCCGAGTATTACTAAGCAAACAGAAGAGAATATACAATTATCAATATACAAAATACAAATATAATTATAAATATATACTTTTTAAGAAACCTCCCTATCTGGTAAATCATATAATCCCCCCATACATTATATGTGTTCATAACATAGCATTGCACAGTTACTAATAAAATGCATAAAATACACTATAAATAATGAAATGGAGGATTATAATGCCTACTATATACTTAAGTCCATCTACACAGAAATACAATCTTTTCGTTACGGAAGGCAATGAAGAATATTGGATGAATCAAATTGTGGATGCAATGATTCCTTATCTTCAACAGTTTGGTATAAGCTATTACAGAAATACTCCAGATATGACAGCAGGTTCTTCCATCAGAGACTCCAATGCAAGAAATGTTGATTTTCATTTGGCAATACATTCAAATGCATCAGGTCCGGGGCAGGAAGGCAGAAACAGAGGAGTTATAGCTTTTTATTATCCAGGAAGTATTAACGGCGAAAGAATGGCCAATATATTAGTTGAAAATTTCAGACAAATATACCCCCTTCCCGATTTAGTTAGGGCTGTTCCTATAACGACCTTAGGTGAAGTATCAAGAACTAATGCGCCTTCAGTATTATTGGAAGTTGCCTACCACGATAATGTGGAAGATGCCAACTGGATTACAAGTAATATTGATACTATAGCAAGGACCATAGCAGAGTCTGTGAACCAGTATTTCAGCGGTGCTCAACAAGAGCCAGGAACAGGAGAAACAGGAAGAGTTACAACAGCTGGCGGCTATCTAAATATAAGAAACGGTCCTGCTTTGACGGGAGAAATTATCGGAATGGCTCCCAATGGAGCAATAGTAATAATAACTGAACAGGTGGGAGAGTGGTACAGAATACTCTATAATGGAATCGACGGATATGTATTCGGCGAATATATTACAAGGCTGTAGTGATGATTTTCAGTTATCTGTACACATAAAAAAAGAGAGAAACTCTCTCTTTTTTATAATATTTTTGGTGCGGTTGGGGGGACTTGAACCCCCACGAATATACATTCGCTAGCCCCTCAAGCTAGTGCGTCTGCCGTTCCGCCACAACCGCGCTGCCTTACTATTATAAGGGAAATAAAAAGTTTTGTAAAGTATTTTCAATAAATTTACATACAATTTTCTTATAGTATGGTAAAATTAAACGGTTAAAGTAACAATTTAATTGTAAACTCATAATAATAATCTGAAAGGAGGGATAGTAAAGAAGGGTTAGTAAGATATAGACTGGGGATAAGATAATTATTATAGCGCCAGAACTTGAAAAAGTTGACGAGGACAGAGTTATCGAAAATTCGGCGGATGCTCTGCGGTGAGGCTACATCGACAGGGTTTTACAAATCTCTCAGGCGACTGAGGGGACAAAAAAAACTCATAGCTTTCATATCTTTATTAAAATAATATTCTGTCTTATAATTCCCCATAATTAACAACAAACTAATATTAGCAAATAATATTCTTATTTTTGTGCTTAAATTGCCTAATAAGATTAAGAATCATAAAAATGATTCTCTATTAAGATGCTCAAAATTTTTTGTTAAATGTCAAAAGTTACTTTAATCATTCAATAACAAAATTACTAATACTAGAATGGAGAATAATATGTGCGGAATAGTTGGTTATATAGGATTTAAAGATGTGAAAGAAATAATATTAAGGGGCTTGGAAAAGCTTGAATACAGGGGCTACGACTCAGCAGGGATTGCTGTAGCTTATAATAACAATATTTATATATGCAAAGAAAAAGGAAGGATATATAGTTTAAGAGAAAGTATCGACAGGAGTATTACAGGGTACTTGGGAATAGGCCATACAAGGTGGGCTACTCACGGTGAGCCAAACAAGACTAATTCCCATCCCCACCAAAGCAGCACAGGTAGATTTACCCTAGTTCATAATGGAATAATTGAAAATGAAGAAGAATTAAAAAATAAATATCTTCAAGGAGTAAAGCTTAATAGTGATACTGATACAGAAATAATCGTTCAACTTATAGAGAAATTTGTAAATGAAGGCGAGCCTGTTGACCTTGCCATAAGGCATACAATGAGTGAATTAAAGGGTTCCTATGCTCTTGCAATAATCGACAAAGAAGATATGGATACTTTGTATGGAGCTAAAAACAAAACCCCTCTATTAGCTGGAAAGGGCGACGGATTCAACATGCTAAGCAGCGATGCCATGGCAATGATAGATTATACGAATCTATTTTATGAAATAAAAGACAAGGAATTTTTGAAGGTAACTAAAGATTCAATTGAAATATTTACAATTTCTGGAGAGAAAGTTACAAGAAAACCATACAAGGCTGATATAGATACAATAGATACTGAAAAGGGAACATATCCACACTATATGTTGAAGGAAATTGAAGAGCAGCCATTTGTAATAAGAAAAATTATTTCAGAATATACTGATGAAAATGGAAATATTAAAATTTCACCAGATATCTTACAGGATGTTAGAAGCTGCAACAAGGTATATATTATTGCATGCGGAACAAGCTACCATGCAGGTTTAATAGGTAAACAGTTTTTTGAAAAAATATCTAAAAAACCAACAGAGGTAGTTATTGCAAGCGAATTTATTTACAACATGCCTTTGTTATCAGAAAAGCCAATGTTTATGTTTATATCCCAGAGTGGTGAAACAGCTGATTGTATATCAGTACTTAGCAAAATTAAGGATATGGGTTATAAAACTTTGACATTGACCAATGTTAAAGGCTCTACCCTATACAGGGAAGTAGATCATACATTGCTTTTACACGCAGGTCCTGAAATTGCAGTAGCCTCCACAAAGGCCTATACGGCACAAATTGCAGTTTTGGCAATATTGGCTTCATCAATTGACAACAGGGTAAATATAGATGTTTGTAAAGAATTAAGCATAATAGCCAATGTTATGGAATCTTTGTGCAGTGATAAGGAAAAATATAAGTCTCTTGCAGAAAAGTACCTAGTAAACAGCAGAAATTGCTTTTATATTGGTAGGAGCATGGATTACCATGTATGTCTGGAAGCCTCCCTTAAGCTTAAAGAAATATCATACATTCAAACAGAAGGCTTTCCAGCAGGTGAGCTAAAGCACGGCACCATTGCTTTAATTGAAAAGAATACTCCTGTAATAGGAATTATTACACAGGAAAAAATAAATTTAAACACCAGAAGTAACATTAGAGAAGTTGAGGCAAGAGGAGCTGCAACAATGATAATATCCATGAAAAAAGTCAGCCAGGACACAGATGCCATAGTAATAGACAATGTCAATGAACTGCTATCACCTTTGGTAGCCATAATCCCTGCTCAGTACCTTGCCTACTACGCTGCCTTGCTCAAGGGATGCGACATAGACAAACCGAGAAACTTAGCTAAATCAGTTACGGTGGAATAGATTATTTATAAAAATCACTTAAGGTGTTCAATCATAATAAACTCTGGTGACTAATAATAAACATTGGTGAAAGATAATAAAGTTTGGTGAAACTCCGTGAGGTGTATGCAGGAGAAATCCTGTAATCCTTCACGGGTTTTTTATGCCTTTGAATCAACTACCCC
>DURT01000082.1 GCA_012843025.1 Tissierellia bacterium | reverse complement strand
TTGCATTTTGGGCACTTAATTGGTACAATTTTTTGCATGAGGACTTCATCCTTTCTGGGAGGTATTTGTTTTCTGGCAAAAACATTGTACCACAGAGGATTGAAGTCCTCAATTTTCATTTAAGTTTACAGAGCGAAAATATACTTTAGGAGGTATAGGAATGAAAGAAAAACATTTTTTTGCTGGCAATAACACATCTGAAGGATTTTTCAGTTATTTTGATTATTTATTAGATCCCAGTGAAGCAGAGCATGTTTATATTCTAAAAGGAGGACCGGGAGTAGGAAAAAATCACTTCATGAAAAAATTTGCTAATGAGATGAAGAAAAAAGGCTGTTCAATAGAATACATACACTGCTCCAGCGACAACGTAAGTCTTGACGGTATATTAATTTCTGAGTTGAAAGTTCTTTTTGTTGACGGCACTGCTCCTCATGTAATTGACCCCCTTGTGCCAGGGGCAGTGGATGAAATTGTAAACTTAGGAAGTTTCCTAAATAGTCAAGAGCTAAAAAAACATAAAGCTGCCATTATGGAGGTTAGCAAAGCTAAATCCAATTATTATATAAGTGCTTACAGATACTTAAGTGCCGCGGGAAAAATATATGATGAAATATGTTCCATATATGATTCCTATATGGATACTAGTAAGTTTAACCAATTATGTGAAGATGCAATTTATAAATTATTCAAAGGCTCAAGGAAAAATAAAAGGGGACGCTTAAGGAAATTATTCACCGAATCTTTCACGGCCAACGGATATGTGAGCCACACTGAACTTTTCTTTGAACACAATGAAGTATGGGCAGTAGTAGGTAAGGATACTAACTATACTCCCATGTTCTTAGAAAAGATCCTTGAGGAAGCCCTAAATAGAGGTCACGACATTGAATGTTATTACAGACCCCTCAATCCTAGTAAACCTCAACATATATATTTGCCTGAAAAGAAACTCATAATAGTAACTGCAGAAAACCCTATGAACATAAATTACAAGGAAGTCTTCGATTTGTACAGTATAATAGATGCTAAGGGCATTAAGTCGCAAATTTCTGAAATTGAAAATAATCTTCATTTGTATGATTTATTAATAAAAAACTCCTTAGAAAAACTCTCGTCAACAAAAAAATGCACGATCTTTTGGAAGCTTTCTATGTTAACAGCATGGATTTCCAAGGTGTTGACCAAGTCTTTAACGAAATAATTAACCTCTATACCTAGGTACATAAGTATGGGAACCCACCGGCAGGTAATGTAACCCTAAGTATTCTTCCGATGCGTTCCCTTACTCTTAATTCTAAGGAGGTAAATTATGGTCTTAACTTCTCTTCACTACCTTTACATGATAATGGTAGCAATTATTTTGTTTATCATGCTTATGAAAAAAGAAATTGTAATTCCTTGTATTATAGGGATTTTTGCCATGGGTTTTCTTTATTCCGGCAGTCCTGTCTTTGCTATTCAATCAATTTTTAACACTGTCATTTTTGCTGGTAATGAATTTTGGGGAGTTATTGTTATTATTTCACTGGTAGTAGCCATGTCAAAAGCCCTTCAGGCAGTAGGGGCAGATACCTTGATTATGGCACCTATTAAGAAAGTTATGATAAATCAAACCATGGCTTTTTGGGGAATCGGAGTTGCTATGATGGTAGTTTCATGGCTTGTATGGCCTAGTCCCGCAGTTCCCTTAATTGGTGCCGTACTGCTGCCAGCTGCAGTAGCCACAGGTCTCCCCGTTATATATGCTGCAGTTGCTATGAACTTATTCGGTCACGGCATTGCACTTTCCAGCGACTTTTTTATTCAAGGAGCACCGACTATTACAGCTGCTGGTGCAGGTATAGAAGTACCAGAGGTTATTGCGGCATCAATTCCCCTATGGCTTACCATGTCAATAGTTACTGTAGTTACTGCTTTTGTACTGATGAAAAGAGATTTGAAAAGGAATCCACAATTATCCCACTATAGTGAAGAAGAGGATAAAACAGTAATAATCCAGAATAAAACAGCAAAGTACGTGGCAATTTTGACCCCTATAGCTTTCTTAATAAACATTGTGGCCATGGTTAAATATAATTTGGCAGGAGGGGATGCGACAGCCCTAGTAGGAGGAACTGCAATCATAATAATGCTGCTGACTGTTTTAACAAGCTTTAAATTAAAAGACGGTTTTGAAATGGTAGTGGATTATATAAGAGAAGGGTTTAAGTTTGGAATAACCGTATTTGCTCCCGTGATTTTTATAGGAGGGTTCTTCTTCTTAGGAAATGAAGGAGGGGCTACAGCTATTTTAGGGGAGGGGGCTCCAGGAATATTAAACGACATAAGTTTATACTTGTCTGAAAAAATTCAGATGACAAAACTTTCAACAGTACTAACCCAATCTGCAGTAGCTGTTATCACTGGATTAGACGGTTCAGGATTTTCCGGCCTGCCCATAGTTGGAACCTTGGCCTATACATTTTCTAATGTAATTGAAATTAACATGGCAGGATTAGCAGCCTTAGGTCAAATAATCACTGTTTGGGTAGATGGAGGAACTATTATTCCCTGGGCTGTTATTCCCGTGGCAGCAATATGTAATATTAGTCCTCAAGAACTAGCAAGAAAAAATTTAATGCCAGTACTATGTGGAATAGCAGCAACTATATTAATGGCTATAATTATATTGTAGTCCAGTATTCTTTTTCTTCACCCATAGACAGAAAAGGCCATTCAAGTAAGAATTTGAATGGCTTAATCATTTAGTACTTTCTTCAAATATTGTCCCGTATAGGATTCTTTTACTTTAGCAATTTCTTCGGGAGTTCCTTCTGCTACTATTGTTCCTCCCCCGTCCCCTCCTTCAGGACCTAAGTCTATAATGTAATCTGCTGTTTTAATTACATCTAAATTATGCTCGATAATTATAACTGAATTACCTGCTTCAACTAACCTGTTTAATACTTCAACCAGCATATGAATATCAGCTATATGGAGGCCAGTAGTAGGTTCATCCAATACGTAGACAGTATTTCCTGTTCCTCTCTTGCTTAACTCATATGCTAATTTAACCCTCTGAGCTTCTCCTCCCGACAATTCCGGAGAAGGCTGACCTAATCTAAGATATCCTAACCCCACATCTTTAAGGGTCTGAATTTTATTATGAATCTTAGGAATATTTTCAAAAAACTCCAAGGCTTCATCTACAGTCATATCCAAGACATCGGCAATGTTTTTACCCTTGTATTTTACTTCCAAAGTTTCTCGGTTATATCTCTTCCCTTTACATATGTCGCAAGGAACGTATACGTCGGGAAGGAAGTGCATTTCAATTTTTAAAATTCCATCACCACGACAGGCTTCACATCTGCCGCCTTTTACGTTGAAACTGAATCTTCCCTTTTTATAGCCCCTTTCCTTAGCTTCCAAGGTCATGGCATAAACGTCTCTGATATAGTCAAACACTCCTGTGTAAGTGGCTGGATTTGATCTGGGTGTCCTTCCAATGGGAGATTGGTCTATGGTAATAATTTTATCCACATTTTCAATACCCAGCATTTCATCGAACTTTCCTGGTTTATTTGTATTCTTGAATAGTTTTTGATGAAGACCCTTTGACAGTATTTCATTTACTAGAGAACTTTTACCAGAACCAGAAACACCTGTTACACAGCACATTACTCCTAAGGGAATTTTCACATCTATATTTTTAAGATTATTTTCCTTAGCTCCTTTTATTTCTATAAATTTTTCAGGCTTTCTTCTTACTTTAGGAACTTCTATTTTTTTCTTACCGCTTAAATATTGTCCTGTTATTGATTCTACGTTATTTTTAACTTCTTCATAAGTGCCGAAGGCAACAACTTCTCCTCCGTGAATTCCTGCACCAGGACCTATATCTAAGATATAATCTGCATTTTCCATGGTTTCCTGGTCATGCTCCACCACTATAACCGTATTGCCTAAATCTGTAAGGTTTCGCAGGGTTTTAATAAGCATGGTATTATCCCGCTGATGAAGGCCAATACTGGGCTCATCCAAGACATAGAGTACTCCCGTTAAACTGGAACCTATTTGGGTTGCCAGTCTTATACGCTGGGATTCTCCTCCTGACAATGTGCCTGCATTTCTTTCCAAAGTGAGATAATTAAGCCCTACATCTGATAAAAATTGTAATCGGGAGTTAATTTCCTTAATAATCTGTCCTCCTATAACTTTATCAATAGGACTTAGTTTTAGCTCTTTGAAAAATTTAAGACTTTTTTCCACAGAAAGCTGGGTAACTTCGTAAATATTCTTATTATTTATTTTTACAGCAAGGCTTATGGGATTTAATCTTGCTCCTTTACAGTCAGGGCAGGGACTTTCGTACATATATTCTTCTATCCATTCCCTCATTTCTGGAGATCTTGTTTCGTTGTACCTTCTCTGAAGATTGTTTACAACTCCTTCAAATTCCCTTACATACTCTCTGGGGCCTTGGAACTTACTTACAAAGTTTATTTTTATTTCTCTACCATTGGTTCCGTACAGGATTTCTTGGATAAATTCCTTGGGAGCTTCAGAAAGAGGTTTGGAAATATCAAAACCGTGTTGCTTTGCTAAACCAGCAAACACTTGATAATAATATCCGTCTTCCTCAGCACCAAAGGGAACAATTGCTCTTTCAGCTATTGTCTTTGAATAGTCAGGGATTACTAAATCTACATCTATTTCTCTTTTAACTCCTATACCATTACAAGTTTTACATGCTCCTATGGGGTTGTTAAAAGAGAACATTCTGGGGGAAATTTCTCCAAAACCTATATTGCAGTCTGTACATGCAAACTTAGTGCTCATTAACAGTTCTTCCTGACCTATTACATCAATAAGTACCATACCACCTGATAACTCTAAAGCCGTCTCCACAGAATCAACAAGTCTTTTTTGTATACCTTCTTTAACAATAAGTCTGTCTATAACTACTGCTATACTGTGTTTTTTATTTTTATCCAACTCTATTTCTTCTTCTAATTCATATATTTCTCCATCAATACGTACTCTTACAAAGCCTTCTTTTTTAATGTTTTCCAATAATCTCTTATGGGTTCCCTTAGCGTCCCTTACCATTGGTGCTAAAACTTGAATTCTAGTTCTTTCTTCATATTCTAAAACTTTGTCCGTTATTTGGTCTACAGTTTGAGTAGTTATTGGCTTTCCGCACTTAGGACAGTGAGGAACTCCTATACGTGCAAACAAAAGTCTGTAGTAATCGTATATTTCTGTAATTGTTCCCACTGTGGAACGAGGGTTTTTATTTGTTGATTTTTGGTCTATGGAAATTGCAGGAGACAGTCCTTCAATTGATTCCACATTAGGCTTATCCATCTGTCCTAAAAACATTCTTGCATAGGAAGACAGACTTTCTACATAGCGTCTTTGTCCTTCTGCATAAATAGTGTCAAAAGCAAGAGATGTTTTTCCAGAACCGCTGACTCCCGTAAAAACTATTAATTTATTTCTGGGAAGTTCAACACTTATATTTTTAAGGTTGTTTTCCTTAGCTCCTTTTATAATAATTTTGTCCATAATTTTTCCTTTCTAAAATTGAATAGGAACATTCCTCGTGGAAATATCCCTATCAAGAGGTATACCTTGTCTTAATAAAAGAATGCACCATTTTAATTTCTCATTAATTCTATCTTATACTTCTTCTGTAAATCTTTTATTTCATCTCTATAATGAGCTGCTTTTTCAAATTCTAAATTCTCTGCAGCTTTAAGCATTTCTTTTTCTAATTCTATAATATATTCTCTTACGTCCATATCCTTATCTTTTACTTTGTAATCAGCTTCTTCCTCTGCAGCTTTTGTTGCTTCTATTACATCCCGTACTCCCTTAGTTACAGTCTTAGGTGTAATATTGTGTTCTTTGTTGTATTTATCCTGAATTTCTCTTCTTCTGTTGGTTTCATAGATTGCCCTTTCCATTGACCCGGTAATTTTATCCGCATACATAACTACTCTCCCGTCAACATTTCGGGCAGCTCTTCCTACTGTCTGTATAAGTGATGTTTCCGAACGAAGGAATCCTTCTTTGTCCGCATCAAGTATTGCAACCAAGGAAACTTCTGGCAAATCCAAACCTTCTCTTAAAAGGTTTATTCCAACCAACACATCAAACTTCCCTATACGAAGGTCCCTGATTATTTCCATTCTTTCCAAAGTATCAATGTCAGAGTGAAGGTATCTGACCTTAATTCCAATACTTTTAAAATAATCTGTTAAATCTTCCGCCATTTTTTTAGTAAGAGTTGTAACTAATACTCTCTGATTTTTATCCGTGGATTTCTTTATTTCACTTATTAAATCATCTATTTGATTTTCAACAGGTCTGACATAAATAGGAGGGTCTAACAGTCCCGTTGGACGAATAATTTGCTCTACAACATTTTGTGAATTCTCTTTTTCGTAAGGGCCTGGAGTAGCGCTTACAAATATTGCTTGATTAATTAAACTTTCAAATTCATCGAATTTTAAGGGTCTGTTATCCAAGGCTGATGGTAGTCTGAAACCATATTCCACTAAAGTGGTCTTTCTCGCCCTGTCTCCGTTGTACATTCCTCTTACCTGAGGAATGGATACATGGGACTCATCTATAATCATCAAGTAATCCTTTGGAAAGTAATCTAACAAGGTAAAGGGTCTCATACCAGGCTTAAGATTATTTATATGTCTCGAATAATTTTCAATGCCATTGCAGTAACCCATTTCTTTGAGCATTTCAATATCGTAGTTGGTTCTTTGTTCTAACCTTTGCATTTCCAAAAGTTTATTTTCTCTTTCAAAATATTTCAGTCTTTCCTCTAATTCCACTTTTATACTCTCCACAGCTCTGTTTATATTCTCTTCGGTGGTGGCATAGTGAGTTGCAGGAAATATGGAAACATGGTTTCTTCTTCCTAAGATTTCACCCGTAACTGTGTTAATCTCAGTAATTCGGTCAATTTCATCCCCAAAGAACTCCACTCTTACGGCATTTTCAGAAGAAGATGCAGGAAATATTTCCACCGTATCTCCTCTTACTCTGAATGTTCCTCTGGTAAATGCTATGTCGTTTCTTTTATATTGAATTTCTACAAGTTTTCTTATTACTTCCTCCCTGTCCTTAATCATTCCCGGCCTGAGGGAAATAACAAGATTTTCATAGTCGATAGGACTTCCCAGTCCATATATACAAGAAACACTTGCTACTATTATTACGTCTTTCCTTTCAAAAAGTGCTGCTGTTGCAGAGTGTCTCAATTTATCTATTTCATCATTTATGGATGCGTCTTTTTCTATAAATGTATCACTGCTGGGCACATAAGCTTCTGGCTGATAGTAATCATAGTAGGATACGAAGTATTCTACTGCATTATCAGGGAAGAATTCTTTGAACTCAGAGCATAACTGGGCAGCCAAGGTCTTGTTATGAGCTAAGACCAAGGTTGGTTTTTGAACTTTTTCAATAATATTTGCCATAGTAAATGTTTTTCCTGAACCAGTAACCCCTAAAAGAGTCTGATATTTATAATTCTTCTTTAAACCTTCAACAATTTTTTCGATAGCTTCCGGTTGGTCACCAGTTGGTTTAAATTCCGATTTAATTTTAAATTTACTCATGAGCTTCCCTTCTTTCAGTAAACGTATGTTCGCATCATTATATAATTTTTGCTCTCCTAAGTCAATAAAAAACCAGCCCTTCTTGTTTGAAAGGCAGTTAATTTTTGAAAAATATAATTTTACTCTTTAATCCGTCATCAGTAAATTCTAATATCCCGAAACTTGACTGACCATACCTTGGAAATATAGTACTTCCTGGATTGAAAAATAAAATATTGTCTATTTTTTCATTATGAGCTTCATGGGTATGACCGTATAATACTACTTCCGCTAAATTTTTCTTTGCAAATTCTCTTAATTTTTCAATATCTCTCTTTACATTATGCAAATGACCGTGGGTAATAATAAATTTCTTTCCTTGAATTTCTTCCATAATTATTGATTCTTTATCTGTAACCTTGTAGTCGCAGTTACCTGGAACTTCTAGCACCTTTCCTATACCTATTCTCTGGGCAAATTTTTCTCCGTCACTGTAGTTGTCACCACAATGGATTAATAAATCGAATTTTCCCTGTTTTTTTATTTCTTCAATTTGAGAATCTAAAATTACATTATGACTATCACTTAGTACCAAAATCTTCAATGGCAGCCTCCAATTTTTCCTTTAAATTCTTCAGTGCAATTGCTCTGTGACTTATTTGATTTTTCTCTTCTTCCGTTAATTCCGCAAAAGTTCTATCTGTTCCTTCCACCACAAAGAGGGGATCGTATCCAAAACCATTGGTTCCTCTTTCCTGAAATGCTATATGGCCTCTTATAGTACCTTCCACTAATAACCTGTTTCCGTTTTCAAAAATAACAGCAATAACGGTTTTAAAGTAGGCCCCTCTTCCTTCTTTCGGTACATTTTCCAAATTCTTTAGGAGCAGTTGGTTATTTGCTGAATAGGAGACCGGTTCCCCTGCGTACCTGGCTGAATGCACACCTGGCTGTCCCTTTAAGACATCTACAAATAAACCTGTATCGTCTGCAATTACTATTCCCTTTGTTAACTTATGAAGCTCCTCAGCTTTTTTTATGGCATTTTCTTCTAAGGTATTACCATCTTCCACTACTTCAAAGTCCTTGTATCCTAAATCATCTTTAGACACAATTTCAAAGGGCAGGTCCTTTAATATATCTTTTATTTCATTTATTTTATGTTTGTTACCGCTGGATAAAATTATTCTTCTCATATTTCACTCCTGTATAATAATGTATTATATCCCAAGTAATAGCATTTAACAATAAAATTTAAAAAAGAGCTGAAGCGACTAATAAGTCGCTTCAGAAGTATGCTATTTACTATATGTTTACTCTGTCTAATTCCCTTAAATCATATCTGTTAACTATATCTATAAGCTTGATTGCATACTGAGAGTCCGTTGCATATCCACATCTTCTTAATGCCCAAGCCCCTTTAGTGCTATCATACATTACTTCTCTGAAAGGTGCGTATCTTTCTCTTAGAAGTAAAAGATCCTTGTGATCCTGCCAACTTTCTTTTTCATTGTCGTAGGCCCTGAAATAATCATCCACCCGGAAGGCTACACCGTTGTATTCTTCCCAGGTATTGGATATTACCGATCCCCTGGTACCTTCTCCCTTTATACCGAAAAGATTGTAGGAAAATTGTCCCGTGTATTTGTCGACAGGTACACTTTGTCCCCATCCTGTTTCCAAAATAGCCTGTGCCACTTGCAAGGCTGCAGACATACCTGTTCTTTCCTTCGTTTCAACGGCTAATTCAGATACCAGGTCCATGAATAATTCTTTTTCGATTATAGGTCTTGCAGAGTACAATGTTCCTGTATATATTGTGAAGTTTACTTCTTCCGTTACAATAGTATTTCCCTTATAAGTTCCTTCCCCTCTTATGCTATAGGAACCGTCATCTCCAGAAGCAGGAGTAAATGTATATTGGGTGTTTTCACCTTCATAAAGCACCTTGCTTTGTCCAGTTTCTTTGTTGGTAAGTATATATTTTATACTGTCTAAGCTTATATTAGTTCTCACATTTAAATCTGCACTGGTAGAGAGTACTTGTCCTGGTCCTATTCCTTGTAAAAGAAGCTTTGGACTTCCTACTACATTTACTGTAACAGGACTGCTTTCATGAATATTTCCCTCTGTATCTTTTACCCTTACATATAATGACTTCCTGCCTGCATGGTCAGGTCCTGGGAACCAGGTATATGAACCGACACTTGTTTTATGGAGCAGGGTTTCAACACCTGTATTGTTGTCAACCATAATGTATTCCATTTCTGTAACTGCAAAATTTCTATGGTTATAATAATGGGATGAAAGGGTAACGGAACCATCAATAGTTTGTCCCTGGGAAACTCCTCCTAAGTACAAGTATCTGTCTACGTCAATATTAATATTTACATAGTCCCCTTCATAGGCATTTCCCTTGGTATCGTAAGCTATTACTCTTACAGACATTCTTCCATTGTCTTCCATAACAGGAATCATAGTAAATACCTGTTCCGGATCTACTCCAGGTGAAATATAGTAGGCACCATTATCAGGATTTATCATTTCATATTTAACATAGGCAGGAGAAAAATTTAAATCTGCCCTTAAGGGTACACTGTCTTCAGTTATAACTTGTCCTTCACTTATATCCTTTACCAGTATTTCAGGCTCAATATTAACAGTAACAGCTTTTGCATCTCCTGCTAAAAATTTATCCTGGTCATCGTAAAAAGCTGCTACAAGGATTTTAGAACCTTCATCTTCCATGGCAGGAACCCATTCATAGGATTTCGTAAAATCAGTTCCTTTGGCTATAACAAATCCTTTATTACTACCCCTGTCTAAAAGAAGATATTTTATTTCTCTTGCTCCTTCAGGAGCTCCGTTTGGAAGCTCAGTATATAAATCAATCGTACCTGTAATAGTTTGTCCCTCTTTTACTGATGAAATTTCCACATCAAAAAAAGGTGTAACTTCTGATTTTTCAGAGGAATCCACGTATACTATCCTCTTATCTCCGTCCCATTCAATTCCAACACCTAAAGCATTACTTACCGCTCTTATAGGAAGGAAGGTACGGTCTTCATATATCTGGGGGGGCACATCCAATAAGATATACCTGCTTTCATTATCCCTTGTATATTCTGCTAGGTTACTGTCTATTCTTAATACTATATTGACATAATCATTAGATATGTAAACTGCTCTCATGTCTTCGTCCCACTCTACATTGGAATTTAACTCTTCAGCTATAATTCTGACGGGAACCAAGGTTCTGTCGTTTTTTATAAAGGGGTCTACATCAGAACTAACCTTCTTTCCGTCAATTACTATTTTTATAGGACTGTCTGCAAAAACCTGGGAGGAAGAATATTGAATCATAGTAATGATTAATAGCAATACGACAAAAATCGGCCATTTAAAGTGTTTTTTTATCATTAGTCACCTCTTTATCTCTTTTTTTACATTATACCATAGTAACCTATAGGCTAAACATTAATATTCCATTACAATTTTAAGAAAATAATCCCACTGTTAGGATGCTACTTCCAAAGGAGTTACCCCTACCCATAGCTTAAGAACATCGGAAAGTACAAGTTTATTTACTGTTAATTGATAATCACCATGGCTGAATCTTAATATTCTTTTATCGATTACCTGTACTAAAATATCCGCATCCAACTCTTTTACTTCCTTCCCCAAGGAGGAACTGAATTTTTCTTTTATAGCTTTTTCTATTTCAATACTGTCAATTTGCTCCTTTTGCTCTGGACTGAAGTTATTGTATTCCAATATTACTAAAATATCTTTTAATACGATGTTGGCATTGTTTATGGACTTTTCCAACTTTTTTAATTTTTCATCCTTATCTGCTATGGTACTCTCCAAGTATGCAATTTTCTCATAAAATTTATCTAATCTGTATCCTACCAAAATACTTATTCCTAGAGAACCAACCATACTTCCCCACAATAATCCCGTTATAAAACATATAAGAAACTTATATTTGCTTCCTCTGTTCTTGACTTTTTTTATTTTCCTTGATTTCATTTTCCCCATATTGTACCGCACCTTTGAAGAAGACTGATAAATTCATATCCCACATTGGCTCCTGATAAGGAGATTAATATATAAAGCACTTGTTTTATTAGGGTCCTTATTTCTCCTTCCAAAAGCCCTTTTTCAATCATTGCAAAGGAAGAGAAAGTTCCTCCTAAGGAAGCCGCAATAGCCCATATCTTAATAGAACCGGCTACACTCAACATAACCTTGTAGGGAGGGTTATTAGTTATTATGGCTCCCAGTCCTGAAAACAAACTTGCCCCTATAACAACTCCAAAGGCAATTAAAAAATTTTGTACAATACTTGAATAAAAAGAAGACATTTTATCACCCTGCCTTTTTATAAGGTATGAGTAATAAAATGTCTTTATGAGTAATACTGTTATTTATCCTTGTTCTTTTATATATCCCAATCGGTATGCTTTCAAAAGCATTTCCAAATCCTTTATTTTTTCCTTAAGCACTTTTCCCTCATCTGTATCCTTAACCCGTTTCCTTTCAACTACCTTTTCCAATACCATGGTAGTGGAATGAATATCCTTTTCTTCCTCTATAGCTTTTTGGGTAGATTCAAAGGGATCATGGGATACTAAAAGCAAACCATAGGAATTATATATTAGTGTATATCCGGCAATACCAGTGGTCTTTTGATAAGCCCTGGAAAAACCTCCATCTATTACTAAGAGCTTACCATTTGCTTTAATGGGGCTTTCCCCACTTTTACTTTTAACCGGTACATGCCCGTTAATAATGTGGGAAGTTTCAGGATCTAAACCGAATTCCTCCATTATTCTTCGGCACATTTCTTCACTTTCTTCCAATTTAAAATAATAATTTTTATTTTCTACGTGAGTTTCCTTATCATCTATAAAGTATCTTTCAAAAGTTGTCATTTTATCTTTCCCGAAAAGGGGAGAGTCTGGTCCTGTCCACAGATACCAGGTAATATCCATACCATATAGCTTTGCTTCAGGATTATCCTTATGAAAATATCCTTCCCGTACCAGAGTTTCTAATCTATCAAAATACGCTTTCCCCCTATAAGATTTTCCTGTAACACCAATTCTTACTTCTTTAAAGGTACCGTCTTCATTTACTGGAATACAGCCATGATAGAGAAGATTTGAATTGTAAGTTAAATACATACTGCCCTTATTTAACAAAAATCTTATATGTTTTTGAAGTTTTTCGCTGTTCAAAAAGGAAAATTTTAATTTTTCAATTAATTCTTTTTCCTCGGGAATCAATTGATAAGGATTATTAGGGTCAATGGTAGGAAAGTTAGTATCATTTAATTTGTATATTTTACCACCTAGGTTAATAGTGCCTTCTTCGTAATTGATTTTCTCCAAAAGCAGTCTGTCTTCCATTTTGAAATATGGACGTCTCTTAATTATTTCTCCTTCTAATTTAAATTGAATTATGGAAATTGCCTTATGCATTTTAGCTATTAGTTCTAAATCTTTGTCAGAATATACTATGTCACTTTCTACCCTGGGAGTAAATTGTAAACATTCATCATCTCCGTAGAAATCCAAGGCAAAGGTTGCCAAAGGAAGCATGTTAATACCGTAACCGTCTTCCAAGGTATCTAAGTTGGCATATCTGGCGCAAATTCTAACTACTGTTGCAATACATGCTTCGCTGCCAGCAGCGGCACCCATCCAAAGAATATCGTGATTACCCCACTGAATATCCACGGAATGATAATTTATCAATGTTTCCATTACATTATCAGCGCCGGGACCTCTGTCAAAAATATCTCCCACAATATGGAGTCTGTCTATAACTAATCTTTGAATAAGTTTTGCCATGGCAATTATGAATTCATCGGCTCTGCCTATTCTTATTATTGCATTAATTATTTCGCTGTAGTATTCTTCTTTGTCCTCTTCCGGACCTTTGTGCATTAGTTCTTCAATAATATACGCAAATTCCGCCGGCAGGGCTTTTCTTACTTTCATCCTGGTATACTTGAAGGCCGCTTTCCTGCTGATTACAACCAATCTGTACATAGTAATTCTATACCATTCTTCCATATTTTCTTCTGTTTTTTTAATTATCTCCAACTTCTGCTCCGGATAATAAATAAGAGTGGATAGAGTTTTTATTTCCTTTTCACTTAAAACATCGCCATAAACTTCCTTTATTTTTCGTTTGACATTTCCTGATCCATTTCTCAATACGTGATTAAAAGACTCGTATTCCCCGTGAATATCAGACATAAAATGTTCCGTTCCTTTAGGAAGGTTTAATATGGCCTGTAAATTTATAATTTCAGTACAAGCCGAAGCAATGGTTGGATATTGTTTGGATAAAAGTTTTAAATACCTAAGTTCTTCATCTGAAATTTGAACCGAATCATCACTAGTATAAGTCATGATATCTCCCCTTTCAAAAGATTTCTTAGCGGATTTGCTATATCTATATCTATTCTATACCAAAAATCCTATAAATGCCATGACAAAAAATAAAAAACCGGAAGTCTCAACCTCCGGCCCTCTTAGGTTTTCTTAAAATTCCTTATAAGCTTCTTTTTTAGCTCCACATACAGGACAAAAGTCTGGTGCATTGTCTAATACTGTATGCCCGCATACAGGACAGATTAAAACCGATTTTAATTCCAAATCTTTTCCTTGTTTAACAGCATCCTGAGCTTTTTGGAACATTTCAGCATGGATTTTTTCTGCTTCTAACGCAAAATGAAATGATCTTTCGGCACCTTTTTCATTTTGGTATTTTGCAGCATTTAAATATACAGGGTACATTTGCTCTACTTCGTGTAATTCACCGTTAATAGCCCCCTGTAAATTATCTGCAGTATTTGACATTCCAAATACAGCCCCTGCAGTTACCGTAAAATCATCTGCATTTCCTCCGATTTCCCTGAAATGATTATGGGCATGAACCTGTTCCGCATAAGCTATAGCTTTAAACAACTTAGCCACATTGGGGAAACCTTCCTTTTCAGCTACAGAACTCCATTGTATATACCTCATGTGGGCCATACTTTCTCCGCCATAAGCTGAATGTAGAAAATCATTGGTCATTGCATTTTTAACAGCCATATTTACCTCCAAAAAAATATTTTATCCTATATCAATATACCCAAAATTTATCATTATTAACTAATTTTTTCTTACAAAAAATTCATAATTTTCCAAGTATAAAGACTGGAGAATCCTCCAGCCTTTATATTCTTTTATATTATTAACATTTGAATTTTCTTAGCAACCTTAAGAAGTGGTTAGCTTCCCTTAATGTATGGTCTCCCAATAGAGGTATTATAATCGATCTTATATTACAATCCAATAAACCAATAGTCCCTTGTTCCTTAAAGTCCCTGATTGCTATGGTTGCCCTTAAACTGTCTTCCGTAACTTCGCAGAATCCATTAGCTCTATCCATTGCCCTTATGGCCTCTTGGGTAAGTTTGTCAAATTCATTGCCAAAATTATTAGCTGTATTAATTAATGCTTCTTCTGTAGGATCCAATAGTCCACGAATAAACTTGGCATGCTCTGCCATTATTCTGTTCCAAAATGCCTCCTGCTCCAAGGCTTCTCTTTCAATATCTATAAACCCTCGTCTTTGGAGTGTTTCAACCATTCTCAGGTATAATTCGGCTTCCCGCATAATATGATCTATGAGTAAGGGATAGTTTAATGTAAACATATTACAATTTAAAACATTTTCCAAAATTGTAGCTTTAAACCTTATTAGCTGTGAAATTAGCCTTATTGCCCTGTTATTTATATTATTTACTCGAGATTCTAAAGATGGACAAACATTTCTGTGACACCCTCGTAAACCTAGTTCTGCCTCAGTTATTTCAGTAGGTATTTTCACTCCCGTAAAAAATGTTGATACTCTTTCTGCTTCCAATGTATAAGGTGTTACCACTTCACCGGAATTCAGAACACTGTTACTTACAACTCCATCAGAAATAGATACTACATCACACAATAGATTATCGAATTCTAACCTGAATTCATTTGCCCTTGCCGTAAAATTACCATCCCTAGGGGTAAATCCCAATTGAAGAAAAAATGAATGTTCTTTCATTATTCGAGTAAAAAATAAGTGCAGCTCCAATGATTGGCGAACATAATCCATATTTGAATACATATTATCACTCCATAATTATTTATAGAATTATAATATGTATTACTATTTAAACCGTGATTACTTGCTCTGAATAATATAAAATTTCAATATTCTAAATTAACCACTCACCCATTAAGGAGCCCATTAATATTACTGCTGTCTTTGCAGTCGAATTATTGTTATCAATTAAGGGGTTTACTTCTACAAATTCCGCACTTACGACTTTTCCAGTCAAAGCTACCATTTCCAAAGCTAAATTTGCTTCTCTATAAGTAAGCCCTCCAAGAACCCTCGTGCCTGTACCTTGTGCATAGACAGGATCTAAACTATCTAAGTCGAAACTTACATGAATTCCATCTGTTCCATCACCTGCAATTTTTATAGCCTTTTCAATAACATAGGTCATTCCGTATCTATCGATTTCATGCATAGTAAATACAGTTATACCTAATTCTTTAAGAACCTTTCTTTCTCCCGGGTCCAAATCCCTGCATCCTACGTATACTAAGTTTTCTGGTTTCAATTTCCTGAAAGAACCACCTATGGAAGTCAAACGTTCATGACCGAATCCCAAACTTACAGCAACAGGCATTCCATGAATGTTTCCTGAAGGTGAAGTTTCTTCCGTATTAATGTCTCCATGTGCATCGAACCAAATTACGCCTAAGTTTTTCTTATGTTGTGCCACACCAGCAATTGTACCAATAGCAATACTGTGATCCCCTCCAAGAACTAGCGGAAATCTGCCTTCTTCCATTACCCTGGATACCTTATTGCATAATTCAGTATTAACCCTTGCAATTTCATCTAAAAATTTCAACTTTACACCATCAGTTTCAGGACTAATAGGTCTGTTAGCTAAAATATCACCTTCATCTTTTACATTATAACCAATATTAGTAAGTCTTTCTATAACACCAGCATACCTTATAGCAGAAGGGCCAAGACTTACTCCCGGAGTTCCAGCTCCAAGGTCTATTGCTACTCCTATTATGGAGATATTAGGATTAATAGACGGCTTCATATTCATCCTCCTTGTATTTATACATATTATTTATATTTATTCTACTACTAAGTTGAACTATAGTCAAGAACTTAGGAAAACTTTTGCTCAATAAAATAACCTTGTATATTTTCTACCCAATAAAGTTAGAAAATATCAAGGTTATTTTACTTTTATTTTTATTAATTATTAATCATTAAAAAGTCCACTGCCGTTTGTGCCATTACACTTACGGAAGTATAAAGAACCTTATCATCCCACTGAAAATCGGGACTGTGATGTACAACTTCATTACCGTCTGGGGATATTCCCACAAAGAAATATGAGGAAGGCACTGTTTGGGAGAAAAAAGCAAAATCTTCTGCTGCCATAAGAGGTTCTTTCAGTTCGGAGCTGACATGGCGGGTCCAGGTTTAACTTTGACTGTTCCTTCTAAAAAGGCTCCCCAAAGATGCAGTCCAAAGGCAGCGTCCACATTTTCAAGAATACCTCCCTCCACCATTGACTTGGCACATTCACCGTACTCTTCATTTGGTTGAAAAACGAACTTAACAGTTCCGTGGAGCTTATCTCTTAATTCGCTTAAAACCATAGCAACACCTAACAAGGATGCCGTATGACCGTCATGGCCACAAGCATGCATTACCCCATCAATTCTTGATTTGTAAGGAACATCTGCATTTTCCTGTATAGGGATAGCATCCATATCCGCACGAAGGAGTACTGTTTTACCCGGATATTTACCTTTTAGAGTACCAATAACTCCCGTTCCTGTAACATTTTCTGTAACTTCAATATTCAACCTTCTAAGTTCATCGGCAACTGTTTTTGCTGTCTTAAACTCTTTTTGTCCTAATTCTGGATACATGTGGAATTGGTGTCTTAGTTTTACTATATTATCAAAATTTTTATTGCATAGACTCTTTATTTCGTCAGTATACATATTTTCACCCCATCAACTTGAAATTATTTTCTCCATTAAATCCTTGTCTAAATTTCCTCCTGAAATAACTATAGCTATATTTTTGCCTTCAAAATACTTGGGATTTTCCAACAAGGCTGCCACTCCCACAGCACCTGATGGTTCCGCTACAACTTTTTCTTCTGTCAATAATAGTTTTGTTGCCTTTCTTATTGATTCTTCACTGACAACAAGAATATCGTCTATGCATTTTTTTGCCATCTTAAAAGGTATTTCCGTAACTCCTCCTATTAAGGCATCACAGATACTATCTTCTGATGGAAATTCTTCATATAGTACATTATCTTCCAAGGATTTAACCATTGCAGGACATGCAGCCGTCTGAACTCCAATAATTTTTACATTGGGGTTCATATGCTTGGCGGCAACGCTTATTCCCGTTATAAGTCCGCCTCCTCCAATGGGGACGATAATTGTATCAATGTCCGAATTTTGCTCCATAATTTCAAGACCTACGGTACCCTGTCCCGCTATTAGCTGGACATCGGAACAGGAATCTATATAAGTCATATTATTCTTTTTCATTTCATCAAGGGCTACTTTATGTGCTTCATCATAGTTTTTGCCAACTTGAACAATTTCGGCACCGTAGTATTTTATTTTATCTACCTTGGCTTTTGGTGCCGTTTCTGGAACAAATACCTTGGCATTTTTTATCCCTAACAAATAAGATGCAAAACTTACTCCCGCTCCATGATTGCCTGAGGAAACGGCAATTACGCCCCTTTCCTTTTCTTCATCCGTTAAGGACGAGATCTTACTCAATGCTCCTCTCACTTTAAAAGCTTTTTGCTTTTGCTGACATTCCAATTTTAAATATACCTTAGTTCTTTCCTTGCTTAATACCATTGAAAAATCCAAGGGAGTAAGGGAGATATATTTCTTGATCCTGTCCCTTGCACTTACAACATCATTAAAATTTACCATCTTTCCTCCTAAATGAAATATACATGGGCTTACCTTTTATACTTTCACTATATTTCTCTTAACAGTTCAGTAAACTTATCCAATCCCCTTCTCAGTGTTTTTGAATCAAAGGCATATCCTATCCTTACACAACCTTCCAACTCAAAACATGAACCTGGGGTAAATAATACACCCTTTTCCCTAATTAACTTAACGCATAAATCATAGGAAGGTATATCCTTTTTGTAATATACTAAAGCTGTAGTTCCTGCAACAGGCTTAACATAACTTACTTCTGGAGTTTCCTTCACCCACTGGTCTAAAATTTCTCTGTTTTTTAATACTATTTTTCTATTTCTTTCAATAATTTTATCCTTATTAGCAAGAGCCAAGCTTGCAAACAAGTCATCCAATTGACCGCAGCTGATTGTGTCGTAATCTCTTCTTTTACGGCATGCATCTATTACTTCTTCATCCCTTGATACTATCCAACCCATTCTTAGTCCCGCAAGGGAGAATATCTTTGACATACTTCCCACGGAAATCCCCTTCTCATATATATCTGCAATTGATACCATGTAGCCTCCGTCTTCAGAAATTCCTCTGTATACTTCATCAGACAAAATATAGGCATCTACACTCTTAGCTATTTCTACAATTTCCAATAGCATTTCTTCCGGAATCCATGAACCTGAAGGATTGTTGGGATTATTTATACTAATCATCTTTGTATTTTTATCTACCAAACTTCTTAAGACATCTAAATCTGGAAGAAAATTATTTTCTGGTGTCAATTGAAGAATTCTTACTTCTGCTCCTATCGATTCAGGTATTGAGTAATGTTGCTGATAAGTAGGTATTACTGAGACCATATTGTCTTTTGGCTCTATAAGGGAAATTATAACCTGGTGATTTGCACCAATGGCACCATGAGTAGGGATAACCTGGCTTGGAGATATATTTTTATATAAACTTGCTATTCCATTTAAGAGTTCTGGTGATCCGTAAATGTGACCATAGGTCATCCTTTTGTCCTTCAAAGCAGTTAAATATTCTGCAGGATCATGCCCTGAAAGCTCTATTAATTCACCCAAAGTCATTGAATCAATACAAGTTTCACCTAAATTATAAATTGCATCATCTTCAAATTCATTCATCCATTGTTCTACTTTAAAAGTTTTAATTTTCATTTTTATCCTCCATTATTTATATATTAA
Organism: Tissierellia bacterium; assembly: GCA_012843025.1. Classification (GTDB taxonomy): domain Bacteria; phylum Bacillota; class Clostridia; order Tissierellales; family Sedimentibacteraceae; genus Sedimentibacter. The sequence continues at coordinate 30,342 of DURT01000082.1, read as the reverse complement.
CTGTACTTCCCATAGAAATTTTTTTAGCTTCATCCAAAGCTAATTTTGCTGTGGCTAAATCAAGTAAAGCTATACCTGTTGCATCAAATATTGTTACTTGCTCATCATTTTCTCTGCCCATTGTTTTTCCTGCAATAATATCCCCAATTTCTCCTGCAATATCTTCTTTTTTAATAATATCCCTAGATACAGGAATTTCTGTTTCACCTACATTTATACACTGGGTAATATCGTCTACAAATATTCTTGCATCTCTAAAAATTTCTGGATCTATTTCTTCCTTACCAGACATATCCGCACCTATGCAGCTGAAGTGAGTGCCAGGCTTAACCCATTCTTTCATAATAATAGGCTTCTTAGATGGAGTAACCGTAATAATAATATCGCTTTTGCCTGTAGCTTCTTTAATATCTTCAACGGCTTTGAATTGAAGACTTTCATCAACCTTAATACCAAAGTCATTGCTTAGTGTCTCTACAATAGTGTTTACCTTATTAACAGCAGTCTTATAATTAATAGGGTCATAAATAAATACACTTTTCAATTTTGGAAAAAGTAACAGGGAAGCAGCTATTTGGAAGGTTGATACATGACCTGCCCCTACAAGCAATAGGGTCTCTGAATCAGGTCGTGCCAAATATTTGGCTCCCAATGCACCAGCTGCTCCCGTTCTCATTCCTGTTATATGAGCTCCATCTAAAATTCCTAAAGGAACTCCTGTGGTTGAATCCAATACCACGATTAGCCCTACTAAAGAAGGAAGATCCTTTTTAACGTTTTCTCCAAACCAAGAAACTAACTTTAAGCCGAAAATATTTCCTTCTTTAAGCCAACCTGATTTAATATCCATGTCGGCTACCCCAGGTTCAAATTCATGGAAAATTAGTGGGAATACACAGGTTTTATCTTCTGATTTTGACTTGTACACATTTTCAACAACATTTATAACATCCTTCATCTTTAATAATTTTTCTGTATCTGCCTTACTTAAAATCTTAATATCAAACATACTACCTCCTGTTTAACTTAACCATATTGCATATACCCACAAGATATGTAGTGCAATTTGTTTTCCTACCATTATATCTTTCTTTAATAATGAATTCAAGCATGGGTAAACTAATATCATCGCCTAATTTTAGGCATCAAACAGATAATTTACGGAAAATTAATGCTTTAAACAAAATAAATTGTTCAGATTTCAAGGTTTGATGAGTTGGCACGATATTTGCATGCATTATTATTGTTTGCACTATAGTAGATACCATATACTTATACAGGAGGAAAAAATGAAAAAAGGAAACAAATATGGAATACACAGAGTAATTGAACCAAAGGGTGTACTGCCACAACCGGCATTAAAAATTGATAACAATATGGAAATTTACGATAATGAAATTCTTATTGATGTAAGAACATTAAATATTGATTCAGCTAGTTTTACTCAAATAACAGAACAAGCTGGTGGAGATGACGAAAAAATAAAAGAAATAATGCTTGGTATTGTTAAAGAAAGGGGCAAACACCATAACCCTGTTACTGGCTCTGGAGGAATGCTTATAGGTATTGTGGAAAAAATAGGACCTGCCCTCGCAGGCAAGACTGATTTAAAAGTTGGAGATAAGATTGCAACATTAGTTTCATTATCCTTGACCCCTTTAAGAATCGATGAAATATTGGAAATAAGAAAGGATATTGACCAAGTCGACATAAAGGGTAAGGCAATTCTGTTTGAAAGCGGAATATATGCAAAATTGCCTGATGACATACCTGAAAATCTTGCCCTTTCAGTTTTAGATGTAGCAGGAGCACCAGCACAAACCAAGAAACTTGTTAAAGAAGGACATACAGTATTGATCCTCGGTGCAGCAGGAAAATCAGGAATCCTATGTTTGTATGAAGCAAAAAAAGCAGCTGGCCCTACTGGAAAAGTAATATGTTTGGATTATAGCGAAAAATCTTTGGAAAATGTTGAAAAACTTGAACTAGCAGATGATTATATAGTTGCTGATGCCACAAATGGAATTGAAGTTTATAACAAGGTAATGGAAGCAACTGATGGTAAACTCTGTGATACGGTTATTGTAAATGTAAATATACGAAACTGCGAGATGGCAGCAATTCTCTCGACTAAAGAATATGGTACAGTTTACTTTTTCAGTATGGCAACAGACTTTACTAATGCTGCATTAGGTGCTGAAGGAGTAAGTAAAGATATTAATATGATAATTGGAAACGGATATTGCAAAGGACATGCTGAAACTGCTCTGCAAATACTGAGAGAAAGTGAAAAAATAAGAGAACTGTATACAAAACTATATGCTTAGCTTTAAATTAAACATACTAAATACTGCAACATAATCATTTAAAAAATAGCTGCATGATCGCGCAGCTATTTTTTAAATGCCCATTTTTTGTCGCTTTTTTATTATGTGGGCTTCTATACCTTTAGCAGCTTCAACAGGGTCATCTCCAATGGCAACTTTACCTCCGGTTAAGCTTTCAACATCTTCTGTGAGAAGCTTAACTAAATCTGGAGCACCTGTTATGAAAGGTGTAGGTGATAAGTGGGTATAGGCACCGTAGGCAACAGTAAATAGGCCGTCAATTGTTGCCTTTTGCTCCATCCACTCAGGAGCAGTTACTGCAATTGGTAAATCTGGTATATCTGCATCTAAGTGATCAGCCAACGCAGTAACAAGCATTGAAATTCTTCCTGTATCCGTACATGTTCCAAAACTTAATACAGGCGGAATGCTTAATGCCTTACAAACTGTCTTCAGTCCCTCTCCTGCCATTTCGATTGCATCTAAGTTGCAAAGACCTGCTACCTCCAATCCATGATTACCGCACCCGCCGGCAACTACAAGAATATCCCTTTTAATCAATTCTTTCGTTATATTTACCGTATTCCAGTCGTGGGGGCCGTTTCTTAAGGTGGCACAGTTTGCCAGGGCAACAACACCTTTTATTTGTCCTTTTACAATTACATCAACCAAGTTGTTTAAGTCATTGTTAATTGCCTTAAGGACAGCTTCCGTGGAAAAACCGGCAATTGCCTTGGTTTTATGGTTTGGAACCATGGGTTTGATTTTTCCATGTCTTTTCTTAAAGTTTTCAATTGCAATATTAATGCAATGTTCTGCCATTTCGTCAGCCTTAGCCGGATAGTAAGGCATCTTGTGTTCTGTTCCGGGAACTCCAATAATTGTACTTACACTTATCAAGGCTATCTGATATTTTTCAGCATATTGATCTATTGCTGGCGGTGAACAGTTTTCTTCCATTACCAAAGCATCAACTGTTCCCGTAGCAAGGAAAGGTTCTATGGCAAGCCAGTTACCCATCAATCCCACAAATACATCATCCGTTTCAAATCTTTGAAGTAATTCCTGCCCCGTTTCAATGGAACCTACAATACGTAATCCTTTAGCCCCTGCCTTTCTTGCCCTTTCCTGATACTCTTCCATTTTCGCCTTTTGTAGAGTTGCAACTCCTATCCAAGGCTGATGACCGTTAAATGCAATATTGACGTAGTCTGGGTCCATAATCCCCAAGTCAACTTCAACCTCGTGAGGCATAGGAGTTCCAAACAATATATCCTGGGTCATTTCCAAACCTATTTGTGCAGTATAAATAGTTGATAGTCCTAAACGAAGTGCCTTTTTAGCTAAGGATACATAATCTCCGTCAACATTCGTCAAACAGCTGGCAATGGAATTTTCAACCTCGTGCTGAACTCCACAAGGATATATGTTCAAATCTCTCCATACTTTTTTCCTCTTTTTTGGAGCAAACACTTCTACCATTATACTTTCTTCATCAGGTGAAACTTTCATTTCCTTATCAAGAAGTTCTGCCAATTGAATTGCCATTTGATTAATATCCTGATTGGTATTTATTCCCGTTTTCTCACACATCCACTTTAGTTTATCAGTATCCGTTATTTTAAAGGGTGTTTTTCCTTCTCCCGTTGCTTTTAATGTTCTAAAAGCTTCAAAGGCATGGTGCCCATAGGTGGCAGCCCCCATTATATTTCGCATTAATAAATTACGCATTGCCATCGCATCGGGACCTATACCACACACCCCTTTAGTGGCACCTGTTTTTTCACTAATCCTGCAAGGCCCCTGAGTACATAGCTGACAACTTAAACCTTGCAAGCAAAAAGTACATCGTATTTTCTCCTGTTCCGACCATCTTGAAAAAACACTGGAAAGACCATCTTCCCTTATTCTTTTTAACATTTCTTCAACAGAATCATGGTAACTTACTCGTCCTTCCATTCTTTCCAATACAGTTTTAGACATACTATCCTCCATAATATTTATTTTTATTAGAATTACCATATGGAAAAATATAATTCTAATATTAATAAATTTTCTCGTTATAAGCCCTTCTACATAACTTAATTTCTAAAATGCCCATCTTTGTATTTTTCTGTAATACACTTATTAACAATGAATACATTATGGTGAGACTTGTCTCAATATATATAAGGGGTGAAATTGATGAGAAATAATAATGATGTATTAGGCAGAAGAAACAGACGAAGAAGATGTGACTGCGATTGTGTTTTTTAAATGTTTATTCGATTTGTTAGAAGATGAACTTGACGATAACCGTCGTAACTGCAGAAGATTTAATGACTGGAATTGGGACGATGACGATATAGCTGGCAGAAGAGGCAGACGTAGACGAAGACGTAACTGTGATTGTGTTTTTGAGTGTTTATTCGATTTACTAGAAGATGAATTAGATGATAATAGGCGAAGATTTTAATGTAACACTAATGTAGTACAAGCATATAGTATATTAAAGCCTCCTCCTATGGCAGAATAGAGTCATTACTGTGAGCAGGCTGAACCTTCGTGGATATTAAAGTAAGAGGGGCAGATCGCACCTTTATGGTCCGACTGCCCTAAACTATTTCATAATATTATGCTTCTTTTTCTAGTGAAAGAATTTTCATAGGACAATTTGCTACACAGGTACTGCATTTAATGCAATCAATATTATCGAATTGGTTTTTGTCTGAAAATTCTTTGTAAGGTTCTAATTGAAATGGACACACCTTAGAACATTTTCCGCAATTTATACATTTATCTTTATCTGAAATTGTAATTTTCTTTTCAGTTTTCTTAGTAACTCCTAATTTTTTACCTAATGAGTAAGAAAGCTTTTGCATGGTACCCATAGGACAAAACTGACACCAGGTTCTGGGATTAAGGAATATGGCAAGAGCACCGCCAACAAGCAAAACCATCAGGTAGGTGCTTGAGAATAGGGAACCTAATTTATCTAGAATATCATAGCTTCCCCAATATTTTGATACAGCTATTATTTTCCTTAAGAAGTTAGCCATAAAAAATATAAAAAATCCAATAATAAATGGCTTTGATTTGAAAAAGCTTGGTATTTTGTTGTTTTTACTTATAGGCAAAATTATTCTGTCAAACAAGCTTCCATGGAAACATATATTACCACACCAATATCTTCCGCTGAAGAAAGAAGTTATAATTAAACCTGCCATTACAAGCAATACTATTAAGCCTAACTTCGGTTCCCAGAACCCACCTATTGCAATTAATACCGTTGCCATCCACCCGTATTTTCTCACAGGGTTAAATATTCTGTTAGCTTTAATGTAATAACTCTTTTTCTGCATTACAAAACCTCCTACTTCTAACTAAGTATATACTGAATACTTTTTTGTTTCTATGACTTAGTCACGTAAGAGGTAAAATAAATTAATTCTATTTCTTTAAGGAATTATTCCACTCCTCTTCTTTAAAGCCTACCAATACAGTTTCTCCTCCGATAAGCAGGGGCCTTTTTACCAGCATTCCATCAGTTGATAAGAGCTTTATTTGTTCTTCTTCAGACATTTCTTTCAGCTTATCCTTTAAATTCATCTCCTTATACAAGGTGCCACTTGTATTAAAAAATCTTTTTAACGGATATCCGCTTTTCTTAATCCATTCCCTAAGTTCATTTTCTGTAGGATTATTCTCTTTAATGGGTCTTTCTTCAAATGGGATATTATTTTCTTCTAACCACTTTTTAGCCTTTCTGCATGTACCACATTTGGTATAACAAATAAATTGATACATCATACTGCCTCCTTGTTTATACATTTATCTACATCTCATTATACACTATATATTTTACCATATATTTTTTCAATTGTATTCTATAGCATGTACCTAGAAATTTAAATTATAGAACATACAATAAAACAACTAAACTATTGCGTAACATATAATAAAGTATAATTCAATTGAATATGAGAGGTGGAATCATACTATGAAATACAATCTAAATGTAAATAAAAAACAATTAAAAACGAATACATTAAATATGAATAATAATCTGAATTCTAATGAAGAAACTGGCTATTTGGAAATAACCGTTACAGATGCTCAAACCGGTATGCCTGTACGCAACGTTCTTATTGAAATCTTCGAATTAATAATACTAGGTCAATTTGCAGAAAGGGGGTATTCTCGATTAATCGAAAGATATGCTACGGATGAAAACGGTAGAATACCTATTACAGAATTACCTGTAAGCGAATGGCCTGAGCATCGATACTTTGCTATCTTAGAAGGTTTTGGATACCATAGTGTTAATCTTGTGAACATTCCCATATATGAAGGCGTTACAACTGTATACCATGTTGAATTAAATCGTATTACATCACCGGAACCTGTACGTGAATATATAAGAACTCCCACAAGAATAGAGAATTATTATCCAACTCCTCCAGTTTGGTTTTTTTAACTAATCTTGTGTAAAATTAGAAGGTTCAATAAGGTTATAAAAGCCTTTGAAACCTTCATTCTACATAGTAACTCCACAATACTTTATAAAAGTTAAATAATACATTTGTACCATCTTTTAATAATTGTATCATTTTTTCAGACATCTGAAAAGCTCCCACAACAAATAATGTTCTTACATTAAAAAACAACAGAAAAGCTTCTGTTGCTTTAACTAATTAATAATTTCACTATTCTGTGGGTTCATTACCTCTTAATTTATTAACTATAAACAATAATATACAGGACCCTATTACAGCAACCACTAAACTCCATATATTAAACCCAGTAACACCGGTTGCTCCTATTAGATTAAAAACAAATCCTCCAATAAAAGCTCCTACAATACCAACTACAATATTTGCAAAAGCACCCATCTCAGAATTCTTATTCATAATCATACTTGCTATCCATCCTGAAAGTGCTCCTAAGACTATCCATGCTAAATATCCCATAATTAGCCTCCTTATTTTAGATAAACTATTCTTTGAAAGTATGACCAATATATTACAATAATATTAAAAAAGAACCCTGCTAAGAGTTCTTAATAAAACACTAATAAACTTTATTTGTATCTTTTTGTTTATACAGTAATATAAAAGGCTGTAAAACAAGACCCCATATTAGAATCCATAGAATATTGGGAACAAATAAACGCATATACATTTAACCCCTTTACTTTCATACAAAAAATATTTAGTACACATTATCCGCTTTTCAGTATCGAGCATAATGAATAATATAAACATAATGTAAAGAATCTGTAAAAAAGTTTGAGAATTTTGTATATAAAATCAATAAGACACCAACCTGTTGAAGTTAGTGCCTTTCATCAATTAGTTATTACATGCTGCTTGCCTTTTCATTCTCTTGTGCTTCTTTATATTTTAAGCGAGTGGCTTTACCTCCTCTGATGTGTCTTTCAGACTTATTTTTAAGCAGAACTTTTCTTACTTCTTTTGCTGCTGGAGGGTTCAATTTGGGAAGACGTTCCGTTACATCCTTATGGACTGTGCTTTTGCTGACACCAAATTTCTTTGCCGTCTGCCTTACGGTAGATTGAGTACTTATAATATATTCCGCAATTTCCATGGCCCTGCGTTCTATGTAATCTTTCATTTTTAACCCCCTTTGGCATTATACCGTCTTATTTACATTTTTATGCGTTTATCTGTCCTATTAGAACTAAATTGTTAATCAATAGTAATATAGTCCAAAGGATTTACATTTTTTCCATCTACAATAACTTCAAAATGAAGGTGTGCACCGTCGGTGGATTCAATACTTACAGTCTTTCCTAAATTACCTATAACCTGACCTTTTTCAACGGTATCACCGACTTTTACATTGGCTGAAATTAAGTTGCTGTAGAGGGTTTTTATGTTATTACCGTGGTCAATGATTATTTCAATGGCTGTAATTTCCGAATTGTTCACAGCTTCTACTTTTCCTGCCAAAGCAGATTCAATAAATAGCGTGTCCTTTGGCTTAATATCAATACCCTTATGTACTCTCCATTCTCCAATTGCCTCATAATATACCAAATCATCCATTGTAAATTCTCTGATTAACTCACCTTGTAAGGGTGCCTTCATAGCATTTAAATCTACCGTATCCTGTTCTACTTCATCTTCATCATCTTTGTCCTTCTCTGCATTTTCAAAATCTTCAATTATACCTTGTACATAATCTTCATAGGGATCTTCATGGGCTGCAACACCATCTAATTCATCATTTTCTCCTGCATAATTATTGTTTTGAGAATTGGTGCTGTATCTCCAAATTACAGCTGTTGCCAAGAGAATAATACTCAATGCTATAATTAAGAAGCTAAAATCCCTATTTTTAAGTTTAATAAAGAAATCTTTCAACCTTGTTTTTACTCTTGTAAATCTATTGTTTTTCATATAAACCTCCTGTTTAATGATTCTTTATTACTTTTGAAGATAGTGTGTCCCATTTTTTTTATTTAATACAAATTTGTTCTAAATTATTGAAATTTTCATAAAATTATAAAAAACATACGATAAAGGGGTTGATTTTATGTTAAACCGTCTGATTTATGCCTTGATTGTATTTGCAATGCTTTTAAGCATACCAAACCTGTCATTGAACTTCTTTGAAAAAAAAATGAACTTAATCACCGCTGCTGAAATTCATGAGACAGAAAAAGAGAACAATTTACATGACATAAAAATAGTTGAAACACCAGAAAGGGAAGAGCCGAATTTAATAAAGGTTTTTAACAACAAGACAAATGAAGTAATGGTAATCGATTTTGAGGAATATATAAAGGGCGTAGTTGCTTCAGAAATGCCAGGTGAGTTCAATATTGAAGCTCTTAAAGCACAAAGTGTAACTGCAAGAACCTACTTGTTGTACCGTATGAAAAAATATGCCCACGGCCACCCGGAACATTCAGATGCTCCCATTTGTACCGGTATTCATTGTCAGGTATGGAGTTCAAAGGATGAAATAATTAAATCTAAAGGGGAAGAATGGTATGAAGCTTACTGGGGTAAAATAGAAGAGGCTGTAAATTCAACCAGGGGACAAATATTGACTTATGAGGGTAAAATCATAGAACCACTGTATCATTCCACCAGCGGAGGCAGGACAGAAAATTCCGAGGATGTATTTTCAGTGGCTGTGCCATATTTAAGAAGTGTGGAAAGTCCTTATGAAGAAGAAGCTCCTAAATTATATGATTCTGTAAAAGTATCGGTAGGTCAGTTCATTGAGAAAATAAAATCCCAATATGGCCACGTGGATCTGACAGAGAATAATTTGGATGAGAAAATACAATTAGGCGAGGTAAGTGAAGGGGGGAAAATCAAGACTGTAATAATTGATGGCAAGGAAGTATCTGGTCGGGAAATAAGGTCTTTGTTTAATCTTAACTCCACAAATTTCAGTTTTATTCAAACAGGAAATGAAATTGAAATACTTACAACAGGATATGGCCATGGTGTAGGTATGAGTCAGTGGGGTGCTGAAGGTATGGCAAATAAAGGTTATAATTATGAAGAGATATTAAAGCATTACTATACGGACGTGGAAATTGTTAGTATGAAATAAAAATGACAGTAAAATTTAGGACATGTTTAAATAAAATGTATACAAATATTATTTTCTGTGATATCATTGTAAAGCAACTTTCTTAGAAAGGATAAAACAATGATATTTATAGATGATACAGCTTATGAGGAATTTAAGGAACTTTTAGACAGTAATAAAGTAGAATCTTATAATGTAAGAATCGCCCTTGATCGGGTAGGTTGCAGAGGACCAATCTTTAGTATATATATATATGAGGCGACAGAAAACGACGATGTTGAAATAATAAAGGAAATTACCTTTATTACAGAAAAGTCTTTATTAGAAAAGTACGGTGGATTTATAATAGTATCCAGCGAAGAGAATGACGGCAAAGGGTTAGGAATGAAGCCTGTTGTAACTACATCCTCTAATTGTGGTTCATGCGGAGGATGTGGCAAATAGTGCCATTACAATAAAATATATTAAGAAAGGATTTGTGCATGCACAAATCCTTTTATGTTATATTCTCAAAATCAAATTTAATCTATTGAATCATAGATATAGAGTTCTTATTCTGCTACATATGGTAGTAGCGCAATTGATCTTGCTCTTTTGATTGCCCTTGTTACCATTCTTTGATGCTTAGCACAAGTACCGGTAATTCTTCTGGGCAATATTTTACCTCTTTCAGTTGTATATTTCTTTAACTTTGCAATGTCTTTATAGTCTATATGAGTTGCCTTTTCCTGGCAAAATTGACAAACTTTTTTACGAGGTCTTCTTTTTTGAGTGTATCTTTCGCTCTTATCGCTCATCCCTATCCTCCTTCCGCATGTGTGTATTAAAACGGGATATCTTCATCATCTACTGGTTGGAATATATCATTATCGTCATCAGGGAAATCATCAAAATAGCTGCTATCCGGCTGTATGGGTTTTCCCTGTTGTTGTGATTGATCCCTTGAACCAATAAATTCTACTCTATCTGCTATTACTTCTGTAGTATATCTTTTTTCACCTGTTTGCGTAGTATAACTTCCAGTGGAAATTCTGCCCTGAACTGCGCATTGACTTCCTTTTGAAAGATAGTTGGCACAATTTTCAGCTGTTTTCCCAAAAACAGTTATAGGTATGAAATCTGCTGTTGGTTTTCCCTGACTTATTGCCTGTTGTTTTCTTTCACCGTATAAACCTTTATCTACTGCCAACGTAAATCTTGCTACTGCCATACCTGTGGATGGTATAAATCTGAGCTCCGGATCTCTTGTCAGTCTTCCTATTAATACAACATTATTCATACTACTACCTCTTCTTCTATTTTTCTACTACTGTGATCATGTGCCTGATAAAATTGTCGCTAATTCTGCAAATTCTGTCAACTTCATCAACAGCATCGGAGCCTGCAGTAAACTCGATAAAAACATAATATCCTTCTCTTTTTTTGTCAATTTCGTAAGCTAGTCTTCTCTGACCCCACTCATTAACATTATCTATTGTTCCTTGTCTTTCAGTTATTATGTTTTTTACTTTTTCGATTTCTGCATTTCTTACTTCTTCTTCTAAGTTAGATAGTAAGATAAAAGCACCTTCGTATTTTCTCATCTCGTCACCTCCTTCTGGACTTCGGCTCTCCTTTAGAATAAGGGAGCAAGGATAGCTTATACATTATAGCACTGCAAATATGTTAATTCAAGTATTTTTTATTATATATTGAACTATTTCATAGAATCCAATATCCACTTTATATGCCTTACCATGTTTTCTTTTACCTGATAATCGCTGCCTTTTTTCACCCATTCAAAAAGGTAGGCGCGAATGGTAACAAAGACAGTCGAAATAAAATCATCTATATCAATAGGAGGAGAAAAATTCTTTTCCTCAATTCCTAATAATACTATCTCTCTTAGAACGTCGTAAATTTTTCTTTGTTTTTCAGGTATTTTTTTGACGGAGTTTTCAATAGATGTTCTAATAATTAATAAATTAGCATAATATCCCCATTGCTCTATATATGATCCAAAGTGGGTTACAAAGTCAATTATGTCCTCATTTGTTGTTGGATGACTTGCTATTGAATCTTTATTGTAGAGAAAATATTCATCCATTAGTTCATACATTTCATCAGTAACAGAATCTTTAGATCTGAAATAATGGTAAAAAGCTCCTACTGATATATTGGCATGATCACAAATGTCTTTAATAGTAACATTTTTCATGCCTTCTTCATCCATAAGTTTTACTATAACATCAACAATTATCTTTTTCTTTGAAATAGTATCATTTTGGTTCATACAATCACCACCTCTTCGATTATAATAATAAAACCACTAATTATCAAGGGATATTGTAGGTAAAATAAGAAAGTAATGAAAAACCGCTGATAGTCCAGCGGTTTTTCATTAGCTTGGCAATATTTTATTTATATTTAGATTTTATGGATGACTATTTTTCTAAAGCTGCTGATTCTCCGGCAATTTTTCCAAATACCACTGTATCAGGAATAGCATTACCACCTAATCTGTTAGCGCCGTGAATTCCACCTGTTACTTCACCAGCAGCATAAAGTCCTTTCATAATATTTCCATCTTTAGATATAACTTGTGCTAAAGTATTGATTTCTATACCACCCATGGTGTGGTGAATTGTAGGAACTCTTTTTGAAGCATAGAATGGAGCTTTGTCAAAGGGGTCTTGTAATAACTTTTTGCCCATTGGATCTTCAATTTCACCAGCTACAGCTTGGTTGTAAGTATCTACAGTTGCCCTTAAATTTTCCGGACTTACTCCCATGTTGATAGCTAGTTCCTCTATGGTTTCTCCTTTTACAACTACTCCGCTTTCAACTAATTGTCCAATAGTTTCATTAAAGTCATTTCTTACTTCTTCATTATAGTATTCATGAGCATCATGCAATATCCACATTACCTGATCAGGTTGTTCCAATAGACCGCGTGTTAAAACGTCACGTCTTTCATCTTCAGCCACAAATCTTTTACCTTCACTGTTAACAAATAATTGATTTGCTGCATTGATACTAATATTTCCTTGCATACCTCCTGTTACAGGATCTCCAACTGGTAGTAACTGAATGTATTCCATACCTACAAGGTTAGCACCAACAGCTTCTGCCATTATTATACCATCTCCTGTAGCACTTACGCTATTAGTGGAACCAAGATTATCAAGTCCTCCCCAATGGGCGTCATATTTCTTTACCATCTCATTATTTCTGGCAAAACCTCCAGTAGCAATAACAACACCTTTATTAGCCTTAATTATAACTTCATTATTGCCTTGTTTTGCTTTTACTCCAACAACTCTATCATCTTCTACTATTAATTCAGTTGCAGTAGTGTTTAACATAACTTCTGCATCATCGCCTTTATTAGCAATGTATTCCATATATGCATCAATGGGACCTGTAACTAAGGGTTTTACAAATTGATGAGTTCTTTGCCACAGAGCTCCTGTTACTGTTGCAATTTCATCATGGAATTCTACACCTAAGCTTTCTAACCAGCCTATAGATTCTTCAGCTCCCTTTGTAAGAGTTTCTATTAGCTCAAGATTACCTACCTGGTCTCCACCCTTGAATGCTTGTAAAGCATGAAGCTGAGGTGAATCAAATACATAGGTGCTTCCGTTAGCCTTATACTCTTCTATCTGTGCAGCTAATTCTTCCATTAACCTCTTATGCGTTTCATTTACAGGTTCTTGCTTTGTATAAGATTCTATTTCCGCAATTAACTCAGGACGCATTTCATATGCTCGTTGACGTGCATCATCGACAGCATTATATTGTCCTCCTGCCATAATGGTTGAACCACCAACACTTGGCATTTTTTCTAAAACGACAACTGTTGCGTCATTCTGCAATGCAGATACTGCTGCTGCTAATCCAGCCCCGCCACCGCCTATTACTACAACGTCAGCGGTTTTATTAATAGTTTCGCCTGGTTCAGATGAAACATCGATTTCTTTCATTAACTCATCAATGTTTGCTCCAGAACTTAGTAAAGCATTTTTTACAGCTTCTAAGATTCCATCGCTTGTAAATGTTGCCCCTGAAATAGTGTCTATTTTAAGACTCTGATATTTTACAATGCTTTCAGGTATGCTTATAATAGCATTATCAGAAATTCCAGGTGATTCCTTATGTTCTAAGACTTTTACTTCTAAAATATTATTTGCATCTACTGTTACTTCAACCTTAATGGTACCATTAAGCCCGTTTGCTTCTCCAGTATATGTACCAGGTTTGAAAATTCCTTCTTCTTCAACTATAGGTTCTTGGGCTGTTTCTTGTGAACATGCCGTAACAGAAATAATCATCATAAATGCTAATATTAGTGTTAATATTCTTTTGCTAAGCTTAAACATCTTACCCTCCAAGTGTGTAATAGAATATATTGACAGAATATTCTGTCGTTATATTCTATTATAGTGTAAAATAATTTTTTGTCAATATATTTGTTATTTTATTTTCAAATTTAAATAGAATTTTTTGTAATATAGTGGATTCATAAAAACAACAAGGTCCAATACCGTTGTTCAACGATATTAGACCTTGTTGTTTGCAATTATCCATCAAAGATTATAGATACAGGTATAATAAATAATTATCATTCAGTAATTTTATATTCCGCTTTTTTTTCACAATAGGTACAGTTTTGCAGCTTATTGGTTTTAAATATTTTAGGAGCATCCTCATTAAAATTAACATAGTCATCTATTCCCTGCTCTACATGTTCTGCACATGCATAAATTACTTTTCCATTATTATTTTCCATACTTACACCTCATACACTTTGCTAGCTCTATCTCTATAAGTTAAATCAAGACAAACTCCAGGATTAACTTCTATTGAATTTTCCTTCAATATAGATTCCACCGTCTTGTAGGCAAGCTGAGGAAAATTATTTTCCTTGCTTAAATGGCCTAACAAAACTATTTCTGTACCTTTTTTTATTACCTTGGACAGAAGATTTCCTGCCATATCGTTTGACATATGTCCAAATTCACCTAACACTCTCTTTTTAAGATGCCACGGATAGGGGCCTATTATTACCATATCTTCATCATGATTTGATTCTATAAGTAATAAGTCCGAATCTAAGATGCTGTTTATAATAGTTTCATTTACACAGCCTGTATCAGTAACCAAACTTAATTTTTTATTAGCATAAAATATATTGTAGCCTACAGGATGGGCTGCATCATGGGATATGTCAAAGGATTGTATAAAAAGATCACCTATTTGAGTACTATCATATAATACTTTAATATTCTCAGGTTTTATTTTGCCTATGTACTGGGTCATGGCTTCCCATGTCTCTTCATTAGCATAAATGGGAATGTTTAATCGCCTGGACAAAACCCCTGCCCCTAAAATATGGTCACTGTGTTCATGGGTAATAAATATTGCATCTATATTTTTAGGATCTTCGCCTATATTTGAAATTTCCTCTTGAATTTTTTTGCCGCTCATGCCTGCATCAACAAGTATGGTGGCATTTTCTGTCTTGATATATTGGCAGTTTCCACTGCTTCCACTACTTAATGAACAAAATTTAAGTTTCATCCGTCCTCCCAGTGCTCCTGCACATTTTCAACTTATATTAACATAAATATATTTCTTTTACAAATATTTTCTTAATTTAGTATTGTACCTGTATTATATATAAAGTTCTAACAAGTCATTATTCGCATAATATATATTGGAGAGGACACCTCCTTATAGATACTCTGTATAGGAGGCTTGTCCTAAAACTATAGTTCTGGGGATAAGTATGGTTATAAAGATTAAATGGAAGTCATTATTGGTAGTTCTTATAGTTACAATTATTACCGGGGGATTTTTTATTTTATATATGAACCGAACTCAAAGGGTTTCCGCAGAAGAAGAGGATTATATTAAGTGGGTGGATTTCAGAGTTTCATATGAAGCAATGGACAAGGCCTTAAAAGCTGATATTAACAGTATTGATGAAGAAGTAAAATTAAATTGGATAGAACTGTTAGCCTATTTAGGTGCTAGATACGGAGGAAATTTTGCCAGATACAAGGCAAGGGACATGGATGATTTAATAAATCGCTTAAAAAGTGGCGAAAGTATTGAAAGTATTACAAAAAATCTCACTCATTACGATTACTATTACGAAGCTTATTCTGCCGTATTGGGAGGATTTGTGGGACCCTTTGAAATACAGGAGAAAGATCCTGAAACCGGCGAGATTGTCTGGGTGAAAAAATATGGTTTAAAAGTCTTCTCCCCCATAGCAGCAGGCTATCACTACAGTCATTATGATGATTTTGGAAATTCTCGCAGTTATGGCTTTAGGAGAGTGCATTTGGGAAATGATTTGCTAGGCTCCGTAGGAACACCCATAGTAGCCGTTGAAACGGGAAGAATAGAAGCACTAGGTTGGAATCAATACGGTGGATGGCGCATAGGAATACGAAGCTTGGACAATAAAAGATATTATTACTATGCTCATTTAAGAAAGGATCACCCCTATGTTAAAAGCCTAAAAGAAGGGGATATAGTACTATCAGGAGATGTAATCGGTTACTTGGGGATGACCGGATATTCCAGAAGAGAAAATGTAAACAATATACGAACTCCTCATTTGCACTTTGGAATGCAGTTAATTTTCCACGAATCACAAAAAGAGACATTGGCAGAAATTTGGATTGACGTTTATCGAATAGTAAAACTCCTGAACAGAAATAGATCCCCTGTATCTTACAATAAAGATACAAAGGAATTCCATAGAATTTATGATATTAGATTTCATAATGTTCCCTAAATATTTTTCAGCGGACATACTTATTTACTATATTTAGCATTATTACAGCTGCTTCAGCTCTGGTTAAATATTCTTCCGGACAGAAGGAATTAAAACTTTTCCCCGATACTATACCGTTTAAATAGGCTGTCTTTACTGCCTCTTTTTCTTTTTCCGTCAAATTATGTAAATCAGGAAAAATTGTTTCTATATTCAAAGGGTCAAAATTTTTACTGCTGATGAGTAAATCTTTAATTATTAGCACAGCATCTTTTCGACTAATATTATCCTTAGGGTTAAATAATTTTTCTTCTTCTATCAATCCTCTTCCGTATATATCTTCTACATATTTAAGAGCCCATGGGCTAAATTGTTCAATATCCTGGTAGGAGAATATTTTATTAAAATCTAATATTTTTTGTTGGTTTATTTTTTCTATATAGTTCAAAGTCTTACTTAGAAAAACACAATATTCTTCTCTAGTAACAATTCTATTAGGATTATACAAGTGGGCATGGCTAATTATTCCTTTACCGTATAAATCCATTATCGTTTTTCTTCCCCAATGGAAAGATATATCATCAAAAATATACCTTCCATACACTGTATCTCCAGTACGGAGAAGCCAGTTTCTTTCTATCCAGCCTTCTCTGTTCTCATCTATATATACTTTGTACCAATAATATCCCTTTTTTAAAACAGGTCCTTCCTTTATTATTCCCAACTGATTTATATTAAGTTGGTGTACATATTTTCCCGCAGGTTCATCCCTTAAATAATAGGCATTTCTCATACCGTCAGTACGAACATAGTCTCCTACCTCGTATAACACTATATCTCCCTTACTATGATTTTCCGGTGTGGGAACCACCAAGGATCTGCTTGGTTTATCATACTTTGGTAAATAAGAAAAATCTATATTATTTATTTTTTTCCCGTATTCCTTTTCAATTACATCATAAATCAGTTGCTGATAAGTATATTTTTTTGCGTAAGGAGAAACCGGGTTGTTGCTTTGAGCCCAACCATTGTATGCCCACAAAGCAAAGTACCAGTTCTCTAAAATATTAGGATCCATATTTCCTACCCTTGAAACTTGTTCATATGCACTCATACTCCACTTATTTAACAGCACGTCCGCCCCTGCTTCAATATTGTACATTATGTCATATTTTAACCTATAATTGTCGTAACCTCCATGAACATTGTTTATTTGCATAAGACCTATGCTAGTACCACAAATTTTAGGACTACCGTCACTGTTAAACTGTTTATATACAGATTCAACTCTTGCTATTCCTTTAAGTAAAAGGGCAGGAATACCTCTTTTTAAAGCAACTTCATCAATCATGGCTTCAATTTCTTCCCTTGGAGGGTTTACTCCTCCAAAAGCCCTAGTATTAAATGTTAATAAAAAAATAATTATCAGCAAAATTATTTTATGGGTAATATTTTTCAAGTTCATATACCTCTCTGTTCTAATTGATTTTCCGCCCCTGAACTTTATGCTATTGTTAATATTGTAAATATTCCCATAATTATGAAAATTATACCTATTTATTTATTTTTACTGGTACATAAAAAATCCTCCATGGAGGATTTTTTTGTACCTTTATTCAGTTTTAAGTTTTTCTGAAACTTTAGCCATGATTGCAGCAGCTTCAGCCCTGGTTAAATGCTCATGGGGACTGAAGGTCCCAGTAGCTTTTCCTGACATAACTTCATTGACATAAACTGTTTTAACTGCTGCTATTTCTTCTTCCTTAAGCTCATTTAAATCAGTAAATATAGATTTTATATCTAATGAATAGAATTCTTCATCAATATCAAATAATTTTGCAGTTATTAAAGCTGCTTCTTTTCTTGTTAGATTATCCATGATGTTTGACAAGTCTTCTTGGTCTATTAAACCAATTCCATATATATTTTCCACATATTCAACAGCCCATGGATTTATTTGGATACCTTCTAATTCTTCAAAAGGATTTGATTCAGATGTTTCATTACTTGTCCCATTTTTTTGTAACTCTTCACCGCCTTTTAATTCATCTGAAGCATTTTCACTTTCAACCTCTGAATAATCTAAGGATCTGCTTAACATTATGAAATACTCTTCCTTTGAAACATAATTGTCTGGATAGAAAAATTCCCCTTCACTTACTATATCCTTTTTTAGCAAATCCATAATAATTTTTCTTGCCCAGTGGAAGGATATATCTTCAAAAGTATATCTACCATATTCTATATCCCCTGTACGCAAAAGCCAGTTTCTTTCTATCCAGCCTTCCTTGTTTTCATCTACACTAACTTTATACCAATAGTAGCCTTTTTCTAACACTGGACCTTCCGTAATAACTGCTAGCTGATTAACGTCTAACTCATGAATATATTTTCCTGCTGGAACATCCCTTAAATGGTAACTTTTCCTTATACCGTCGGTTCTTACATAGTCTCCAATTTCATAAAGCACTATATTACCGCTGCTGCAATTTGAAGGTGTAGGCACTACCAAGGACCTGCTTGGTTTTCCTGCGGCAGGAAGATATGAAAAATCGATATTGTTGATTTTTTTGTTATATTCCTTTTCTGCAATATTATAGACTAGCTGCTGGTAAGTGTACTTCTTCGCATAGGATGAAAGCATATTGGGATTGTTGCTCTGAGCCCATCCGTTATATGCCCAAAGGGCAAAATACCAGTTTTCTAAAATGTTGGGATCCATATTTCCCACACTGGAAACAGATTGGTATGAACTCATACTCCATTTGTTAAGGAGTACATCAGCACCTGCTTCAATGTTATACTCTATATCATATTTAAGTTTTTCCGTATTGTAGCCTCCATATCTGTTATTTACCTGCATAAGGCCTATACTTGTTCCATTGATTTTCGGATTCCCATTGTGGTCGTAATGTTCAAAACAAGATTCCACTCTTGCTATGGACTTTAACAGAATGGCGGGTATTGCTCTTTTTTGGGCAATAGTATCAATTATATTTTCAACTTCTTCCCTCGGAGGATTGACTCCTCCGAAAGTTAAGTTGTTAAATACTAATAAAAAAACTATAGTTAATATAATAATTTTTTTGGCGGTGGTTTTAAATATTTTCATATTTATAGCCTTCCTTTAGTCAATGTTAATTTGGATGCGGTCAATTAAACTTAATATCTCGCTTTTAGTCAGTTCCAACATTTTAAGGGAACTATCCTTATCCTCTCCTTTTATTGAAAAATATACTTTTAATTTTGGTTCCGTTCCTGAAGGTCTCAATACTATCCAGGAACCGTCTTCAAATGAAAATTTCAGAACATCTGATTTAGGATAAATCAGTTTTTCTGTGGTTCCATCTAAAAGGTTAAAAGAAACACTCATTTTGTAATCATTTATTGTGGGTATTTTCTTACCTGCCAAGGAACTTAATTTATTTTCTCTGAAAAATTCCATTATAGCTTTCATTTTATTTTGACCAGTGACACCGGCAAAGGTTAATGAAACAGTTTCTTCTATATAGTAACCGTGTTCCTCATATAATTCATAAAGAACATCAATCAGTGTTTTTCCTAGTTTTTTATAGTATGCTGCCATTTCACAAATGAGCATGGAAGCTATTACTGCATCCTTATCTCTTACAAAGGTACCAGCCAAGTAGCCATAACTTTCTTCATATCCAAATAAAAAATTATATTCCTTTGTATCTTCAAATTGCTGCATTAATTCGGCAATATATTTAAAACCAGTCAAAGTATCAAAGGTTTCTGCCTTATACTTAGATGCAATCCTGTCTGCAATTTCACTGGTAACAATAGTTTTAACCACTGCCGGGTTTTCAGGCAGAGTTCCTAACTCCTTCCTAGTTTCCAATATGTAATTTAACAGCAAGGCTCCTGTTTCATTGCCATTTAAAGGAATATATTCTCCCTTATGCCATACTACAGCCCCTACACGGTCACAATCAGGGTCTGTGCCAATAATAATATCACCAGATACTTCCCGGGCTTTTTTAATTGCCAGTTCAAAAGAGTCAATGTCTTCTGGATTAGGAGATTTAACTGTTGAAAATTCCGGATCCGGCTCTTCCTGCTCCTCCACTGTAAACAGGTTTATGTAACCCATTTCTTCCAATAATCTTCTCACCAATTTGTTCCCTGTGCCATGAAGAGGAGTATATACGATATTAATGTTTTTATCAACTTCTTTTCTTAAACTTAATTCTTTTATGTCATTTATGTAAGAGGTATCCACATCCTTACCGATTATTTGGATTTTATCATTTCCCTCAAATTCAGCTGTTTGTATGTCTTTTAACTTAACTTCCTTAATTTTTTCAATAATAGTATCTGCATCTTGGACCACCTGGCCTCCAAAGCGGTCATACACCTTATACCCGTTATATTCAGGAGGATTATGGCTTGCAGTAATAACTACTCCCGACTTACAATTAAAATATCTAACTGCATAAGATAATTCCGGAGTAGGTCTTAAACTTTCAAAAAAGTAAACTTTTATATTGTTAGCGGCAAATACAGAAGCTGCTTTTGCAGCAAATTCCTTTGACATATGTCTTGAATCATAAGCAATTGCCACACTGATTTCTTCATTATCATACTTTTCCTTTAAATAATTTGCTATTCCTTGAGTTGCTTTTCCAACGGTTACGAAATTTATTCGATTGGTTCCGGCACCAATCTTCCCCCTCATTCCTCCAGTACCGAATTCCAAGTCTTTGTAAAATCTATCTTCTATTTCGCTATCAATCTTTTCAATTGCCCGTAGTTCTTCCTTCAGTTCTTCATCTACAAACTCGCTGTCCACCCATATTTTGTATTTTTCCCTATACATACTACACCCCTTATAAATTTATTTTTCTTAAATAGCTTATAAAACTTTCTCTTAAGTCTTCCCTCTTAAGAGCATAGTCTACCGTTGCTTCAAGAAAACCTATTTTGCTGCCTACATCATATCTTCTACCTTCGAAAATATATGCATAAACTTTTTCTATATTACAAAGTTCTTTTAAAGCATCTGTAAGCTGGATTTCTCCCCCCACGCCTTTCTTAGTATTTTCAAGTATTTTGAAAATTTCAGGAGTTATAATATACCTACCTAAAATTGCAATATTAGTAGGAGCTTTGTCCCTTGTAGGTTTTTCAACTAGATCATTTACAGTATATAGTTTTTCATTTACTCTGTTACCGGAAATAATACCGTACTTGTTAACATTTTCCCATTCTACCGGCTGAACTCCCAAAATTGTTGAATTATACTCTTCATAAACTTCCAGCATTTGCTTAAGACATGGTTTTTGAGAATCCACCACGTCATCGCCTAATAGTACAGCAAAAGGTTCATTTCCTACAAATGATTTTGCACAATATACTGCATGTCCTAATCCCAAGGGATTTTTTTGTCTTACCGTATGGATATTTATCATCTTTGAAATATTAATTACTTCTTCCAGCAACTCTTCTTTATCGTTATTAGCCAAATGGTATTCCAACTCAACAGCTCTGTCAAAGTGTTCTTCAATTGAGCCCTTGTTTCTACCGGTAATTATCAGAACATCTTCAATACCAGAGGCAATTATTTCTTCCACTATGTACTGTATTGTTGGTTTATCCACTATGGGAAGCATTTCTTTAGGTATTGACTTTGTTGCCGGTAAAAACCTAGTACCAAGTCCTGCTGCAGGTATAACTGCTTTTTTTACTTTCATACTAACCCTCTATTCCACATATTTCTGTATAATTATATTAATCAATAGATTAATTAATCTATTGATTTATAACTACATATTTATATTATACCATAATTTGTTTTAATACTGTCCGAAATCAAGGAATCTTTAAGCATATCCATATGCTCCAATGCCTGGCCTGTTCCCTTGGCAACGCAAGAAACGGCATCTTCGGCTATGGTTACTGTCAATCCTGTTCTCTTTTCAATAAGTTTATCCATTCCATGGATCAGACAACCGCCTCCCGTCATTACAATACCTTTCTCGCTTATATCTGCTGCCAATTCCGGCGGTGTTTTTTCAAGAACGGAATGGACGGCATCTGCAATTGAAGTAATAGTTTCTTCCATTGCTTCAAGCATATCGGAAGATGAAATAGTTAGATTAACAGGTAGGCCTGTTACTAAGTTTCTGCCTCTTACTTCCATATATTTTTCTTCTTCCACAGGAAAAGCAGTTCCTATTTTTATTTTTAGTTCTTCTGCACTTCGCAAACCTATCATTACATTATATTTTTTTCTTACATATCTTACTATTGCGTCATCACACTTGTCGCCAGCAACCTTTATGGATCTGCTTACCACTATTCCTCCCAAAGAAATTACGGCTATATCCGTAGTTCCTCCGCCCATGTCGATAATCATATGGCCTGATGGTTTGGTAATATCAAGTCCGGCTCCTATAGCAGCTGCGACAGGTTCTTCAATGAGATATGTTTTTTTGGCACCAGCGTTGTTACTAGCCTCTAAAACGGCTCTTTTTTCAACTTCTGTTACACCGCTTGGAACACAAATTATTACTCTCGGCTTAATAATTGAATTGCCCACTGCCTTTTTAATAAAATATTTCAATAGTTTTTCCGTAATGTCAAAGTCAGATATAACACCGTCTCTTAGAGGTCTGATAGCAACTATATTGCCGGGAGTACGCCCAAGCATTTTCCTTGCTTCTTCCCCTACTTCTAGGATTTTGTTTGTATTTATGTCTATTGCTACAACTGAAGGTTCATTAATAACTATACCTTTGTCTTTTATGTAAACTAATACGCTGGCAGTACCAAGGTCTATTCCGATATCCATTCTGAAACCCATCTTCATCCTCCATATGCTTCTTCTTTAAGTTTCGAATATTAATGATAAAAATTATACCATAGAACTTATTATATTTCAATTACTTGTTTTGTATGCAACAGGCTGTAATTTGAACATTCTTCCTATGAAAAAAATAATGCCTGTAGAGACATTATTTTTTAAGAAGTTTTTTAATTTTTTGTACTGGATCTAACAGTTCGCTTAAAGAGCTATCATAATTTAATGTGTCAATAATACTTGCAATATATTTAGACATATCCACTTCAGTATACCAAGGTCTTTCCTTAAGTTCTGGTTTGCGATAAATCATATTAGTAGTAAATACTCTTGTTATTATTCCATCCTCATATGCCTTATCGAATTTTTCCAATCCCTCTGTAAATAGTCCAAAGGAAGCAAATACATAAACATTTCTTACGTCTCTTTCCTTTAATTTGTGAGCCACTTCAATCATTGAATCCCCGGAAGCTATCATGTCATCAACAACTATAACATCTTTACCATTCAGGTTACTACCTAAGAATTCATGACTGATAACAGGATTTTTTCCATTAACTACAGCAGAATAATCCCTTCTTTTATAAAACATACCTAAATCTAATTCCATAACGGATGAATAGTAGATACATCTTGACATACCACCTTCATCAGGAGATATTATCATCATATGATCTCTGTCTATTTTAGCATCGGGAACAGTTCTCACAAAAGATTTTATCATTTGATAGTGGGGATGGAAATCTTCAAGTCCATGGAGAGGTATTGCATTTTGAACTCTAGGGTCGTGAATATCAAAGGAAATAATATTTTCAACTCCCATTGAAGTAAGTTCCTGTAATGCCAAGGCACAATCCAAAGATTCTCTGGTAGCTCTTTTATGCTGCCTTCCTTCATAAAGCATTGGCATAATTACCGTTAAGCGCTTTGCTTTCCCATTCATGGCAGCAATTAATCTTTTTAAATCCTGGTAGTGGTCATCGGGACTCATAGGCACTTCCATGCCATACATTTTATAAGTTACTCCGTAATTAAAAACATCACATAGAATATATATATCATGACCTCTTACTGTTTCATTTATTACACCCTTAGCTTCTCCGGATCCAAATCTGACGCATTCTGCATCTAAAATAAATGTTTGTGCTGGTGCTGAATCTCCTGAATATATAACACCATTAGAATCCTTTCTCCACTCTTTCAAATAATAGTCTATCTTTGATGCTATTTCTTCACAGCCTTTCATTGCAATAATAGACAGTTTTCCGAATGGTTGAAGTTCAGTGAATGTGTGTTCACTTATATTCATTTTTTCCTCCTGTTAATACATCTTTATAGCTTGTTTTTCATGTTACATTCTATCAAAAAAATATCAATTGTCAAAAGATTATGACCAGTATATTATTAAATTATCTTAACAAGTAAAAAATAATCCATTAAACTATGGATTATTTATACATGGATGCTATTACTTGAGATAGTTCATCGTATGTGAAAGGTTTTTCTACAATTGTCAGCCCTCTTATTTTTAAATCTTCATATTCTGTTTGGTGAGCATATCCTGTTATAAATATCACTGCAGCATCTTTATTTATAAGATGCATTTCCTTATATAGTTCCCTTCCTCCTAATTCAGGCATCATTAAATCTATAACTGAAAATGATATGTTTTCCCATTTTTTTTTGTAATATTCTAAAGCTCTTAGAGGATTATTGAACTTAACAACATCATAGCCTAAATCCTCCAACATTTCAGCTTCAACATTCAGTACATTCACATCATCGTCAACAAGCATTACAATATTACTGTCTATTTCCTTAATTGTTCTTTTATTAAGAACTTCCCCACTACTATGTACGGGTATGTGTATTTCAAATTTAGTCCCCACATTAACCTTACTTTCAACATTTATAAACCCTCTGTGGGATTTTACGGTACCAAATACAACAGATAATCCTAAACCTGTTCCCTTTGTTTTATTCTTAGTTGTAAAATATGGTTCGAAGATTCTATTGAAGGTATCTTCGTCCATTCCTGATGCATCGTCCTCAACATATATAGTAATGTATTTACCTGGTTTAATTATTTCACCATGGCTTAATACCATATCATAATATACTACTGTGTCCTTAGTTCCTATTTTTATTTTTCCGTGTTTCTCACCCATGGCATCCCTTGAATTTAGTATCATGTTCATAATCATACTTTCCAACTGGGACTCATCTCCCAATATAATTTCGTCGCTTGCGCCATAAGAGTAGATTAAATTTATTTCTTTGCAAAGTATGAATTCCATCATATTATAGGTATTGTCCAAAATATTTTTTAAATTCACTGGTTTATTAGTACTGCTTTCCTTTTTTGAAAACATAAGAATTTTTTTAGTAAGGCTGGCTGCACTTTGTGATATATGAATTATTCTTTCCGCATACTCTTTTATTCGGTCAATATCATCAGTCTTTTGAATCATTGTGGCATTTCCAATTATACTCATTAAATAATTGTTGAAATCATGAGCTATTCCACCTGCCAGCTGTCCTAAAGCAGCAATTTTTTCACCCTGCCTTATAGCAATTTCTTCTAATTCCTCTCTATCTATCCCATCGTTTTCCATTGTTTTTTTCATATTTTACTTTTCCCCTTTAATTACCCATTTTAAGTATAATATACAATTGTTTAATAAAATAATATGTAGAAATTTGTAGAATAACTATTATCAAAAATAGAATTTTGACATAAAAAAAGCAACATTCAACGTCGCTCAAGGATCGTCAAATGTTGTTTTATAGTGGTGATCCATCGGCGATTCGAACGCCGGACTCCTTGATTAAAAGTCAAGTGCTCTACCTGCTGAGCTAATGGATCAAAAATTCAACTCTTATATAATACCTTCCTTGTCTAATCTTGTCAATAATTTTTTATATAATTTATTTTTTGACAAATAGATATTGTAAATTTTATTATATATTGTTACCATAACATATTTAAATATGTGTTATTGACTTATATTTTTGGGGATGGTAAAATTAAGAAAAAACAAAGAGGTGGTATAATGTCAATTAGTATGGTTGCGGAACATGCAAGGTGGCCTAAAGAAAATGATGCAATTTTCGGGTTGGCAGCTAGGGCAAAAGAAGCAATAGACAAGTATGGCAGGGAAAATGTAATTGATTCTACATTAGGAGCCTTAGTTGATGATGAAGGTAATCTTATTTGTTTAGAAACTGTTTACAATGAATTAAAATCTCTCCCCAATGCAGCAATTGCAGCCTATGCACAAGTAGCAGGTCAGCCGGACTACTTAGAAGCAGTACAACAGGCATGCTTCGGAAGATATAAACCGGATGCACATATAAGGGCAGTTGCAACTCCTGGCGGAACCGGTTCTGTAAGACACGGTATTGTAAACTACTCAAATCCAGGGGACTCTATCTTAATAGCCGACTGGTTTTGGTCTCCCTATGTAACAATTTCTGAAGAATATGGCATAACTGTTACTACTTTTGAATTGTTTAATGACAAAAACCAATTTAATATAGCAGATTTCAAAGAAAAATTTGAAGATTTAATTAAAAAACAAAAAAGATTGGTAACAGTACTTAATACCCCTGCTAATAACCCTACGGGATACAGTCTGTCTGATGAAGAATGGGACGAAGTTTTGAATATTGCAAAAGAAAATGCCAAAGATCCCGAAAATAAAATAATAATAGTTGTTGACTGTGCTTACATAGATTATGCAGGCGTAGGAGATGAAAGAAGAAAATTCTTCTCAAAATTTTCTAATTTACCTGATAATATTTTTGTAATTATAGCCTATAGCATGTCAAAAGGTTACACCATGTATGGAATGCGTTCCGGTGCAGCCATAGGAATTTCTTCCAATGAAGATATTGTAGAAGAATTTTATTATTCATGTATGCATGCAAACAGAGCTAACTGGTCAAACGGAACGAGAGCAGCCATGGAAGTAATGATAAGAATAGCAAAAGATCCCGAAAAAACTAAGGCTTATGAAAATGAAGTAAAAGAAACGAAAACCATGCTTAGAAAACGTGCAGAAGCCTTCGTGGAAGCATCCAAGGAAGTAGGTCTGGAAATTTTACCTTACAGAGACGGTTTTTTCGTAAGCATACCATATGAAAATGCTAAGAAAGCATCTGAAGAACTAACAAAAGAAAATATGTTTGTTGTTGCCCTTAAAAAAGGACTGCGATTTGCCGTTTGTGCCGTTTCCGAAGAAAAGTGCAAAACAGCACCGGCAATTATTAAAAAAGTATTAGATCGTATAGACACATAGACACACCTCAATATATATAGCTTTAGAGACACCCTTAGGTGTCTCTTTAATTATGTATTCTATTTTGGAACAGGGTATCCCCTTCCTACATAAATATTGTCATAAACACGTCACTTTTTGTCTTTATTTGAATAATATAAGTATAACTATTTCAAAAATGAAATGGCATAAATCCAAAAGAAAGGAATGAAGATATTGAAAAGACGAGATGATAGCAATTATATACCAATGGCTCCTTATATGCCCGAAAATCCGTTACCTGGTTACGGATATGTGCCTTATCAAATAAATCCACGGTATTTTAACAATTTAACAGAAGCATTTGTTCAAGGAACTGTATTTCCGGAATTAGTTACTCCGTATTTAGAATTTCTTCAAAGAGGGGTGTAATTATGGTTAATTATAATATAACGAATCAGAGACTAAACAGACAACAGGAAATGTTACTGGAAATACAAAAATTACAATTTGCAGCATATGATTTAGCTCTTTTTTTAGATACCCATCCCAACGACCCAGTGGCACTTTATAGACATAAAATGTACACTGATAGGTTAAGACAGGTGAAGGATGAATATGAAAAAGAATTCGGACCTATGACCGTATTTAGTCATGAGTTTGGGGATAACTGGCGTTATATAAACGGTCCATGGCCATGGGAACATTAAGAAGGACTATATTATATAGAAAGGAATGATTGTACTCTATGTTTATTTATGAAAAGAAATTACAGTATCCTGTAAGGGTATCCAATAAAGACGTACGGATGGCTAAGGCTGTTTTAACACAATACGGAGGTCCTGATGGCGAGCTAAGTGCAAGTATGAACTATTTAACTCAACGTTTCAGTATGCCCTTAAACGAATTAAAAGCAATTTTAACAGATATAGGCACCGAAGAATTGGTTCCATAATGTTATCAGTTATGGCGAATAAAACGCCCGCAACCCTTGAAAATTCTGGGATTGCGGGCGTTTATTCTTGCGGATTATTTCGCTCTGCTGCCGCTGTAAAGTGCTCCTGTGCTTTTCGGGCTATCCGATTTAAAATTGCCTCAATATCCTTATTACTGCGACTATAGCAATAATCGTCACATATCTTAATACAGGTGTTGCCCACCATAAACTCCTCTACAACATGATTCGCTTCTCGTTTATTAGTCTCAGACACACATACATCACCCCTTTGTAATGTATATGCTACTGCTGATTGTCCTCTTGCCATCTGATATAACCCCCATTAACTCGTTTTTCTGGGGTGTTTTATGCAGGGCCTGATTTTGCGAATAAAAAATGCGAGTGTTTTTCATCGGCCTAAGATATTTAGCTCAGGTAGGACTGGCCTAATGAGAGCAGTTGTGTTAAAATCTGCGTAGAGGAGGTGGTAGGCATAGCTCGATTAACTGAAAAGCAAAAGAAAATCCAAGAATACCTAAAAACCGCTTGGGAACTATCCGATAGAAGTATCGCCAGGATTTTGGGTGTTTCACATAGTACCGTTGGTCTGGTGCGTCAGGAAATGAAAAAAAGTGGTCAATTCGACCACTTGTGTAACGACGATAGTGAGTGGATGAACCACCCGTATATACAAGCAAATAAAGGCTTATTAGAAACTTTGAATCCACGAGGACTACGGGCTATTAAAAGGCTTGATGTGCTTGACTATATGATGACACACCCACAAATAAAAAGCCCCTGCGTCGCACAAGCTTACCTTGAAAGAGAGAAAAGGCAAAAACGTAAGGACGCAAGAGTAGTTTTGAACATAAATGACGTAGATATCAGGGTTGCTGACGTCAGGCAGGTTGGACAGTTTGACTGGATAAGGGATAATAGTGTTGATTTATGTATATGTGACCCGCCGTGGGGTAAGTCGTCGCCTGTAGTGTGTGAAGGTATAAGTAAAGTTGCTGCCACTAAACTCCGTGATGGAGGCAGTCTACTTGTTCTTGTAGGGGGTAGTTATCTACCTGATGTCATAACTGCATTGTCGTCTGATAAGAGGTTACGCTATCACTGGCTTTTAACGTGCAAACTCCCGCAAGGGTCACCTGCGTCTGTAAGCTGGTTAAAAGTACAGAGCAAGGTTCGTCTCGTGCTTTGGTTTGTCAAGGGTAAATACATTGGCGACATCGTAGCTGATTACATAGACAGACCAACCAGTGATAATACTACGGATAAATCCCATCACGAATGGGGAGCTCCTGAAGAACTGGTGTCTGAGCTAATACGGCGATTTACTGACCCCGGTGATACCATAGCAGACTTTACTGTCGGTGGAGGTACAACTGCCGTAAGTTCAGTTTTACTCGGTAGAAGATTTTTGGGAACAGACATTGACGCCGAAGCTATTAAAACCACAATGAGAAGGGTGCGTCGGCTTTTTGGTTATACCAAGTGATGTGCCCCATGAAGGAGGTTGATGTGTTGAAGAAAAGCCCGAAACGGCTTCGGTATCTGATAAAAGAGTTCTGCTGTGAATAAACGGCGTGAGCAAGCCTACTGTTTGAGCCTCTGGCTCCTTTATCTTCTTACCACCTCCAGGTACATCTACTTGGATTTCTGTATGTAAT
>DURT01000081.1 GCA_012843025.1 Tissierellia bacterium | reverse complement strand
CATAAAATAACAAATAAGACCTTTACCGCCCATGTATTTTCTCATTATTTTTTCATCAAGATTAATGATGCTTTTACTCTTATCTTTCAAATTAATTTTAAGAATTTTTCCTGCATAGCCAAAAGCCATATTATCACTCCTTAACGTATTGATGCTATCCGCCATCACAAATCGGCAATATTGTGAGTGTGTCTTCATTTTTCAACATATCACTTTTACCGGCAATTTTATCATTAATAAAAAACATAGCATAGTCAGTATTATCTAATGATAATAATTTTATAACATCATTTACTGTTGTATTATCTTTAATCTCTAATTCTATGACACCTTTTAAATCACTATTATATAAAAATACTTTACTTATTTTTATTATCATAATATACCTTTACTTAGTATTTAAGAAACGTCAAGTGAAACATTTCACATGACGCTTCTTGTTATTATTTTCTTGCAACGCCGGACTCAATTGCCACCTTGTACACCGCCTTAGCTACAGCATCACCGACTCTACTATCAAAGGGAGGAACAATTATATATTCTTCATTTAATTCCTCATCACTAATAAGGCTGGCAATTGCATTAGAAGCTGCCATTTTCATTTCTTCATTAATATCTGAAGCTCTTGCATCTAATGCACCTCTAAAGATGCCCGGAAATGCCAATACATTATTTATTTGATTAGGAAAATCCGATCTTCCTGTTCCAATAATCCTAGCACCTGCCTTTTTAGCAAGGTCGGGCATAATTTCCGGATCAGGATTGGCTAGAGGCATGACTATGGCATCTTTATTCATTGATTTAATCATGTCTTCAGTTACTATATCCTTTACGGATACACCAATAAAGACATCAGCACCTTTCATTGCATCTGCAATTCCGCCTTTAATGTTTTCTTTATTTGTCACTTCAGCAATTTCTTGATGAACCCAGTTTGTATATTTTTCGTCTGAACTAATAATACCTTTGCTGTTACATGCAATTATATTATTAACGCCGACAAATTTCAACATTTTTATGATTGCAGAACCTGCAGCTCCTGCACCACTTACAACAACTTTTATATCCTGCCATTTCTTGCCAACTATTTTCAATGCATTTATCAAGGCTGCAATTACTACAACAGCTGTACCGTGTTGATCATCATGAAATACCGGTATGCTTAATTCTTTTTTTAATCTTCTTTCAATTTCAGCACACCTGGGAGATGCTATATCTTCTAAATTAATCCCTCCAAAAACCGGCTCTATCATTTTAACAGTTTGAACAATTTCATCAACATCTTTTGATGCAACACAAATAGGAAATGCATCAACTCCTGCAAACTGCTTAAATAAAACAGCTTTACCCTCCATTACAGGAAGGCCTGCCTCAGGACCGATATCTCCAAGGCCTAGTACTGCACTGCCATCTGTTACTATTGCTACCATATTTCCTTTTGAAGTATACTTATATACTTCATCCTTATTCTTGTGAATTTCTTTGCAGGGTTCTGCTACTCCCGGTGTATAAGCAATTGATAAATCGTGAGTGTTTTTTACAGGTACTTTGCTATGAATTTCAATTTTTCCTTTACACTCTTGGTGTAGTTTTAAAGCTTCGTCTCGTAAACTCATATTTTTTCCTTTCTTTTCTACTACAAACTATGTATTGCAAATCCCAATACATCTCCTGATGCTTCCATTACAGATTCAGATAATGTGGGGTGTGCATGAATTGTATCTACCAATTCTTCTGCAGTACATTCCATCTTCATTGCTAAGGCAGCCTCTGCAATTAATTCTGTAGCATGAGGCCCTACAATGTGAACCCCTATTATTTCATTGTACTTCTCTTCGCAAATAATTTTAACAAATCCTTCCGTTTCACCTATAGTTTTTGCTTTGCCGCTTGCAGCAAAAGGGAATTTACCAACTTTAAGACTTCCATATCTTTCCTTTGCTTCTTCTTCCGTCAAGCCGACAGATGCAATTTCCGGATTTGTGTAGATACATGAAGGTATTACTTTATAATCCATTTTTGTATTTTGCCCTAATATATTTTTTACGGCAATTATAGCTTGATAAGTTGCAACATGTGCCAGCATTACTTTTCCTATCACATCACCAACCGCGTAAATATTAGGAATGTTTGTTCTCAAATAATCATCAACAACTATTCCTGTTTTATTAACATTAACAGGAAGTCCGTTTAATACATCAAGTTCGGCTTTTCTACCTATAGACATAAGAACCTTATCTACTGTTATGCTGCCTTCGCCCTTATTAGTTTGATAATTTACCTTTAGCTGTCCCTTTTCTTTTTCAATTTTGGTTAATTGGGTATCGGTTAAAATATTTATACCCCTTTTAATCAAGGATGCTTTCAGAACTTTTATTGCATCCAAGTCCTGTCGTGGTAGAATTTCAGGCAGCATTTCAATAACTGTAACATCCACTCCAAAGGAATTAAATACATATGCCAGTTCTACACCTATAACCCCTCCGCCAATTATAGCTAAGGATTTTGGTAATTCTTTTAATTCAAGAGCTTCATTACTTGTTATTACGCCATCTAAATCAACACCTTCAATAGGAACTGTAGAAGGTTTAGAACCAGTTGCTATAATAATATTAGCTCCTGTTATTAATTCCTCTTTTTTACCTGTCACTTTAACGGTATTTTCATTTAGCAATAAAGCATTGCCTTTATAAATGTCTACGCCGTTACCTTTAAGGAGTGCTTGAACCCCTTTAGTTAAACCTCTTACAACATTATTTTTATTTTTAAGAATTTCATCCCAATTAAAGTTAACATCTGAAACTGTTATGCCAAATCTTTTGCAGTTTTTAAATTCGGTATATAAATTAGCGCTTTTTATAAAAGTCTTTGTCGGAATACAACCTCTATTTAAACATGTGCCACCAAATTCATCTCTTTCTACGATTGCTACCTTTGCTTTGTTTTTAGCTGCATATATTGCAGCAGGATAACCACCGGGACCTCCACCGATAATTATTATGTCATATTTATAATCCGCCATTTTTTCCACCTACCTGTACACTATAATAATAAATACGGACACATAATAAGTTGCTTTATTCTTTGTAAGAATTGCGCTGCTAAAGCACCATCTATTATTCTGTGATCATATGTTAAGCTTAATGTCATCATTGGTTTTAGAACAATATTATCGCCTTCTGCAACAGGTGTTTTTTCAATTTTTCCAACTGCTAGTATACCGCTTTCAGGTGGATTCAATATTGCAGTAAATTCATCTATATCATACATTCCAAGATTTGATATTGTAAATGTACCGTTTGAATACTCTTCTTGAGATAGATTACCATCTAATGCCTTTTGTATTAAATCTGATGAATGAGCTGCTATTTCAGCTAGGGACATTAAATCTGCATCTTTAATATTGGGTACTATTAATCCGTTTGGAACAGATACCGCTAAACCCATATTTACATAATCTTTTAATAGTATACCTTCTTCTGTTAATGAAGAATTCATATATGGGAATTCTATTAAAGCTTTTGATACAATTTTTACTAAAATATCGTTATATGATACTTTCAGTCCCGATTCCTTTAATTGATTCCTTAATCTAATTAACTCGCTTACATCAACTCTCATCCTATGGTTTGCTTGAGCTGTACCATGAATACTTTCCATCATTCTATCGGAAATAACTTTTCTCATTCCTCTAAATGGAACAATTTCACCTTTTCTATCGGAAGTACGACCTACTCCACTTATTATTCCTTCTACATCTTGCTTTGTAATTCTTCCCCTTATACCGCTTCCCTTAATGTCTTCAGCTTTAAGATTATTTTCTTTAATCATTTTCTCAGCTACAGGGGTAGTTTTTACTTTATGCTTTTCAAAACTCAGTACATCTCTTTCTATAATCAAGCCATCCGGTCCGCTTCCGTTTATTTCCGTATAATCTATATTCATTTCCGAAGCTCTCATTTTAGCTCTCGGTGTAATAAAAATTCTGTCAGTTTCCTTTCTTGTAACTACCAGCTTTTCACTTGTTTCATCTTTACTTATTACAGTAGTTTCTTTCTCTTCAACCACTTCACTTTCTTCTGTTTCATTGAGCAAAGCAGAAATATCTTCTCCTTCTTCTCCGATAATTGCAATAGTTTCTGTTATGGGAACAGTTTCATCTTCTCCCCTTATAATTTTCAATAATGTTCCTGTTTCCGGCGCTTCTATTGTAATTGTTAATTTATCAGTTTCCATTTCAAATAAGGGTTCACCTTTAACAGTTTTTCCACCTTCCGGAACCAACCATTTAGTTATATAACCCTCAGTCATTAAAAGACCTTGCTTAGGCATTATAACCTTTGTTGCCATTCTAACCACCTACCTATTTATAAAGTACAGATTTAACTGCTTTTTCTATATCATCTTCTTGAGGAACAACTGCATTTTCAAGCCCCAAATTAAATGGTAATGGACATGATTTTGCTCCTAATCTTATTACAGGTGCATCCAAGTAATTAAATGCTTCTTCCATAATTATTGAAGCTATTTCTGCTCCAACACCACCGCATTTATGCGCTTCATGAACAACTACTGCTCTTCCTGTCTTTTTAACTGAATTTACAACTGTTTCTGTATCAAAAGGAACTAATGTTCTTGGATCTATAACTTCAACACTGATTCCTTCTTTTTCTAATTGCTTTGCTACCTTTTCAGCTCTGCCAACATATTGTGAAGTTGCTATAACTGTTGCATCTTTACCTTCTTTTACAATATTTGCTTTTCCAAAAGGTATCATAAAATCAGGATCATCGGGAACTTCACCTTTAGTATTGTATAAGATTTTATGTTCAAAGAACATTATAGGATTATTATCTCTAAGTGCTGTTCTTAATAAACCTGCTGCGTCTGCAGGTGTTGATGGCATAACAACTTTAAGCCCCGGTATATGCATAAATATTGCTTCTATACTTTGTGAATGTGTTGCTGCATTACCTCTTCCAACACCTTGCTGTCCTCTAATTACTAAAGGAAGAGTTGCTTTTCCACCATACATATATCTTATTTTTGCAGCTTGATTAAGAATCTGGTCAGCTGCTACAAAAGCAAAATCCATGTACATCAATTCAACTACAGGCCTCATTCCAGCTAAGGCTGCGCCGACACCTGCACCCACAAAGGCTGCTTCTGATATTGGAGTATTTCTTACTCTATCTGGACCAAATTCTTCTAAAAGTCCTCTTGTACATCCATATATACCACCCTGTTCGGCTATATCTTCACCCATAACAAAAACTCTGTCATCTCGTCTCATCTCTTCAGCTAATACATCTCTTATAGCTATAGCATACGATTTTCTACTCATTTTAACCCCTACCTTCCTTCTTAATTTTCATAAAATACATAATCCATTGCTGTAGACGGATCAGGTTCCGGACTTTCTAATGCAAACTTTTCAGCATACTCTACAGCTGCAATCACTTCTTCATCAATCTTCTGAATTTCTTCTTCAGTTGAAATTTTATTCTCTAATAGATGGTTTCTTAATCTTTTTATAGGACATTTTTCCTTCCAGGCATCAACTTCTTCTTTAGTTCTGTAAACTTGAGGATCACCGGTCCAGTGCCCCAACCATCTGTATGTTTTACACTCAATAAGAGTAGGGCCTTCTCCCTTTCTTGCTCTTTCAATTGCCTTAGTTACAACTTCATTAATAGCAAGTACATCATTACCATCCACAGTATAACCAGGCATATCATAAGCTGCGCTTCTAACACTGATATCTTCAACTGATGTACTTTGTTTAACAGGTGTTGATATCCCAAATCCGTTATTTTCACATATAAATATAACAGGTAGCTTCCACACGGATGCTAAATTCATGGATTCGTGCGCAGTACCTTCATTCGAGGCACCGTCACCAAAAAATGATACTGCAACTTGGTCAGTTCCTCTTAACTTTGCTGCCAAGGCTCCTCCCACTGCTATAGGAATACCACCACCAACTATTGCATTTGCACCAAGATTACCTTTAGTCACATCTGCAATATGCATGGAACCACCTCTACCCTGACAATAACCTGTTGCTTTTCCCATTAGTTCGGCTAATGCCGGAGCTAATTCCGCTCCTTTTGCAATACAATGGCCATGGCCTCTGTGAGTACTTGTAATATAATCTGTATCTTTTAATAACGAACAAACAGTAGCAGCTATTGCTTCTTCACCTATATACAAGTGTACGGAACCTCTTAACTTGTCAGCTTCAAATAATTCTAAAGCTTTTTCTTCAAATTTCCTTATTTCTTGCATCTTTCTATAGATCCATAATAATCTTTCCTTATCCAATTTTGTCACTCCTTATTTTATATTTTTTATAGTAGTATACTACTATACTACTTAAGATAAAATCATAAGCTGGTAGGCTTATGATTTTCCAGCTTTATGGTAATAATACCGCTTTTACTACATTTCCTTTTGCAGTTTCTTCAAATACATATTCCCATTTTTCCAGAGGCTCTTTGTGGCTAATTAGACTATTTAAATCAAGTGCTTTTCTATCCAGCATTGATATAACCCAGTTCCAGCTAAGTGGAGATGAACTGAATGTACATACTAAATCCAATGCTTTTATAACTGCTTTTTTCCATTCAACTTGGATTTTTTCAGGTCCAGGGATCCCTATAACGCACATTCTCCCTTGTTTTCTAAGCATATTTATTCCGGAATTAATACCGCCTGCAGATCCTGAGCACTCAACAACTAAGTCCGCTCCAAGACCATTTGTCAGTTTATCTATTATTGCTAAAGGGTCTTCTTCAGATGCATTTATTACATAGTCACATCCTAATTTTTCAGCAATTTGTAATCTTTTTTTATCGGCTTCCATACCTATTATAGCTACTTTTCTTGCCCCGTAAATTTTTGCCATTTGCATAGCTAATAATCCTATTGAACCTGGTCCTATAACTACAACAAAGTCTTCCGGTTCAATCTTGGTTCTTTGCAAAAAGCTGTGGGCTACAATAGCTGCCGGTTCAATAACAGCCGCCTCTTCAAATGATATATTATCGGTTAACTTGTGTACTAAATTGGCCGGCATATTTATATATTCGGCATAAATACCATTAATATGAGTTCCCGGAGCTTTTTTGTCTAAGCAAATTTGAGGGTTTCCGGTTTTGCAATATCGACAAGTTCCGCAACTTTCAACGCTAAGTTCACTAATTACACGGTCACCAATATTAAAATTTGTTACATTTTTGCCAACTTCGGCTATAACGCCGCTAAATTCATGTCCAATAATCAAGGGGGGCACAGTGTCGTACTCATCAGTATAAATATGATAGTCCGTACCACATACACCGATTGCTTTAACATTGATTAATACTTCATCATCCATGCATTTAGGTATATCTACATCAAGAAGTTCAATATTATTGTAACCTCTTTGTGTTTTTACTACTGCCTTCATTTTATTATCCATTTTATATTTCCCTTCAATATACTAACCAAATTTACATAAACATTGTCATCCATTTCTTCTTATTAACCACCATAACCATTCAATCGCGGTAAGAACAATGATATTTGAGGAAATACCGTAATTAAAGCTAATGCAATCAACATACAGAAGAAGAATGGAGCAACTCCTTTAGAAACCTCTTCCAAGGAAGAATTCGATATTCCACAAGCAACAAATAGGTTTACTCCTAAAGGCGGTGTAATAAACCCTATTGCCAAGTTTGTAACCATTACAATACCAAAATGTATAGGATCAATACCTATTGCTAAAGCTACCGGTAGTAATATGGGAGCTAGAATGATTATTGCAGCTGTTGTATCCATAAAACATCCAACAAATAACAATAATATATTTATTAATAAGAATACAACCATAGGGTTGCTGGAAAAAGCAGCTATTGCTTCAGCTACCATTACTGGAATTCTTTCTATAGTCAGTATTCTCCCAAATGTTGTAGCAGTACCTACTATAATCATAACAGTTGCCGTTGTTAATGCAGAATCTGCTAAAACTTGAGGAAGTTCCGATATCTTAAGGTCTTTATGCACAAAAACACCTATTACGAAACCGTATATTACTGCAACGGCTGCTGCTTCAGTCGGTGTAAATATACCGCCGTAAATTCCTCCTAATATAATAACCGGTACTAATAAGGACCACTTGGCATCAGAAACAGCTTGTAATTTTTCTTTTGCAGTATATTTTTTTGAATCACCTTTATAACCAGCTTTTTTAGAAGCTAAAAAACTGTAAGCTATTAAGATAAGTCCTATAAGTATACCCGGTATAAAACCAGCCAAAAACATTGTACTGATTGATACTCCTGTTGAGATACCGTACATAACCATTGGTATACTTGGAGGAATGATTACTCCGATACTTCCCGCAGTTGCATTTAGTCCGCTGGCGAAATTTTTCTTGTAACCTTTTTCAACCATAGCTGGAATCATTATTCCACCAATTGCTGCCACTGTTGCAGGACCGGAACCGGAAATTGCCGCAAAGAACATACATACAATAACTGTTACGATGGCAAGTCCGCCTGTGTATCTGCCTACAAATACATTTGCAACATTTATTAGTCTATTCGATATTCCACCCTTACCCATTAAATCTCCGGCAAGGACAAAGAAGGGTATAGCCATTAAAGGAAATGAGTCCATAGCTGTTACAAGGCTTTGCGACATATAAGAAACATTCAATCCTCCGGCGTAAAGAATTGTAACAATTGAAGCAAGACCTAAAGCAATCCCTACAGGTGTATTTAAAATTAGGAATAAAACAAAGGAACCAAATAATACAAAAGTTGTCACTAGATTTCATCTCCTTTCATGGATTCTTCATCATCTGATTTTAACTGTCTGATTATACTTTGCACAAGTCTTAAACAAACCATGGCAAAACCAAAAAGTGGTGCTAAATACAGTATACCCATAGGGATTCCCACCGCTGGAGAGGACTGACCACTTTTAAAAATAGATGCGCTTGTTCCTATAGAATTCACAACAATTATTGCCGCGAACGCAAAGAATAAAATATCTCCTATTATTGACACATACTTTCTAAACTTCTTAGGAAACAAATACATTGCTGCATCTACTTTGATATGTCTGTCAGCTTTTACACCATAACTGATTCCAATATATGTAAGCCATACAAACATATATCTTGCTATTTCCTCAGACCATGAAAGAGAAGATTCTAAAACATACCTCATAAATACTTGTATACCTATTATTACACTTGCTGTGCCTAATAGTATAACAACAAAAATTTTCTCCAGATTTTCATCTAGATATTTAATAAAATTCATGTGTAACTACTCCTTTCCATCTGTAAGCTATAAAGGGAGAATAATCCATATAAAGAGAGGATAATCCCCATGATAAAGGGGGGATTATCCCCCGCTTTATTAAATTAATAACCTGCTGCTTCTGTGAAAAGATTAACCATATCTTCTCCTGCTTTTGTTTTAACTAAATCTAAAACCGGAGCCATCTTTTCTCTGAATGCTTGTAATTCTGCATCCGTTAATTCAATTATTTCATTTGTTTCCTGCATTAATCCTATAAATTCTGTTTCATTTTCTTCAGCAGCCTTTCTTTGTAATTCAGTTGCATCGTTTATTGATTGAATTATAATATCCTGATATTCTGCTGGTAGGCTATTAAAGAAGTCTTCGTTAATCATAGGAATATATGCTGAATAAATATGATTTGTTTTAGTTATATATTTTTGAACTTCATGGAATTTAGTTGCATAAATAAGTTCAAATGGATTCTCCTGAGCATCAACTGTTTTTTGCTGAAGTGCTGTATATAATTCTCCAAAAGCCATTGGGGTAGGATTAGCGCCTAGCAACTTCCATGCTTCCATATGAATTTCATTTTCCATTGTTCTTATTTTAATACCTTGTAAGTCTTCAGGTGATCTTACAGGTAATTTACTGTTAGTGAAATTCCTGAATCCGTTTTCCCAATAAGCAAGTCCTTTAATATCATACTCTGATAATGTATCAAGCAATTTTTGACCTGCTGGTCCATCGCATACTTCATATACAGTTGCTCTGTCGCTAAACAAGAAAGGTATGTCCAAAACATAGAATGCAGGGTCAAAAGCAGCCAATGGTGCTGTTGAAGGAGCAGTCATTTGTATGTTACCCAATTGAACAGCTTCGATTAACTCTCTGTCTCCACCCAATTGTTGATTCGGGAATATTTCTACTTTAATTTTTCCTTCAGATCTTTCTTCAACTAATCTTTTAAACTCTACAAAGCCTTTGTGTAAAGCAGTCGTTTCAGCTGTTCCGTGTCCTGCTTTAATTGTGTAAGTAGTTTCATTGCCACCTGAAGCATCTTTAGCATCATTAGAACATCCGGCAAAAATGCTTAAACATAATACAATTACTAATAATAAAGCAATTTTTCTTTTCATAATTCTCTCCTTGTTCGTTGTATTTTGCTTTTTTGTTTTATTTCTAATACTAGTATAAAACTAGTTATTAGCTATAATAAAAAATTAATTCATATGTAGTCCGCCATTAACATCAAGATTAACACCTGTTAAGTATCTCGCATAGTCAGAACACAAGAATAATATTACATCCGATACTTCTTCAGCAGTACCTTTCCTTCCTAAGGGGACAAGGTTTACATCTTGATTAAGAGTTTTTGTCATTTCTGTATCAATGAATCCAGGTGAAACAGTATTAACATTTATTCCATATGGCGCTGCACTTTTGGCCAAAGATTTTGATAAACCTATTACACCTGCTTTGGCTGCTACATAATTTGCTCCTACGACAATACCTCCAACCTCTCCTGCAACTGAACCAATATTTACTATCTTACCAAATCTATTTTTCTTCATTACATCAAGTACAGCTTGACTCATAAAAAAAGTGCCCTTTAAGTCTATGTCCAACATTAAATCCCAGTCGAATTCTGTCAAATCTTCAACTTTTACTACTTGAGTAATTCCTGCACAATTTATTAAAATGTCAATTTTTGAATATTTCTTTTCTATTAAATCTACAAGCTCTCTTATTTGTGCAACGTTTGCAATGTCTAATGCAAAACCTTCTGCAACACCTCCCGCTGCCATTATTTCTTCTGCTACAGCCTTTGCCCCGTCCTCATTTTTGTCAAGAATTATCACTGTTGCTCCTCTTTTTGCTAAGCCTAAGCAACATGACTTACCGATACCGGCTGCACCACCTGTTACTACGGCTACTTGGTTATTAAAGTTCAATTTCATACCTCCTACGTCCAAACGTTTTCTGTTAAAAATTTATTACAAAAGTAGTATACTATAATACCACAAAAAAATCAACTTCATTTTTGTGTTTTTTTAAATAAAGTAACTAATAGCATGCCTTTCTATATTATGGATGCTATTAGTTTGTAAACGATTTCTTTCAAGGGTTTGAGTATTATTATTGATCTTAGATATCAAGATTTGTGTTAAACCTTTCCAAATATAGCCCCGTAGGCGTACCCATATGTTTCTCTAATGAGTTAAAACTTCCTATCTCATCACCTTTTTCCAGTGCTTCAACTATGTTTCTATGTTCCTCAATTGTACGATGCATCACAGATTTGTAATAAGAACGAGCAAGAAATCTAATAGTATTAACATAACTGTTGAATGTTGAATTAAAAACTTCATTATCTGCAAATTCTACGATAGTTTTATGAAACTGCAAATCAGCTTCCAAAAACTCATTTATTTTTATCTCTTCCTTCTTCTCGCATTGTTCACCGCTGTTTAATATTATTTTATGCTTTTCATATATATTGCTTAATTCTGCTAAGATCTTCTTTAATTGATTAATTACGGCAACTCCTTCTTTTGTGTTGTGTTTTCTTGCAATATAACGACAACAATATCCTTCCATGGCACATCTTAATTGATAGGTTTGTATTATATCATTCATAGTAACTTCATGAAGTTTAAATCCCTTATAAGGTATTATATCTATATAATTATCATGATTTAATCTTTGAAGAGCTGCCCTTACAGGAGATCTCGATATTCCCAATTCCTGAGCTATTTTTTCTTCAGAGTATATTTCATCATTACTAAGTTCCTCGTTCATTATTTTTTCCATTAAATAGTCATACGCTATTTCCTGTAAATTTTTATTAATATACATTAGCTCACCCCCTTTATTACTAAAATACTACTATATCAGTAGTAGTAATGTCAATAGTTTTTTAATATAGGAATTTGGCACCCCTTTTATCTAAATATATTGCTACAGTACAATTCCAACCCTATTTCTTGCTATTAAGCTTTCTTTTGTAACTTCACAGTCTAGGGCCAAGACATATACACCCTTTTTTACCATGCTCTTTAATGTTTCCCCAAATATCCTATGAGTTTTATAATTAGGCGTAAAATACAATACATCCTTCATCTGTATTATAAAACATACATAAGCTTCATAACCTTCATCTATACATTCACCAAGTTCTTTTAAATGCTTCACTCCTCTTTCCGTTGGTGCATCTGGAAACATGGCTACACCATTTTCTTCTAAGGTTACACCTTTGACTTCCACAAAATTTTTCTTGCCATCAGCTTCAACATAAAAATCAAAACGAGAATTATTATACTTACTTTCTGTCTCTAATGCAGTAATATTTTGAAACAGTCCTCCATTTAATAAATATTCCTGAAACACTTTATTAGGAGCCTGACTGTCAATATTAATTAGTCTTTCACCCTTGTATACAGAAATTAAACTATACTTTGTTTTACGATTTTTGTTATTAGATTCCTGGACATAAATCTCTGCACCTTTTACTAATAATTCCTTGCATCGTCCCGTATTTTTAACATGGCATTTTTCAATTTTACCGTCAATTTCTATATTTGCAATAAATCTATTAGGTCTGTCTATAAACTTTGCTTTTCTTATGTTGTCATAAATCATTATATTTTTTTACTCCATATATTATATAGTATTACATAGACTACTGTCCCGAGCCATAACCCACTCCAATGATTTTACTCACTTTGGGATCTAACTTCTTCATGATATTTAAAAATATTATATCAAATATATTTTGATTATCAATATACTACGTAATGTTTATTACTACAGCCACTATCTTCATGTAAATATAAAAAATCGGAATAATCCACCAATCAATCGATAATAATACTTATATAATGTTTTAAATTTTTCATAATAAGGAGGATATATGAAAAAACATATAAGTTTTCTGCTGTGTTGCCTTATGGTTATAGTTTCATTGACGGGATGCACTACTGTAGAAGATAATATACCGGAACAAGAAAACAACAATGAGGAAAACAATGTTTCTTCAGTAACAACTTCAACAGGGGATCCAGCACCAGAGTATACAGAAACCTTAGAAACGGATGTCTTAGTACTTGGAGGGGGAGGTACAGGCTTAACCAGTGCTTTAACTGCTGCTGAAAAAGGTAAAAATGTTATTTTGGTAGAGAAATTAGGTTATCTTGGAGGGGCAACTATGTTATCAGCTGGAATAGTTCCTGCAGCAGAAACAAAACAGCAAAAAGAAGCTAACATAGTTGACAATCAAGATTTGTTCGCCAGGGATATATTCAGACCGAA
Source organism: Tissierellia bacterium (assembly GCA_012843025.1). Taxonomy (GTDB): domain Bacteria; phylum Bacillota; class Clostridia; order Tissierellales; family Sedimentibacteraceae; genus Sedimentibacter. The sequence continues at coordinate 12,437 of DURT01000081.1, read as the reverse complement.
TTCCTACAGTGTAAGAAAGGATTTAGTCTACACTGTAACTGAAAATGCTAAAAATGTTATCGAATGGCTTGAAGAACAAGGAGTGGTTTTTAACTTAGTAACGAATAATCTCTATTATGGCCAATCAAATTATCGTATGCATGTGGCAGAGGGTGGCGGTCAAGGTCTGACCAGCGTATTAATAGATAACGCAAATAATAATGATAAAATAGAAGTTATGTTAAATTCCCCAGCTATTGAATTAGCTGTGGAAGATGATCAGGTAATAGGAGCATTTGTTAAAAGAGACAATAAAGATATAATTTTAATTAAGGCTGAAAACACAGTCTTGTGTACCAGTGGTTTTGGTGCAAACAAAGAGATGATTGCAAAATACATACCTGAAATGATTAATGCCTACCCCTATGTAGCTCCTGGTGCAACTGGGGAAGGAATAATCTGGGGGCAAAACCTTGGTGCAGCTGTTGCAAATATGAAAGCCTACCAGGGACACGGTGTATACAGTGAAGAATTAAAAGGTTCCGTAGATTTAAACATACTTTATAGAGGTGGTATTTTAGTTAATAAAAACGGTGAAAGATTCACAAATGAACATAAAGGTTATTCTGAATTATCTCCAGAAGTATTAGCTCAGCCTGACCACCATGTCTACATGGTATTTAACCAGGCAAATGCCGATGAAACAGCTAAATTTGCTGATTATGATGCGGCAGGCATCTTGATAAAGGCCGAAACATTAGAAGAACTTGCTACAGCCTTAAATGTTGATCAGGAAAAGTTCAAATCGTCAATTAACGATTATTTGGATGGAATAGAAAAAGGTCAGGATAGCTTAAATAGAACCTTTTTCCCAGAACATTTTGACGGACCTTATTATGCCATTGAAATAACAGCTGACTTAAGACACACCCAGGGTGGTCTTGTTACAGATACAGTTGGTCATGTGTTAAGAGAAGACGGTACCCTAATCAAAGGTCTATATGCAGCTGGAGGAGTAATGGAAGGTTTCTCTGACACAGCAGGTCCTGGATACATGTCTGGTAATGGCTTGTTGCAGGCATTTGTCTTCGGTCGTTTAGCAGGCGAATATGCTGCCACCACAACGAGGGCTGAAGCAACAATTGTGAATTTAGAATAACAATTCTCAGTACATTTTCTTAACCTCCCCTTTTCATAAGCATATATTGTAATGGAAAGGGGATTGAATTATGGATAATTGGCTTCCAATTAGCTTCTTACTGATCCGGTATCCATTTTACCGAAAATACAACCATTATGGTAATTACCAACTTATATTTTCAGGTTTTCTTAATGCCTGATGTTTTAAAACAGGTACCTGGTATTTTTCTCCCAAGGCACGGAATACATCCTTGTAACATCCTTTTAACTTATCATGAAAAACTATTGCATCAATTCCCCCTATGATGGAATCTATACACTTAGTTGCCTTTTCGATTCCCTTTTCTCCTTCATATTCACCGGATACAAGCCATTGATTAGCTATAATGTGAGAAACTCCAAAGAATTCTTTTCCGTCATTCCAGGATGTATGTACTGCCTCTGCAAAATTTGGCTCAAAGTGAACTCCTCCCACACAAAGGAGATTATGAAGTTTTATGTCCTTATCAAATACATGAAGCAATGATAAAGCAAGTACTTTACAAGCATCCCTGTTAAACCAGCTTTCTTCTTCACTGCCAACTTCAATATCTACCATTGGAACAGGATATTTAAGCAGAAGCTCCGGATTCCCCTCATCTCCGTACACTCCCGACCAGTGAGTTGCTTCAGTTACAACCCTGAATCCATCTAAACCAAATTCTTTTCTTAGTCTTTCCATAGCCCACATAAGGTTATGGTTGTATAGAGGATTAGCAGGTCCAAAACAGCCTGAATTAACATCACCTATAGTATGTACTGTAATAACATTGCTGGGTGAATTAGGGCCTTCATGCCAGGTTACCATTCCTGACATATCAAAATCTGTAAAATATTTATTCATATCAGGCAGATATTTTGGATAATCTCTGCATAAAGCTATTTCTGTTGGAACAAAGTAGAACTCATTATTGTCTTTATCTGTGTATTTATAGACTTCCCTTCCTGCGAAAGTGAAATCAACCTTATTATTTAAGTAACCTTCTTCTTTTAATATGTCCCAAACCAAGTAGCTTACATAACCCCATTCATGATTGTCACAAATATAGTATACAGCTTTCTTACCTTTTTTCATCTTATGTACCCCTCAAAATATTTTAAATAGTATTATACCACTATATTTGAAAATGACAATAGCTAGAATAAGAACTTACTCCTATTCCAATCCCAGTAATTGCTTTGCATTTCCTCCAAGTATTCTTGAAATTGCCTCTTGAGAAATATTTAGGTTGCGTACTGCATCAATGTTCTTTTTAACATCTACAGAAGGCCAATCGGAACCAAAGACAAATTTATGAGAAAAACGCTCCATAATAGGAAAGTATTCCAAAAGCTTTTTAGGTGGTAATCCTGTAACATCTATATAAACATTCTTATGAAGACGAATTAAGGCCATAGCCTCATCATACCACGGACCTCTGCCACCATGTGCCATAATTATTTTCAAATTTGGAAAATCTCCTGCCACATCGTCAAGATAAATTGGATTGCTGTATTTTAATCGACTACCCTTAAAGATAGAAGTTCCAGTATGAAGCAATACCGGTATGCCAAGCCTTTCAGCAACAGCGTATATAGGATATATAGACCTGTCATTAGGATAGTAATGATTATATGAAGGATAAAGTTTTATTCCCTTAAAACCATGATTCAGGCATAAGTCCTCTAATCTCTCTCCCAAATTATTATGTATATAAGGATTTAGCGTGCAAAAAGGTATTAACCTGGAATTTCCTTTGCAAAACTCTTCAACTTGCTCATTATAAAGGTAGCCAGAGGTCAAGGGAGCTATTTCTGCTAAAACAACAGAATAATCAACACCGTTTTTATCCATCAGCTCTATAAAACTATTAGGATCGGTATATTTTTTTACAAAATCCAAATATGCTTCTTTTGAAGGATAAAAGGCCGAATAAAATTCAAAAATATCTGGTGTCATATCTGTATATTCAGGTAAGTGAACATGAAAATCAATTACAATTTCTTTCATACAACCGTCTCCAATCTCTATTTATTTACAATATACTACTTAGCTTAACAATTTTTTTACATAAAATCAAGGATTTCACCCCCGCTATTTAGTTACAAAGTTTTTCGATATATGTTGACATATAATTAACAACATGTTATACTAAGCTTAACAAAATTAAATAAATAAGATTATCTTCAGGGGTAGGTGCAAATCCTCACCGGCGGTATAGCCCGCGAACCTTTATGGTTGACCTGGTTAGATCCCAGGGCCGACAGTTAAAGTCTGGATGGAAGAAGATATGTTAAACGCATATGTTTAATTCCCCGAAGATTTCTTCGGGATTTTTATTATCCCTGAAGCAAAAATAATGGGAGGTAAAAAATGTTAACATTAAGAAACACATGGACTACGAAGACCATGACAAAGATTTCAGTACTAGGAGTAATTTCATTCGTACTGATGTATTTTAAATTTCCTGTAGTATGGTTAGCTCCACCCTTTTTAAAGATGGATATTTCAGACCTGCCTTCTCTCTTAGGAGCCTTTGCCTTAGGACCTTTAGCAGGTATATTGATTCAATTCTTAAAAAATATATTGAATTTAATCTTTGAAGGAACAACTACTGCAGGTGTAGGCGAATTTGTAAACTTTTTTTCAGGAAGTGTGTTTGCAGTTATAGCAAGTATAATATATTTCAAAGAAAAAAATTTCAAGAATGCCTTAATAGGATTAATTGTAGGTATAATTGCCATGACTGCAATTATGGCAATAGCAAACTACTACTTCATATTTCCCCTATATGCAAAAGTATTTGGTATTCCTCTTGAAAAATTAGTTGAAATGGGAGCGGCTATTACTAATAAGGTAGTAGACTTTAAAACCTTGATTATTTACACAGTAGTTCCCTTTAACCTGTTAAAGGGTGTACTAACTGCTTTAATAACTATTATTATTTATAAAAGATTATCACCCATTCTTCATAAATAATCGAAAAAAATTAAAGGGATAAATGTATTTATCGTATTCCATATTGAATTGATAAAAAAAGAAATGTAAAACTATAGAAATTTTTTCAAAACTATGTTAGTATGTGAAAGAGCTCATTTTGAGTTCTTTTTTTATGAGCTTACTATGTATTGGCAGATAAGGAGGAACTTATGATTAAAATAATTAAAAAATTGATGTTATATATAGGAGGACTTCTAATTCTTGCAACAGGAACTAATTTCTCAAAAGCAGCACAATTAGGAATTTCTCCAGTTAGCGCTACTCCATATGCTCTTGAACTTATATGGGGTATAGAACTTGGAAAATCTACCACTCTTATATTTATAGTTTTAGTTTTGCTACAAATTATTTTATTAAGAAAGAACTATAAACCAGTCCAGTTGTTACAAATTGGATGTACATACCTGTTTGGCTTCTTTATTAGCTTTACTGGTTCTACTTTATTAACCTGGTTACCGACACCTTCTACATATTTTATGAAACTTACATACTTGTTTATAAGTATCATATGTGCAGGCACTGGCGTTTTCTTATATCTTATCCCCAATTATATCTCCTTGCCACCTGAAGGAGTTGTAAATGCAATAATGGAATTAGGCAAAGGTAAATTTAAATTTGCCAATGTAAAAATAGCTGTAGATGGTACCCTGGTAATAACTTCAGCAATTCTATCCCTAGTATTCCTTGGAGGATTGGAAACTGTAAGAGAGGGAACTGTATTATCAGCCCTTTTAACTGGCAAGGTTGTAGGTTTTATGTCGAAAAATTTTAAAAATATAATCTTAGAATGGATTGAAGGAAGTGATGTTTCCGAAACTTTCATATCAGTTGGACAGGACAATGATTAGTAATACAATTCAAAACTACAATTAGGGGTTGCCCAGTCAGGACAACCCCTTTTTCTTATTTTACGGGCGGTACTTCAATTTCAATATCAGTTAAGGGGAAGGAGCAGCATGGATGTACATATCCATATTTGAAATCTGCAAGTCTGCGTCCTTCTAAGTGTTTAGGAGTATAAACCTTTCCGCTGATTAAGTAGGAATGGCACCATCCACATTCTCCACTACGGCAGCGGGAAGGAGCAGAAATGCCGTTACGCTCTAAGGTCTGTAAAATAGAATCGTTGGAGTTTCCACTAACAACCTGCTTTTCACCCATTATGGATACAGTAATCTTAATATTGTTAGGTACATCTGCAGGATAATCGTCTTCACTTTGGGGATTGTAAAACTCACCAAAGAGTTCACGACGAATATACTTTCTTTCTAAATTTAGCTTTTCCAGTTCTCTATCAAGGAATCGGTACATTTCCTGAGGACCACACATGAACACAGAATACTCGTGTGATGGTGCATACTTGCGAATTATATCCGCTGTAATGAATCCGTACTCATATCCTTCACGTTTTTCATTACTTAGTACATGAACCACCTTAATTTTGTTACATTTATTTGTTAATTCGTCAAGCTCATCCTTAAACAGAATTGTATCTTCAGTTTGACTGCCATAAAGAAGAATCATTTCAAAATCTTCATCCCCATCGGCAATTGCTTTTGCCATTGAGATAAAGGGCGTAATTCCACTGCCTCCTGCCAAGCCAACAACAGTCTTTGCATCTCTTAATGGTTGGTAATCAAAATTTCCCGCAGGACCAGATACCTCTACAGGAGTACCAACAGTCCAGTTATCTAATATATACCTTGAAGCCAATCCATCCTCTACATACTTAATAGTCAATCTGTACTTTCCTTCCAATGATTCCTTGGGAGAAGATGAAATCGAATAAGCACGAGCAGTTTTTATACCTTCAATATCTAAGAATACAGTTAAGTATTGACCTGCACTAAAGTATGCACATTCTGATGTTCCCCGGCTTAGGTCTGGGCAAAGTTCGAAGCTTTTACAGTCCGGTCCTAATTCAGTTACAGCAGTTACCGTTAAATACTGACGATTGGGGTGCAAGGAACGTGCTAAAGCATTTACAGCATAATCCTTTGGCAGAGGTGTGGCAGGTGCTGCGGCAAATGCAGCCTTTCTCTCCGGAATCAATTTTGTGAATTTCATTAAATCTAATGAGTTTAAATAAGTTGTCATATTATTTTCCCTCCTTTATATCTTTAAGGGTTAACATTCCAGCAGTTTGACCAGATATGTAGGTAGAGCTATATCCGTCTCCACGTTCTCCATGTGCTCCACAGAATCGTAGTCCTTTAATAAGCTGTTCATCCTTCATAGACATAATACGTGGCAACATAGTGTCCCAGCCCTTAAGCTGATAACCATATGGTGTTCCCATAGGAGTATTTAGGTAGCGAGCAAAGGTAACAGGTGTCGCTATAGCAATTTCTTCTATATATGGTTTAATAGAAATGTTAAGAGTTTTTTCACATACCTCTATCATATGATTTGCAACAGAATTTTTAAGCTTTTTGTATTCTTCAGGTTTTACATTTGCCCATACATCACCAAAGTACATAGTGGTGAGAAAGAGTGTACAGGTTCCTTCCGGCGAAGAATCAGGAATAACATTATTCAGACAATTCATAATTACAAAACCGTTGTTTATCTTTTCACATAATTTCCGTTGTTCTTTTGAATCAGGAGTAGGAGCTATAAAAATTGAATAATCTTTAATTCCAAGTTCTTCAGCAGTTCGGTTCATTCCTAAGTAAACAGTAGAGAAAGAAAGTCCAATTTCTCTGGCATTAGCCATCTTTAACGCATCTTCGGGTATATTTTCTTCATCTATCATTGTAGAAAATACATTATTTGGAAAAGAATTTGAGATAACGTAATTTGCGTGAATTTCCTGGCCTCCTGCAATTACACCATATACAGCCCCATCTTTCACTAAAATTTTTGTAACTTCAGTGTTATACCAGATTTCGCCACCATTGTCCCGAATACTTTTCTCTAAAGCCAAAGAAATTTCGTGAGAACGCATGTAAGGCATTGCTGGTTTTAAATCCACATATTTCAGAAGCATTACAGCATAATGTAAGAAATCAAGCTGATCAACAGGTGCACCTAAGTAACACCAGTAGGTTGAAAGAATATGTTGTGCTTTTTCCGGCATACCTAAGGCATTTAATCCTTCTTCTATAGTATGGGAAGCCATACGCATAAAATCAGCATGCTCAGTAGCCAAAACTTTTGGATCAGGGTTACCCTTGCTGAGATATGCAAATGCATTGTTTGCTTTCTTTGCCAAATCAAAAACTGCCAATACACTTTCGCGACTACCTGGTACTTGTCGTTCCAATTCGTCTGCAAAAGCTTCAATACCTGTAGGAAGTGTTACATCATAACCATCAGGACCATGAGCTATTGCCCTGAAAGTAGTATCTTCAGTGTACCACTCTACTTCTGCACCCAAACTCTCTAATAGTGTACGAACATCTCCTGGGCGTTCTTTTGTACCAACACCTGCCAATTCATGCAGTGATGGTTCAAATTCAAATCGTCCTCGACGAAAACTCGATGCGCTTCCTCCAGGCAGGTTGTGCCTTTCCAACAAAAGCGTTTTCAGCCCATGTTTTGCTGTTGTTGCAGCTGCACACAAGCCGGCATTTCCTGCACCAACTACAATTACATCATATTGCTTGAACATATTTTGCTCCTTTCTATTTTTATCTGTTCATATCACTGAACATAACTTAATTATAATTATTTGTCTAATTATTGTCAACGATTTATCCTTGTTTTTCAATGGTTTATATGCTATAATTTATTGTGAATTGTGATATAAACAGAATCAGGAGGAAAGGAAATGAAATTTAAAGAATTAGTTTCTCCATCACTTACCGACTTATTTGTTAAAGAATTAGAAAGAATGATCCTCTCTGGAGAGTTAAAGATAGGTCAGAAATTACCGACTGTAAGAGAAATGGCAAAGGATATGAAAGTAAGTCTTGCAGTAATAAATGGTGGTATTACCCGCTTGGCCGCCAACGGCTTTGTACGAGTTGTACCGCGTAAGGGAATTTATGTTGCAGATTATATTCGCAATGGCAATATGAATACCCTTAAAGCTCTATTAGAATACAGCGAGGATTATTTCAACAGCGATATCTTAGTTGCCATTGTTGAATTCAGGAAGATATGTGAACTAAGTGCCACTAAAGAAGCATGTTTAAATCGAACGTCTGAAAATTTGGAAACTCTAAAAAAGTTATTACAAGATTTAGAAGCATGTAAGGATTATAAGGAATGTAGCGAAATCGCATTTAAATTCCACCATGAAGTTTCTGTTGCCAGCGGCAACATAGTTTATTCCTTAATCGTAGCTACATTTAAACCAATTTATTGCTCATCTTATCACACTATGTTTACCCTGCGAGGAAAGGCACTATCAATTGATACATTACGCCGTATATTAGAAGCTATCCAAAACCAGGATGCTGAAACTGCCAGTAGCATAGTTATAAATTCCATTAACAGATGGAAAGAAGTCTTCAGCACCTACTATCACGAAGGACAAAAATACATTGTTGAATAAGGTTTTCTATTAGAAAAGCACAAATTTCATAGTAACGTCATTTGTTTTCTTTAAAACAATATAGAAATATGGTATAATTATGAAAAATATTTAAATTTATTAAGAATAGGAGTGTAGGATGACCGCCAAAAATATTAAAATTGCACTACTTGGATTTGGTAATGCAGGAAAGGCATTTGCAAAGCTATTGACTAAAAAACAAGAAGAAATATTTAATAAATTTAACTTAAATGTTAGTGTAGTCGCTATTGCAACCAAGTCAAAAGGATGTTTAGTAAATGAAAAGGGAATCGATTTAATCAGCGCATTAAATGACATAGACAAATTCAATCATTTTAATAAAAACAGAAATGATTATACAGAAATTAGCTCTATGGAAATTGCTAAAAATGTAGATTATGATATTCTCTTTGAATTAACTCCTCTTCAAATATTTTCAGGACAACCGGCAATCGACCATATTAAAGCAGCTCTTAACAGAAAGAAACATGCAGTAAGCGCAAACAAGGGACCAATTGCTTGGGCATTTAAACCATTGCGTGATTTAGCAGAGAAAAATAATGTGCTTTTTTACTATGAAACAACTGTAATGGATGGTACGCCAATATTTAATTTAGCTGATGAAACCCTTAAGTTTTGTAAGATAACAGAAGTAAAAGGTATTCTAAATTCCACTACGAATTTTGTTTTAGAAGAAATTGCAAAAGGTAAACAATACGATGAAGTGATAATAGAAGGAAAGAAAAGGGGTTTCGTAGAAGAAGATCCATCCATGGATATTGAGGGATGGGATGCTGCAGCAAAAACAGCTGCACTTTTAAATGTCCTTATGGGAGCAAATATTACCCCATTAGACGTTGATAGAAAAGGAATAGAAGACATAACTTATGAGCAAATAAAAGATGCTGAAAAGAGAGGAAATGTAATAAAGTTAATCTGCTATGGAGGAATTGAAAACGGTAAAGTAATTGCAAGAGTAAAACCGGAAGAAATAAGTAAAAACTCCCTTTTTGCAAGTATTACCAGCACAACATCCATCGTCAGCATCACAACAGACTTAATGGGCACAATCTCCATAGTAGAACATGAACCCGAAATAGAACAGACAGCCTATGGAGTCTTTAGCGATTTGATTAGAGTCTTAGGTAATATGAATAATTAGCAAGTCCGGCATTTGGCTGGACTTTTATATTTCGACTAAGTTTCAGTTCCTACAATTTTTATCCCAGCAATGAGTTTCCCTTTTTTAGCAAATCTGCGGAATATACGTTCAGTAAATTCTATCCTTGCTTTTCTTCCCATAATAAAATACTTCCAAGTAGAATCTAATTTAATTAATTAGACTGTCTACTTTGGAAGTATCATATCATCGAAATGTCTAATATTCTTTTTAAACATTAGATTATGAAGGATTTTTTCACATTTAAGCATGGTTTGCCTAGGCGTTGTTAATAATAAAGTAATTTAGCGCAATCCAAGTAGACACTTCACTTGATCATTTCTTCGTTACCATTTATATAGTTTTATCAGATTTCGGATCGCTATGACCGAGAAACTGAGCGGACAATTCTAATGGCATTCCTGCATGATTCTGAATTGAAGTTTATTTCCCTTGTGCAGCATTAGCACCAGCAATTCTACCGAATACTGTAATATCTGTAATTGCACAAGTACCAACACGGTTGTTACCATGAACACCCATCTTCAAGACATTTAGCAAATTCGCTAGCAAAGTCTTCTTCAAGATTAAGACGGTCTGCAACTGCTTGATTGTAGATAGCATATACAGGACCTCATAAATATTCTCCTCCTAATTTCCCTTCTTTAATTTTCTCCACACCTTCTGGAACAGTATAACTATTTCCTGTCCTATATCCTGGATATCGGATTAATGTTTTCATATCCTTGCTGAATAGCACGCCGTCTAAGCTTGTAAAATATGGATTCTGCCTATCTACATATATTTCATCAAGTAGTACAGGGTAAGAATCTTTGTTCAATTTTTCTATGGTTTTAGGAAGAATCAGCTTTAAAAATCTTATTCTCAATTCTTTTTCAACCATATACATAGCCTTTTCTCTAATCGTTTGTCCTACTTCTGTGGGAAATGTTATTTTTACCAACTGCTTTCTGCTTAGTCTTTTCATCCATTCGTTTATATTGTCTTTAGGTGAAGAAAGACTCTTATATATACTTTGTACAACATCGCTACTGTTATATTCGGAAAAAGTTCCTGTACATATTTCAACGATTCCTTCAGGTATTTCTAAATATCTCTTCCCGGTTTCCAGTTCTTCGTAATTCACTAAATATTCTGATACGGAACCAGCCTCATTATACTTTAAATTTTCAATATCCATAAATGTTTCTATACAATCATATATCATGTCTATCCCCTTATAAAATAATGACCTCTATAGTATTCCTTTAAAGAAATCATTAGAGGTCATTGAAAACTAGGCATTACTGATTAAGTAGTTCTTAGTTTTATTCCAACGCAGCACTACTTACATCTTTACGTATCCTTCTAATAGTTGCAACAGTGCTTTCACTAGGATTATCATTGAAAAATGCTTCATAAGATTCCAATTCTGGCCTCTTAGTAACATTCATATTTTTTATTCAAGTCCAATTAAACCAAATCTTTAAAGAACTCCATATTATTTTTAGAGTATTCATATATACCATCTTGAATACCTGCAACGATCTTTACTACCCTCTCATTTACCGGTGTTGGAATACCGCATTCTTTTCCTGCTTTACACACAATGCCATTTATGTCGTATATCTCACATTTTCTGCCATTAATAAGATCCTGCGCCATGCTCGCAGTCAATTTATAATGTGGCTTCCAAATTTCTCTAATTAACTTAATAGATTCTTGGTTGGTTTTTTCATCTCCCCTTTTAAAAGCTTGGTAAAAATCATATCCTTCATAGGGTTCCAGAGTAATCCCTTTTTCAGCTGCAACATCTAAGCATTCTTTTCCAATTTTAAGAATCAATTTCATAGCTACATCATCATCCAAAACTCCACCAAAGGTGGTGCCTAAGGCTGTTGAAAGCCCGCTGAAAGTCGCATTCATCAATAGCTTTGTCCAACGAAGACTAATAAGATTCTCTGAAACGACTACCTCTCCCATACATTCGAGTATTTTTTTAGTTTTTAATACTCTTTCATTTACCTCGCCTTCTAATGAACCCAATGTAAAGTTAAGCCTTCCTTCATCTGTTGTTAAAGCTGAGCATCCTGGTCCTTGAAAAGTCGCTCCCCAACCTACCGGAGCACCAACAACTTTTTCAACACCTACAGCCTCACTTACAGCATATTCCGGAATACCATTTTGACAAACACATACTGTACTGTTTTCATCAATATGGGCCTTGATTTGAGGGATAGCAGTATCATTATATGTTTGCTTGGCCATGTAAATAATTAAATCATAGACTCCCTCCATTTCGTCAGGTGTAATCGCATGGACTGGTTGAGTAAAATTGACTGTACCAATAATACGTGCACCTTCTTTATTTAAAGCGTCCACATGCTCTTTATATGGGTCAATTAAATCAATCGCATATCCTGCTTTTGAAATGTATGCCCCAAGAATTGTTCCCAAAGAACCAGCACCCATAATTGCAATTCGCATATTAATCTCCTCCCTTGTACAATATAGTTATAATCAAATTACAGTTTTCCACTGTAATAATTATCAATTTCTTAAATAATAATATAGTCTTCTTTTCTAATCATTAAATACATTTCTTTGGCTTCTCACCCTAGCCATAAAGCCAGTTTAAT
>DURT01000080.1 GCA_012843025.1 Tissierellia bacterium | reverse complement strand
GCCTGTCCAATACAGGCCTTGTAAAGTTCCTTCCAAATCAACATATTTTCCGTATACTATTAATGGGACAAATCCTGCTATTAAGAGTAATGGCAGGAAGTAGATTACAGATAGTTTTTGATTTTCATAGTCTATAGTTATGGGTTGATTTGATTGTTTTTGTTTTTCTTTTTTTACTTTCACTTTATTTCCCCCGAAGTGTGTTCTTATGTAATTCTTATTAGCAATAGGTATTATAACACGGTACGTCAAATTTTGAAAGAATAATTATTATCTTGTTATAAAGTCTTCTCTATAGTAGAGTCGATTTTTTAAATTAATAAGGTAGTGTACATTGTCGTTGTTATCTGTTACTATAAACTGTAAATTATCAAATGTTCTTATTGATTTTATTGAAGAACTTATTTCATAATGAGTATCTTCACTATTAAATTTTTCTATTACACCGTAATTACCTACCACTTTCTTGTAGAGATCATAATCTCCATTGTTTTTGGAATATTGATAAGCCTGGATTACCTTCAGCTCATTTCCTAGAACGAAGTCACTTTCAGAGAAATTCAACACAAGGGTTTTTAGATTGTCTTTTTTGCTGATAAGGGTCATTATTAGTGCTATAGCAATTGTAAGGACAATTGCTATAAGGGTTATTTTATTTTTGCTTGATAATTTACTATATTCTTTTTGTATTTTCTGTTTATCAATTTCTGCTTTCAGTTTATTCTCAGACAGGGTTTTTGCTTCTATGTCGTATCTTATTTTACTTATTGATTGTTCTAAATTATAGCCTTCGAATTGGTTTAAGTCAATATTTTCCATTGCTTCTACCTCATTGGTCTTATTAGTTTTTTAATTTTAATATAAGCTGTTCTAATTCTTTTACCATGGTATCTATATTACCATCAGGCAGTTTTGTTTTTATTGTCTTTTCATAATTAGATAATAGGTTGACTACAATAGTATTATTGATTTTTTTGATTTTTGGAATATAGCTTCTTGATATAATATCCTGCAAATATTGGTCTTTCATTTTTTCAATTATATTGTTTGCATCAACTAAAATTGTGTTTTCTTTATCTTTTTTAACGTATTTAAGGGCTGCTGACACTCCTACTCCTATTATGGCAATAGGCATACCGATTCCTGTAGCTGCTGCTCCCAGGGTAATGCCTGCTGCAGCAGGTCCTATAAGTGCCGCATAGGCTGATACTGCTCCAGCTATACCTAAACTTGTCATTACTCCTGTTTTGAAGGTATCGTTGGATTCATTTTTTACGGTTGTTACAAAGGTGTTCAGGTCGCTTCCAAACCATAGTACATCGTTGAAGTTGGATTTAGTCAGTGAATTTTGCAGCTTGTTTATTTCTGGTACTTTTTCATTTATTGATTCAGCCCATAAGTCCTTGTTTGCTTTAATGGCATAGTTATTCATTGAATCCCAAAACTTGTCCATATAATCGAGCGGAAGTGTGGATTCAAGTATTTGACCAATCTGCAGTTCTATATCTGGAGTTTTTATCTTGCTGATTTTATCGATTAAAGCTTGTCTGTATTCTGTATATAGGTTTTTCCTTACATAATCAAGTATCATTGTTTCTATCTTTGCATCTACTATTCTTTTGGTGGAATCAAGTATGAGACGGTATCTGTCTCTTCCATTTATTACTTCCTTTAGTTGGTTTAAAAGTCTGTTAAGTAAATTCAAACAATGTTCCTTGATTCTTTGTTCATGGCTTCTTTGGGACTGAAGTCTTAGTTCTCTATTTTTAACAGCTATATTTTTGTTTATATAGTTAATTATATTTCTTATCCTTACTTTTTCTGTAGTGTCATTGTTTATGTAATTAAGGGCGGAAATTGGGAATATTAAGTTTTTATCGGTTCCGCTTTCTTCTGCTATATATTCAATTGCTTCTTCTACTTGGTCTTCTTCTAAGT
>DURT01000079.1 GCA_012843025.1 Tissierellia bacterium | reverse complement strand
TCAGTTTCAAATGGATTAGTGTAATTATGCCCACCACATTCTGGGCCAATCCCAAAGAACTTACTTACATTATTAGTGAGACGTTTTCCACATTTCATGCAGTTATGAGTAATCTCATCTGTAATTTCACCCCATAGTTCCATCTGAACCATTCCTCGAGTTTCTTTAAGTTTTCTACCTACCATAATTCTCATGGGCATTGGTACTCCATTATTCCACTTATCATGGAAGTCGAATTCAGGACTTGCAGGCTTTGTCATATACTGACGAACCTTGATTTTATATATAGGTGAGCCCTGAATCTCTTGTACTGAATTTTCGCTTGAAATAGTAGGCCTTTGTTCTGCGATTTTAGCGCCTTTATTAAGTACTATGGTTAACTCTCCCTCAAATCCCTTAAAAGCTTGTACAGCCGCTTTTAAATCATTGTACATTATGCCATTTATCTCCAATGAACCTTTATACCCTTCTAATAGATTTAACATCTATCTCACCTCCACGATATCTACCCTTGTGATTAAGTATCCTCTTTTATCAGCTTCGACTATTGCGTCCCAATGACTCTCTGCCATTATCTCATCTACTTTTTTACCTCTGTAAATCACTGCGTACTTTTTCATCTTTATTCCTCCTTGAGTTTTTATAGTTTTTTAAAGTGTTTTTAACTTCCTTCCTTAATAATATTATATAACATATTCTTAGAAAAGTCAACTCCTTTTTGTAAAAAAAAATAAAAAAAAGAAGGGCTTTTTGCCCCTCAATTTATTTAAACCTTTTATTAGTGAACGATTTCAATGATGCCGTATTTATTGTTCTTGTAGATATTAACTGTTTTACCGGCGTTCTTGCCGAACTGTTTATTTTTAATTGTCTTCCAAAAAGCAAATGTTGCCTTTTCGTTCATGTCATATTCACGCGTAATCTTACCATTTGTTGTGCATTTAACATGTGTCATGTGAACTCTAATGGATTTTTCATTAACCTTAACAACTGTGCCAGTAATGAATTTCTCATAGATGAACATGCCGCCCATTGAATTATTTCCATTGTGAATTTGTACCATTTCGTTAACTTTCATTTTCGTTCCTCCTATAGTTTTTATAGTTTTTTAAAGGGTTTTTAACTTCCTTCCTTAATAATATTATATAACATATTCTTAGAAAAGTCAAGTCTTTTTGGTAAAAAAAAAGTAAAAAAAAGAAGGGCTTTTTGCCCTTCAATTTATTTTACTATTTATCTTATTTGTTATTTCCTCTAATAGATATTGATTATCTTCTAAATATTCAATGACGTTTGGTTTCCCTTGGAGTTTAATAACCTCTCCTTCATCATCTGATATTATTTCCCCGGTATCAATATCTACAAAATTAAACCAACTTCCTGCTTGCTGGATAATACCATATTTTATTGCTACCTCGACGGTATCTGCTACTTTATCAATTCCGCTATCATATCTTAATGTGTAGAATCCAACTCTTCTATCTGGTTTACAAACTTTGGTTTTTGCTAT
>DURT01000078.1 GCA_012843025.1 Tissierellia bacterium | reverse complement strand
ACTTAAATTATAAGTAACGAAAAGGAACAATAAGAACTAAATAGCATTGCTATTTAGTTCTTACCAAAATATTTTCATTTTGATAATATTTAATGATAATGTATTGTAATAGCTATAATATGAAAAGTCAATAGTGGAGGATTTCATGGATAGTATAAAGGACATGATAGTAAGTACAAATATATATAGCTTAACCCTTTTTATAGTGCTATCCTTGATTCCATTAATAGATGCTGGTTTTGATAATAATGTCGTATACTATGTTTTAATCATTAGTTTACTTACTCTGTTTATTCGCAGCTTGAAAACAAAAAAAGGGTTTAGAATTAATAATAATAGTACCTTTTTATTAACTGTATTTCTGTCTTGGGCAGGAATAAGTATTTTCTGGAGTGTACATTATGTAAGAAGTTTAATTGAATATTTACAATTATTACTATACGTTTCTGTTTTCTATATTTCATCTCAACTAGATAAAGAAAATTGCAGAAAAGTCATAGGTGTAGTTCTGCTAATAGGCACTGGTATTGCATTACTTGGTATACTTGAATACATATTTATTAAAACAGGCAGAATTGTTTCTACCTTTACCAACCCCAATCCTTTTGGTACCTACTTATTGATGCTGTTATTATTAACCTGGGGTACTGCTCTTAGAAATAATAAGTTTATATTAAAGATTGCTTCCTTTATATTTTTTACAGCACTATTATTAACTGGTTCCAGGGGTGCCTTTATTTCTGGAATAATAGCATTTCCATTTTTGTTTATAGATTTAACTGGTAAAGAATTGAGTGTAAGTATAAGAAAGACAATTATTCTGTTTGTATTATCATTAATTACAGTAAGAGGTTTAATGTTCATAGCACCGATTGTACAAGAAAGAATAGGTGTTGACATTAACTTTCTAAATTCACTCATTAGACCAGGGACTCTTACAGGCAGTTCATTAATAGGAAGACTGGAGTTCTGGAAGGCGGCACTTAAGGTTTTCTTGAGTAAATTTCTTACTGGATATGGAATTGGAACTTTTTTCACAACTTATTATATAGGTTATGGTGGCAACAGATGGTTTTCTCGTTTTGTTCATAATCAATATCTCCAAATTCTTGCTGAATTAGGTATAGTTGGACTAGTAATTTTTATATTCTTTATTCTATTTGTTTTCAAAAATATCTATTCACAATATAAAACAAAGAAGTATAATATACTACTACCTGGAGCCACAGCAGCAATTGTTGGTTTTTTTATCCATATTGGGATGGATTTCAGCTGGAACTTCCCAGGTGTTACGGTCATATTTTTCTGGATTCTTGGTATGGCCACAGGAAAATATGAAGAGCCCATATTATTATTTAAAAAAGTAAATTTTAGTCATAGAATACTAAGTATTGTACTATGTATCTTTCTGTTAGTTTCCATCTGGCATGTTGGGTTTACTAATTTATATATTAAAGGAATTGAATATGCAGAGGAAAATAATATAGAAAAATCTAACGAAATTTTCCAAATTGCAAACAAATTTTATCCAATTAATTCTGTTGGCTTCAAGTTAGAAAGCGATAATTATTATAAATTGTACAATGAGACTGGTAATAAGGATTATCTTAGTAAGTGTATTTCCCTAATGGAACGAAGTGTAAGATTAGCGCCATTAGATTATAATTTGCATAACCGTTTAGGGAACTTATACTTACTGTCTGGTAATTTAGATAAAGCTGAAAAACATCTTGAATTAGCTGCTAAATGCAATATTTATTCGGTGAATATTTTTATTGATTTAGCAAACTTTTATTCAAGTCAAAATAGATACGAGGAAGCAGAAGAAATATTATTATTAGCAGACTCTCGAAAAGAATATGCTATAAGGGCTGCAACAAGGGATGAAAAAGATAGTCGTGCCTTCGAAGCTTCTTTAGTTAATTCTTATCTGTATCTTTTGTACAAAGATATGGGTGATAGTGAAAATATGAAAATTCAAGTGGAAGAACTATATTCCATGGCTGAAGAATATCCTATTTTAAAGGAATATTATAAGTTAGAGAATTTTACATATTGATTATTTTGGAACTGATATTTAATTATTAGCCTGAATACAGCCACTGTTTCATATACTTAGTTTCAGGGTATAAAAGTAACATGTCAAAGTAATCTATATGCTGGAAATACCCAAAAGGATGTGTAGATTCATGAATAGAATTAGATTTTTCAAAAGAGAACAAGGTTCGGCTTTAATAATGGTTATAATTGCATTTATGGTAGTAACCATTATTGCTACCTCTGTTTTTGTCTTGGCAGGCAGTAATACGAAGCAGGTTGTATCCCAAAATGAAGGTTTGGAGTCCTACTATATTGCCAGGTCAGGTGCAGAAGCGACTTATCAGGCACTGTTAAATTCAACTCCCTCGCTTCTAACACAATTTGAAAGTGGAAATACTGTTGTAAAGGATACTATTATATTTGATGAAGGAACAGCCGAAATTACCGTGGAAGGGTACAATGAAGGTACAATTAGAAGGGTTAGAATAACATCAGTTGGCAAAGCTGCTGGGAGTAATGTTTCAAGAAAGGCAGTTCTTGAGTTTAATTACTATGGTTATGACAATATTAAATGGTCCCGCTGAAAGGGGAGGAAATTATGAAAAAGTATAAATTCCGAAATGGATTTACCCTTTTAGAAGTAATAGTAGCAATGGCTTTTATAGTTGTTACAATTTCTTTTGCTGGTTCAATGATGACTTTTTCAACCAAATCTCAGGCTGTTGTAAGCAGGGAGTTTCAACTTCAGGCTGATATGAGGCTTGCAAGTGAGATTGTTAATCAGGAACTGCGTTATTCTACTGCTGTTTTTATGTTGAATGAGCACCAGTACAATGACAGCAATGACCTTAAGAACGGATGGGAGTATTTTACTTTAAGCGATGATGGTAAGGAAATAGTTCAATATGTTTGGGATAAAGCTGCTAACACACATAAAAAAGTAAGTTTGGTGAAAGCCCAGAATAATGTTCGCTTTAAACTTACTTTCGATGGAGTTGTGGACGATTCTAGGATGATAAATTTTAAGCTTGATGGATATATTGAGGGGAGCAGTGAACCCAAGGTTTCGGTAAGCTCGGTTTTAAATGCACTTAATGCGGTAGTAGTTGATGATTCTGGAACTTCTATTTCACCGGCTGTTACTCTTGCCTACCGCTCAGATGAAGTACCTGACCCGGAAAAAGTAAAAGTAGCCGTGACAATGGTTTTAGACGAATCTGGCAGTATGGGTGATCCAATGGGGGGCTCAGGCAGTGACAGTAGCCGTATTAGGATGACCGTCTTGAAGGAAAAGGCAAAGATGCTGATAGATATCTTTGCTGAAATGGATAATGTATATATTTCATTGATACCATTTAGTACTAATGCAAATAATCCTGGAGATTTTTTAAGAGCCAAGGACTATAAAGAAAGTTTAAAGAATAGTATCAACAGCTTAAATGCTTATGGAGGGACTAATGCAGGAGATGGAATAAGACGGTCCTATTATAAGCATGTAGATTTTGTTGACCCCGACCATGAAGTGCTGCACTACACAATTCTGCTGATGGATGGTAACCCCACATATTGGCCTAGAAGAAATAGCAATCCTTATTATGGAGATGGGGATATAAGCCAAACTGGAGGTACGGGAACTGAAACAAACGAAAATATCAATAACTCCATGGACTATATAGAATCATTTTGTAATTTATATATAAAGAAGACTGATAGTACTCAAAAAGTTTTTATGAAAACTTTTGTTATTGGATTTACAGGTGTGCCGGTGCAAGTGTCAAGAGCTCAAACTATTGCTGATTACCACAGCCACAGTACCGACGATAGGATAAAGGGTATGTATTATGCAGCTACTAACAGCCATGAGTTGGAAGAAGTGTTTAAGTCAATTGTTGACTTTATTCTGAAGGAAACCTGGCACATCTACGGGCCAATAGGTTAGGAGGATAGTATGGGAACTCGAAAAGGATTTACGCTAATTGAGTTGATTCTTTCAATTGCTCTCATGGGTATTATTGCAGTCAGTTTGACTTCGGTATTTCCTTCCCAAATGAAAAATATAACAACCGGCGGTTTTATTACCAAGGACGCATTTGAAGACCAAGGCGACTTAGAAGAAATAATCTTTGATGCTAAAACCAGGATGCAGAAGGATGAAACCTTAAGTGATATTGCTCAGTGGTCAGAGGTTTCTGATATAGAGGTGTTAGGCCAAAATGTTACTATGCAGAAATTGCGCTATGAAAGTACAGATTCTAATAGAGAAATGACTGTATATCTGTCAGAAAGATTAGCCGATATAGAAGCCAGGGAGGTTCTGACTGTTGATAATGTTTCAATAAAAGTTAGCAATGACCCTCATAATCTTGTTGCAGATTTGACTACTGCTCCCTACCTTACTGCTGTATATGATGATAATTCTGCTCAAACTGGATTTTTCACAAATTTATTCAGATGGTGGAGAACTGAACCGGGAGTTGACCCTAATACCTTGAGATTTCCTGATGATTATATATTAGTACCGGTATCTCAGGATACAAAAGTGTTGTCTAATTTGTTGGACAATGTGGGGGCTAACTGTTATGTGGTTTTAACGGTTACTCCTGTTGATGTACATGGATACAGAGGCTCTACCGTTATGAGCAGTAACAAAGTATACGTGAAGGGTGAAGAATGGAGAGTTGGTTCATTCCCCTGGGTAGATATTAATAATGATTACGAATATGATTCATCGGATTATAATCTTATAAAAGATAGTGTTATTAACACATTAGATGCAAGGAACCCATATCCTAATCCAGCAAATCCTTCAGTTAACCTGGACCTTACTGATGGAAGCTTGTTCGTCCCAATGAAAGTTAGTCCGGCATATTCTAGTGAGCCAGGAAATGAAGCAATAGAAATAACTGGTCTGGAGAGAATTGAATGGTTGATCGAAGGTAATATTAACTTAGCTAAAGATTTTAACGTTTTAAATGGAAGTGATATTACAATTAATTCAGGCTTAGGCTCAAACGGGGGAAGTGTTTTCATACATCCATATGTTGAGCTTGATCCAAGTGGAGACCCTGTAGTTGTTGGCGGGGTTCCTAAATTGCTTGATACGGGAGTTTCCTTAAAGACTTCAGGAAATATTCTTCTTGAAGCTGCAGGTAGAGGAAATGTGTATCTTTATGGGAATGCAGAGTTAGAAGGAAAAGATATTATTATAAAGTCCAGAGGCAATATTGGAATATATAACTCAAGAATAAAATCTAACGGAGATATTTTACTAGACAATACTGTTGATTCACATATTTACGGTTCGAGAAATATTACACTGAATGAAACAGACTTTGAAAGTTCAACTTCAGGTTCAAGGATAACTATTAACTCTCCGGAAGAATTATATTTTAAAGGTGGAAGCTGGTCTGCAGAACAAACACTCTATATTAATGACGGTGACACTGTTTATTTTGAGAAAGGAAACAACAGGGTTAATAACCTGGGTAATCTTTACTTGGGTGATACCAGTGTCGTTAAGTTTAAAACTTCTATGATAGAGGATTTGTCTAACCAGTTAAGAATAAGGGTAGTTAAAGAATCTGATACAAAAATGAAGTTGATTACCCATAATTATTTTAGAAATATAAGCTATTCTACTGCTTCAAATAATCTGGTTTTCAGCTCAGAAAACACCTGGAAGGACATAGGTCAAACAAGAAGCAATATTGAGTTTTCTGCATCTATTCTTTCAGGCAGTGGAAAGATTAATGATATTAAGTATTCTTTCGATGGAACAAATATAATAACTCTTGAACCGAATACAACAAATAAGACAGAGCTTACCAGAGTTCGTGTTGATTTTAAAGATAAGTATTCCAGCAATCAAATTAAAGGTACAGGTATATTCAGCTACGAGATTGATGAAGATGGAAATGCAACAATTATTGTAGAAGAAGAATTGCCAGTTGATACTTTCTTCATTTACTTCGATTCTGATGGGGGCACTCCTGTAGGTGCAATGGAAAAGGCATATGGCGACCCAATTACGCCACCACCTGCGCCTACGAAACCAGGTTACATCTTTGGTGGATGGAATCCGGCATTACCTGGATATATGCCCAATTATGATTTTACTGTAAAAGCAATATGGAATCCGGCACAGTACTATATAACATTCTATGGTAATGGCGGCACACCAGAAGAAATCACAAGGTCGATTTCCTATGGCAGTCCTTATTCTACTGCAATGGATACCATTACACTAAATAGACCTGGCTATGTATTAGAAGGATGGTATACATCTGCTACTGGCTCAGGTGAAAGAGTTTTACGAACAGATACTTACTCATTGCTTGGAAACCAAAGTCTTTATGCAAGGTGGAATGAAGGTGAGTATACTGTAACCTTTGACAGCAATGGAGGAAGTACACCAAATAGAACAAGAACAGTAACCTATGGCAAGACCTATGGTGATACTGAAGGTGGTTTCCCTGATGATCCGGTAAGAGAAGGATATACATTTGTTGGCTGGTATACGTCCCAAACCGGCGGAAATCTGGTAACTTCAGAAACAACAGTTACAGCAACCAGCAACCATGTGTTATATGCCCGCTGGTCTGCAAATCAGATTACCGTAACATTTAACAGTAATGGCGGAAGTAATCCAAATCCACCAAGCAAGGTAGTAACTGTTGGTCAACAATACGGCAGTTTACCATCAGTATCAAGAAGCGGTTATAATTTTGATGGCTGGTATACTGCAAGCAGTGGCGGAACCCAGATAACAACATCAACGGTAGTAGGATCAGGAAATTTACCAGCTGCAAGCCATACACTTTATGCCCAATGGAGTCAAAGTGGAGGTGTTAGCTGTCCATTTGTATACGCATATGATGGAACAGATTATCATTTTGAACATGAATCTATACCTTTTACTATAAGTAAAGCTTTGGAAACAACATCTTATGGAACTTTGAGAAAACTAAAGTCAGTAGATGGAATATATAAAATCAGAATTGCTGAGGAATTAGATGAAAAATCCTTTGTTAACGGATTCAGCCTATATGCAGTTGATTATCCAAAGGATTCAGATGTAGAGTATGTGAAGGCTGATATATTCGGAAATCCCCATACTATTGCTGATAAGCAGTATCCTGTAAGTATGGTTGATACAGTTACGGGTGAAGATGTATTAGATGAAGTAAAAAGGGATGGGTTATTAGTAGGTACTGATTTTAACCAAATGAACACAAAAGACTTCATGACCCAATATGAAGTGAGATTCAATAAACCATCAAGTGATACTAAGCTTGGAAAGTTTATGATTTCCACACAAAAGTCATATTACACTACAATACTTGGTAAGTATTACTTAGATAAGGTTAATGCAAAAGCTGATTTTTGGTGGATGGAAAAAATTCTAGGTTTACCACTAGTAGAGAATCGGTTTAAAGATTTTATGAAGGTAATAACCATGACTGTGGAAGTATGGGATGGAAACAAATGGATTGAGCAGGGAAGTATACAGGCTGGCCGAGATTTAATGGAAGAGTTCCTGGTTCCAATAGATTTAACTCTCATAGATCCAGGTGTCGAAGAAGTAATCATTAGACTTTCTCATGGTGCAGGATTGTTTGAAATTGAAACTGTTTCAATGGATTACTCAGACGATCAAATTAGTAGCATAAGAGAATTGAAGCCTTCTTCTGTATTGTTCAATGGTAAGATGGATGTATACAGAGATTTAATCAAGCATAATGACAGTAAGAGAGTAAGGATGGTTAAGGGAGACAGAATTGATCTGGAATATGATGTCCCTGAACTGGATGAAGATATGAACAGAGGTTACTATGTTGCATTAACTGGATATTACTACATGGACCCTGAGATTAGAGAAGCATCGGATGTATTTGAAGAAGGTATTAAATCAACAAAGAATAACATAAAAGCTCTTATGGATTCAATTAAAGATATTTATGAAGAAAATAAAACTATAAAATGGCTTGTAGGTCTGATGAAGGATTCATATAAAAAACCTTTAGAGGACAAAGTAGAGCTAATAATTAAGAGTCAGTACCATGAATTAATGGAGTATATGAAGAATTACAAATAGGAGGAGACAGGGATCCCCTGTCTACCTAAACTATATGAGATTTAAAAAGGAGGAACCAATGACACTACTAATCTTAATATATGGACTTATTATAGGCTCCTTCTTAAATGTATGTATATACAGGATACCAAGGGAAGAAAGTATTGCATGGCCGGGCTCTCACTGTCCGGTCTGCAAGCATAAGCTTAAATGGTATGATAACATACCCTTGCTTTCATACATAGTTTTATGGGGCAGGTGCAGGTATTGTAATACAGGTATTTCAATACAGTACCCCTTAGTGGAATTATTAAATGGTTTTATTTATATAATTATGTACTTGCTTTTGGGTTTTGGAACAGATTTTATTTTTTATTCCCTCATAGCCTCAGTTTTATTGGCCATAGTTTTTATTGATTTAAAGGAAATGATTATACCAGATAGTTTGGTAGTAGCGATTTTGGTTATATCTCTTGTACATAAAGCTGTAAATTACTTTGCCTATGGCATTTCTCCAGATTTAATTGGCAGTTTATTGGGCTTGTTGATTGCCGGCGGTTTGTTCTTGGCTATTGTAGTAATATCCCGTGGCGGTATGGGCGGAGGAGATGTTACTCTTATTGGTGCCTTAGGTTTTGTACTTGGAGTTAAATATATT
>DURT01000077.1 GCA_012843025.1 Tissierellia bacterium | reverse complement strand
TTTTTCTAACGCTAATAATGATGTTGCCTTGCTGGTTGAAGGTGAAAAAATACTTTTACCGGATAAGGTAAACTACTCAGAAAAAACGGGTACATCTTATTCTGCAGGAGCATTAAGCGGCATACTAGGGGAGCTTATTTCAGTATATCCTGAGTTACCTGCTGAGCATATTGTCTATGCATTATATGATACTGCAACTCCTGTTGATAGCAGGGGTAGTGGTTATGGTGTGGTAAATATTGAAGGGGCTATTAATTATTTGGAGCAATTTAGAAGGAGTAAATTACCACCAAGGAACTATAGAGTTTCTGACAATGAAAGCTTTACAAACTGCATTCTAGAAGGTGTAGATAATATATCTGCAGGAGGAAATTTTGCTGTATATGTTAAGGATGGAATAGTGGAGACTTATGGGTCTTTTACAGCTAGTATTTTTACTTCAAATTGGAAGGATATATCTTCTGTATATGCCGGCAAAGATAATATTGTCGCTGTAAATATTTCAGGACTTCCTATGGCATCGGGATACAATTTATTTAACAAAAACATTTTTAAGGGGTGGAAAGATATTGAGGATTTGTCCCTATCCCCAAATTTTACAGCAGGTCTTAATAAAAGTGGAGATGTATATGTTACAGACTATTTAAAGGATATGAATTTAGATGGTCTTGAAGATGTTGTACAGATTTCTTCAGGAGCCACCATATTTCTGCACTTACTAATACAGGCAAAGTAATAAGTATAGGCCATAATATTTATAACCAGATGGATACTCATAACTGGAAAAATATTGTATATGTGGCCTCTAATACTAAGAATACTGTGGCAGTGGATAAGAAAGGAAATGTTTATGGAGCAGGAGATAACTTTTACGGTCAGTGCAATTTAAATGACTGGAAAGATATTGTGCAAGTAGCGGTTGGAGATGGCTTTGTAGTAGGCCTTAAAAGGGATGGTACTGTAAGGGCAAAAGGCAGGAATATATACAATGTTTGTGAAACGAAGGATTTAAGGAATATTAAATATATAGAAGCAGGTGATACGTATTTTATTGCAATTGATGTGGACAATAAGGTGTTGTTAAAGGGAAAAATGAGAGAATAAGTAGAAAACTGGCCTTTTAGCCAATTACATATTTGTAAATTTCCTTATATTATAATATAGGGAGATTTTTTGTTATTTCAAGGAGGGAGATATTAGTAAAAGATGTATATTCCCAAATTTATATAAAGAGAGGTGAAAAAATGGAGAAGAGGAAAAGGGTCTATAGATTAATTTCTTTTTTTATTGCAATGTTAATTGCTCTTACCATGCTTCCCACTAAATTTGCATATGTCGCTCCCAGTGTACAAAACATGCTGAAAACCAATATGCAAAAAGGACGAATATTAGATACTCCATATCTATATGCAACTTATAACTACGACTATTATAAACAGCTTCCCGACGACAAGGGACCAGTTTACAGGAATCCTGCCAATCTTTCAAAACCGGGAGAATGGATTTTTGACAAGGTAGATGATAAAACAGTTGTAAGGCCAGGAAATGTAGAAAACGCATCAATGGGATTTGCAATAGATTTAAAAGAACTTAAATTGCTGGGAGCAGCACTAAAAGGACAACTTGCTGCAGTTAACAGCATCTATTATGACAATTATAAAGGAGACAGCGAGTTTGGCCAGCCCTTCATTGTCTTTTATAACGAAAAAGGGCAAGTAATAAGTACTAAATGGGGGGATGCTAAAGATGTTTCTGACTGGATAAATAATACTATGGTAGAAGTAGTCCCTAAAAATACATCCTATATTATATTTGGTGCCTATGGTGAGAGAAAAGGTGGAGTAGGTAATAAAGCCTTAAATCTAATGTTAAACAGTATTGATGGGATCATATATGACTTTACCGCTCCTTGGGTGGTAGAAGTCACCAACGATTATCCCAATCATTTGAATGAAAATAATGAAATAATAAAGCAAAATACCCAGGCTGAGGAGCCTAACATATATATCACCATGAGTGAAGACTGTGATTTTCCCAACAATATGAAAGTGACCCTTTATGATGAGGATAATAAAACAACTACTGTGGGACTGGAACAGGTAAAAAATTTTTATACTTTAAAATCCAACGGCGATGTTACTTATAAGTTCAGAATTAAGGTAGAGGAACTTTACAACAACAATATAAGAAAACACTTTACACGTTTACAGATAAATGATTTTACTGTTTCAGATACTGTGGGCAATGAAAATAAGGTCACAGGTTTAACATGCAAAAAAAGAATAGATACCAAGCCTCCTGAAATAGAAAATGACGGCTATCCCAATGTATTTAAAATAAGAGATAATTTTGGATTAGGAAAAATAACAACTACCATGACTTCTTCATCTAATATTAGTAATACCAAGTCGGAGCTTGAAGTAGAGAAGAGAAGTACCAGAGTATCTGCAGCGGAAAAAATTAGGCGAGTGACAATCCAGAATACTACAAATGTTACTGATGTATTTAAAGTTACAATTGAAGCTTCTGACTTAGTATACGATACATCTGCAAAATACAAAAATAGTAATACTAGTACTATGCAAAGAGAATTATTCTTGATTTCTGAACAGCAGCCTCTTAGGTTTAGTTTAATAAACAGCAATAATCCACTGCTTAATTTTGCCCATGAAGAAGTAAAAGAATCAACGAAGAATGTCCTGACTAATATGTATCTGAAAACAAGTATTGATCCCAAGTACTTGTTGACCGACAGCAATCCCAATACCAGGGATCCGGTTATTTACTATAAGTGGAGTTCTTATTATGATGAGAACATACTGACAGAAGACCCCATAGCAAAGAATTGGGAAGCAGTTAAGTTTAAGAATAATTCTATGAAACAGAAGCAATAAAAGTTCCTGTAGAATATAAGGCTAGCGAAAACGGTGATTACTTGCATCCAACATATAAAGATGGAGGATATCTATATATCATTCCGCAAATTAAAGACGATACGGCAAACCAAGCAGAAATACGGGCAGGGGCTATGGCCCTTAAATATGACGGCAGTGAGTCCTTAGATTTAAAGAATAATAAAGGATTTTTCAGACTAAACAGTAATCCAATTGCAGGTGAATTTGTTAACAGGGGATGCAGTTGTACAGGACAGGGAGAAGATGTTGATGATATCTCACATTATGCTTTAAGAGGTAATCATAAAAAGGATATAGGGTTTAACGTTATCAAAAATCATGAATACCTTTCAAACATCAGATATTTTATAAGCGAAAAGGGCAATACCACTTCCTATATCACTCAAGGCTCTATAGCTAAAAACTCCACAGGTGAGTATGATATACCAATTTCTTCAATCAGTAACAAGACAGGGGAATATACAGTTAAAGTAGTTCTTTATTCGAATAAAGGAGATGTAACGGTGCAGGAAATACCTGTAAGTATAGAAAGTCCCATAATAGGTGTTTCCAACATTATGTACAATCAAGCTAGCAAGAATCTTGATTTTACAGTTACCTATGCTAAAAATTCAATAGTAGGCAATGAATTAAAGGATATTCAAATTCAATTTGGCGGGGGAGATATAGTTGAATTTGAAGATGGAGAAAAAGAAAATATAAGTCTATATGCCATTTCTGAAGGGGGTATTATATCAAAAGATAAATGGGATACGGACATTGGCAGTGAAGCATTTATAAGGACACCTTTTTCTCCATCTGATGATCCGAACTTAATGACAGCTGAATTCAGGGCCTTGCTTTCCAACATGGAAAAAGCGGGAGATAAGTTCATTCAGGAACCAGGGGAAAAAAGAGTACACTTGAAATATACTACTGCAAATAAGGTGGAAGTGATTAACAATAACGTTACCGTTATTAAGAAATCTAATCTTCCTCCAAGCATAACAAAAGTAGTGGGTAAAGAGGGAATCTATGTAACTGCAAAAGAATTTAACGAAAGAGAAGAAGCCTGTATTAAAATAAAGGTTGAAGAACCTATTGTTGACTTAAAAGAAGTAAAATATGACTGGGTTACTAGCGCTGATACTTCATTGATACAGGATGGCGGTACAATAGGAGGAAAAGCTGTAACATTTTCGGATAGTATGGTGGAATTTGAACTTAGAGATATTCCAGAAGTTTCAGGAGAAGATTTATTTAAAGCGCATTATCTGATTGTATATGCAGAAAACTCAGCTGGCAAATTTGCTGAAAGGACTTTTGGCCCCTTCTATGTGCTGAATAAGGATATTAATAATAAAAGGTTCGAAATAACTGTCACAGACCAAGCAGTAAGCGACAACCATGTCTTTGTTGCTGTTGATGACAGACTGCATATGATAGATGAATTAGAAAAACCGGACATGGTTAAAGTTCTGTGGAAGAAGGACGAAACGAAAATTGAAAAGGAATATGGTTTGAATTTCAAAACAGATGAAAGCACAAGAAATGTAGCATATGTTAATGTACCATATATAGATTTAATTGATACGAAGGGTGTCGGGGGAGAGTTTAGCTTGCAAAGTATTTCTATATACAATTCCACTGACAAGGATAAGGTTTACAAGGAAGTTTCACCAGCAAATATTAGTCAGGAACTTCCACAATATTTTGTAAAAATAAATATGGAAAATGGCGGGGCAAAGGTTAATGCTTCCATTGATACGGTAGAATATGCCTGGTCGAAGAACCCTTTTACTATTCCAACAACCTGGAGTACAACTAATGGAGCTATTTCAGGAATAAACTTCGTTCCTAGAGAAAAGGGAAGTCTAATTCACGATAGAACCTATCTTTTCTTGAAGGTATGGAACAATATTTACAGGTCAGATAAAATAGGATTGCAAGCTAATAGTCCACTAAAAGCAGTTGACATTGAATCCATAATAATTGGTGAGGCGAAAGACGGCTACTATGGTCCTGAAAATGGCAGTAAGAGGGAAACATTAATCAGGATAAAAATTAGTGACGATTTAACGAAAATTGTTAGTGTTAAATACTACGATTTGTTAAGTAGCACTTCTGGAACAGCCATAAATGTTAAAAACTTCTATAAAATTTCCGATAACGAAATAGCTGGCATTATGCCAAGTGTTGTTACCAGTGGAGGGGCCATTAAGTGTGAAGTATTAATTAATAATAGACCTTATACTGTTACATCAAATTGTGTCGGAGTTTTAGAGAATAAGATAAGCTTTGAACAAAATAACAGAATTATTACTTTAAATAATGGTGAGTATTCCAATTATTCCTTATATCAAAAGGATGGCAGGGAATATAAATTTGATGAAGATGGTAAAACAGAAATATATGAAAATGGAGAGTATCTACTGTTATACAAAGATAATGAAAATGTTTTCGCAAGGGAAATAAACATAAGTGGCATAAATTATAGGGTTGAAGATATAAAGGTAACCCTTAGTCCGGAAAAACCGACGGAACCATCCCAAGATAAAATAGAAGCTGTTAATGCCATAATTACTATGCCTCCTGGTTCAACAATAGAGGATAAGTACGGCATTATAAACAAGGTGGATGTAGTTGACAATAAGACAATAGCCTCTGCAGTAATTACAAGGAGTGCAATTTACAGTTTCGACATTAAGTTTCCAAATGATGAGCTACTGAAAGATTATGAAATACCTGTTGACTACATCTATGAAAATCTTGTTCCTGAATTTCCGGAGGTTACATCATCATCTGCAATAACATACGATCCAGCTGGACCGGAGCTAACTAAGGATAATGTAGAAGCAGTGGTTACTGGAGGATATTTAGTATTAAATAACAGTACTTCAGGCAAAGTTGTGTTTACTAATAACGGTAAATTCAGCTTAATATTGAAGAATGATGAAAACAATATAGAGATACACAAAGCGGAAGTTAACTGGATAGATAAGAAGTGTCCTGAACCTATGATTAAAAAGTATGTATGGTATGACTTCGATTCGGATGGAGAAATAGATGAGGGAGAAAAGGGTGTGGAGATTCCGGAAGGATATAAGACTAAAAACAAGGTTATAGTAGAAATATCCTTCTCAAATAAAGGTAGACCTGTAAAAATTAACGATAGTGATTTTATAAATGTAGAACCTTCTGATAATGAAGACTATGGATATAAATTTATATATCCTTATAATCCGAAAGATTCAGATGATAAAACACCTGTTCTCAGAAAGAATCTGGAATTTACCGATACTTTGGGAAATACTCTGAAATATAACCTAGTAATCGATGAAATTGACAGAACGGATTTACTTACTCAGTTGAATTACAGTACAACAAATTATACTAACAGGGATGTTGTAGTTTCCATGTCAGCCAACAGGCCTGTGAAGAGATATGATATTGTTGTTGTAGATGGACAGGAAATAGAAAAAGATGCATCTCCAACATATGTATTTAAGGAAAATGGAACCAAGGATTTCCACTACAGGCAGATAGAAGTTGCAGATGACCCCCTACAGGGAAAGCTTACTGCCAATGTTACATGGATAGATAAAAGTGTACCAGTTGTCAAAGCAGAGTATGACGATACACTTACCAACAATAATGTTGAAATAGAACTGACAGTTGTAAACGGGGTAGATGAAAATGCACTGCTTAAGCATGGAGATCAATTTATTGAGTTAAAGGATTCCGGAAAAGACAAGGTTGGAATCTATTCAGTTGATAAAAACGGTAATTATCGCTTTACAGTGATAAACAAGTACGGCAACACAGGAGAAGTTATAGTTCCTATTTACAATATTGACAAAGAAGAACCTGTATTAAGCCTCAAAGGAAGAGAACATGTTTATATAAAAGCAGGAGATAAGTATTATGATCAGGGAGCAGTTGCAATTGACAATAGGGATGGAGATATTACTTCCGGTATTAAAGTAGAGAACAATGTAAATACTTCCATAGCTTCTAAGGAACCGTACAAAGTTATCTACAGAGTAACTGACAGTGCAGGCAATACCAGCGAAAAAATTAGGTATGTGTATGTACTTGATATAGATTCAGCTGTAGCAATTGTGCAAGACAATGTTATAGATTTGAGGAGTGAAGAGATACATGAAATAAAGCTTTCTGAATCTGGTATGATTTTTGCTGAGTTCGTAGGTATAGATGGAAGTTATAAAGTTAAATATTCAAAAGGTGAAGGATATGACAATGCTTACTTTAAAACCAATGGAAGCTATATGTCAAAATTAGGAACCTTTACGCTCAGGAGGGAATCTATACGATTTTCGTGCAGGACCAAGAAAGAAACACATGGATAATTAAGCTTAAATTCTACAGATAGGGCGGATAGCCGCCCTCATTTTTGAAGATAGGTGGTGAAAAAATGAGAAAACTAGCTAAAAGGTCCATTTCCTTAGTATTGAACCTATTGATTATTTTTTCAAATTTTCTGACATTTCCTGTATTTGCGGATGTTTCTGATTTAGTTGATGAGGATTTATATAAGGAATGGGGTACTCCAGTAGTACAAATTGATAATGGGGTAATACGAGTTACTGCAGATAAGCAAACAGGAAGATTCATAGTTGAGACTTTAAGAGGCCTTCCAAATAAAAGTGCTGATGACTATAAGGACCTCCTTTATGGAAATAGGTTTGAAGGTCCCGAAACATCCTATACCAGCGTAAGAATTGACGGCCAGGATTATATATTTGGCAATGATTATGGTTTTTTAGATAAGAAAGGTCACTATGTAACTGAACCATATGTAGATTATAACACAAATTCAATTATTAGCGAATGGTCAATAGATGATGTAGTAGTGATACAAAGACTTACCCTTACAACTGATCCTAAACTTTCAACTATAGGCAGTGTCTATATTTCCTACGATATTATAAACAAGAGTAAGGATCCGAAAAATGTAGGATTAAGGATGCTCTTAGACACTAAAGTTGGAACCGTTGATTCTCCAGCCCTTACTGTTCCTGGCGGAGGATTTATATACAAGGAAAAAGAATATGTGGGAGATGAAATACCATCTCTTTGGTATGCCTATGAACAATATATTACACCACAAGTAATCGCTTTAGGTGCTGTTTCTGGAGAAGGATTATCAAAGCCGGATAAATTGCAATTTGCTGCTTGGGGAGATGTATCTCAGACAAAGTGGGATTACAGCATTGATCCTGATAAGGATATAATATCAGTTACAATTGATGGAAAACCTTATGATGGAGAAAACGGTATATATCCACCTGATGGGGCAGTAGTGGATTATGCAGCAAAAGACAGCTGTGCCGTAATGTACTGGGATCCTGTAACCCTTAATTCAGGTGAAGTGAAATCAATTGATACTGCCTATGGTGTTGGGGATGCTTCAGAAAAAGAACAGGACCCAGGCTACAGGATCAGCCTCCAAGGCACCGATAAACTCAATATGAAAAGCGATAAAACAGGTTACTCTGTTGATTATGTATATGCTGAATTCAACATTGATAACAACTTTGACAATTCTCAAAACATTTATAATCTTCAAATTGAGTTGGAGTTACCAGATGAGCTTATACTAGTTGAAGGAGAGCAAAAAACTGTATTCAAAGAGCTAAAAGCAGGCACATACCACAGAAGCATGTGGAAGATAGTACCTCTGGTACAGGAAGAATTCACAATATCTGCATACTCAGTCCTGCTTCGAGGAGAAGGAATTCCTTCCCAAAGAATCACCAAGATTCTGATTATGGAAGGAAGAGAAGGGGGTATGCCAGACATAACTTTCCTTGATTCGACTCCTAAAAATCCATTTTATTTTGAAGATACTTCAAGGAGTGTGTTCATAAACGGAAAGGGATTTGATTCCTTTGGAAATGCTATCGGACAAATTATGGAAGCTTCATTAGTTCAGGGAAGTAAAAGATATACCTTAGACTACAATACTTTCAGGAAAATCTCTGATACTGTAATAAGTGTAGGAATACCGGATAATATTCCTTTAGGTACTTATGATTTGTTCATATCTGTTGCAGATGCTACAGGCAATAAAAATGATCAAAAAACCTTTAAGAATGCGGTTACCATATCCGATGATATAAAATATTCATTGAACTTAGTTAATGAGATAGAGTTTCCAATAGTAATGTTGGATGATGGAAAAAATACACCTGACGAATACATTACTATTTATGGTAAATTCATAGATAATAAAAATGGAACCTATACTTCTCTTGGCGTAACTTCATCTAATCCCGTTAGGATAAATAATACATTGAAATTTGCTAACGGTACCCTTACTGTTAATACAAATCCTGAAGATGCTTTCATAGAAGCATCAGATGGAGTACTTTGGTGTGATATTATCAATGAAAGAAATAAAACTGCCGTACAGGCTGTAATTGCAAACTCTGGATTTAGATTTGAAGCAACAAGAAAAATGGGCAGCAGTGATACTTTCGTGAGAATGGTATATGAAGTAGAAGGTTCATCTATGTATGATGTTTCTTATCAAAATGTTCCTATTACTTTGGATACCGTAACAATTACTTCAGAGGGAATTGATATTACTGGCTCCATGGGTATACTTAATCCTTTAACCTACGGCAGCAATGGATATCTCCCCAGCACTATAGATTTAAGCACTCTGTCAATGGGGTACTATGAAGCTGACGTAGATGTAATATCCGTAAATCAAGAAGGAATGGACATTGAAGGTAAATTTCAATTTGAAATGCCCTTTGCCATGTCCTTGTTTGCAGGAAGTAATGCAATTCTTGAAATTAATACAGGAGAAGAACACTTAGTTGTGGAAGTAAATGTCAGTGTAGGTGAAATGTTAGACGAATCAGCAGGAGCCAAAGCAAGAATAGGATTTAGAAAGGGTAGGTTTGATGAAATATATGTAGGGGTTGATTTGCCGGAGGCTATTACAATTTCTCCACCTGTTCCCATAGGAATATCAGGCTTAGGAGGAGGATTGAAGAATCTTTCTTTTGCAGGAGCATTCCCCATTACAATAGTTTTAAGAATTGCAATAGAAGATACTACTCAAGTAGAGTTTCAAGGGTACACTATGCTTTCTGCAGATGGTGAAGTAAGTATTTCTCCCTTCCATTTAGAAGGGGAGTCAGAAGTTAAGTTATACATGATGGATTTAGCTAATGTTTCTGCTAAATATGTATGGCATACATGGGATCCTGAAATTGAAAAAAGAGGGATAAAAATTGATGCAACCCTATACTACCACATACTTAGAGGTAATGTATACCTGCAGTATTTAGAAGGAGAATCTTTCTTAGGCAGAGCTGAGTTAGCTGTCGCCATGCCAGATTTCGTACCTATATTGGGAGGTTTGGAAATTGCAGGTGTGATGGCAGAAATTACTCAGTACAGCATAGCTGGTTCTGTAAGTGCACTAGATGTAAGTGTAGGTGTAAGATATTACTTTGCTACAGGTAAGACAGAATTCCTTGAACTAAAAGAAGAGCTGACAAAGTCAAATAATGGGATAATTTTTGAATATGACGGATATTGTTTAGCTCAGTATTGCTATAATTATGCACCTATTGAATTTACCCGTTATGCAGATGAAAATTCTCAATATATTACAGAGCTTAACCTGACAGATAACAGCAATGTAATGATTGTCTTAAGGATGAATGAAGAGCAGTTTAACAATTTAGATGGAAACAGCATAAAGCTTGTTACTCCAGAAGGAAATATAAAAGATATTAAATATATTAATAACAGAGAACTAAGAAATGATGATGGTACAATAAAAGAAATTACTGCAGGGGAAAACGAAATCATAGCAGTTAAGCAGGTTGTTGCCGGTTTGGCAGAGGGACTTCCTAATGAATACATGGTAACTATACCTATAGCTTCTCCTATAAACGGTCAATGGACAATTATTACCATGGGACCAATGGAAATACTACCCTATTCTGAAATGACAAATCCTGAAATTAAAGAATTCACAGCTACTTATAACAGTACAGACAATACTATAACTGCTGAGTGGAAACTTGAGGGAGAACCAGATAAATTCAGGTTCTATATAGTGAATGCTGAAGAAGTAAGTGAAAATGAATTAAATAATCCTGCTGCCTTGTGGGGTAAGGGAACATTACTTTACGGACAGAAGGTTGTGACTAAGGATTATATTGATCCTGTTACGGGAAAGACTATAGAAATTGAAGATTATGTTGAATATATTGTTCCTCAGGCAGAAGGTTCTCATAGAACAGATCCGTTAAATTTACCTACTGGTAACTACTATGTTTATGCAAAAGCTGACAAGGAAAACACAGTTTCAGCTTAAAAAGTGGTAGCTGTTGAGCTTGTGAATCAAAATACTCCAAAAGCACCGAAAAATCTATTAATTAAGGATATAGGGAACAATAAAATAAGTATTTCCTGGGATGCAGACTACAATATGAAAGATTACTATATTTACAGAAAGAACTCGGCTGATGAATTCTATGACTTAAGTACTCCAATTGCTGTATATAAAGTATTCGATCCAGCTGATTATGAACCTGATTATGAGAACTGGCCTGGCAATTTGCCTAAAGAAAGGTTAAACAGATTCGAGATTATTTTGGATGGAGATCCTATTGATGCTTTAAAACCTGAAAGTAAGACCTGTTATTTTGATGTAAGGGAATAGCAAAAGAAAAAGGAATGCAGCTTAGCATAATAAAACTGGGAAGTCCAATCGGTGAACCAGCAAAAGGACAGGTAACGGTACATGTACCAGAGGAAATAATTGTTTATACAGAAATTAAATCTGCTGACAGCAAAATATTTCAAACCCCCTATGTGGAAAAGGACAATGACGGAATAGAGCAAAGATATTATAAATATGTTACCAATTCACCCAACATAATTATTTCAGGTGTCTCAGATAAACCTGTTGTCTACAGTATAGAAAGGGATACAGTTCTTAAGTCATCAACTTCTTATGTTACCAGCTACAGTGAGAATATTACCCTTAAGGAAGGAATAAATTACTTCATAATAACTTATACAAACCAGCGGGGAGATACATTAGTTGAAGAATACATTGTTGAATTTGATAACAAAGCTCCATCCTTAGTTATACTACATCCAACTGAAGGGGCTGTAGCAGAAGGTGGAAAAATTACAGTAACAGGGGTAACGGACCCTTATGCTAGGGTAACGATTAACAATGTAAGTTATGATGCTGATTCGGATGGTAATTTCAATGTTGAGTTGGATTTCGGCAATTCCTTCCTGACGAAGCTGAAAATAGAAGCAAGGGATTTGGTAAATAATTTAACTTCTTTGGAAATAAATGTTTTA
The DNA here is from genome assembly GCA_012843025.1 of Tissierellia bacterium. Lineage (GTDB taxonomy): Bacteria > Bacillota > Clostridia > Tissierellales > Sedimentibacteraceae > Sedimentibacter. The sequence goes on along the minus strand of DURT01000077.1, from coordinate 1,439 downwards.
AATGACCTCGCTCAGGTGGAAGATATAACCTTGGTACCGGAATATAAAGTTATGGCAACAGGAAGCAGCCAGAAGCTTTCCACATATATTTCAAAAGACGATGTGTTGGGAGAAAAACTAAGTAACAGCTCCGTTAAATACTCTATAGTCCAGGGAAGCCAATACGCCAGCTTAAGTGAAGATGGAGTTCTTTCAGCAAAATACGAAGGAACAGTAATTGTAAAATCTGAGTTTTTAGTTACTGACAATGTGTCCTTAAGCGACAGTATAGTAATTGAAATAACTGGGGATAAGTATAGAGGCACATCAAAGTACTATCCGCCTGTACATTCAAAAAATCAGCTCACTTGGCTTGCAGGAACTTCTATGACTACCGAAGGTGGAACTTTAAAAACGCCGGATGGTGTTGTACTGTCAATACCACCGGGAGCATTACCATACTTCCAAGATAATGTTGATATACTTGCTTACTATGATATTGAGGGCTTACTTAGTCAGATGAATTTACCAACAGGAGCTAACCTGATTTCCACCCCGTACTATATAAGTTTAACAACAGATTTACTAAAACCGGCTGCCCTAACACTTCCTGTTGAAGGAAGAGAAGGATATATATACTATTTTGATGAAAATATTAATGCTTTAATATACATGGGTGGAGAAATATCCTCGGATATGACTGTTACTGCTTACATTACAAAGCCCGGTACTTATATAGCAGTTTATAATCCTTCTCAAGTAATATTTGAAGATATAGAGTTTGAATATTGGGGTTATGGTTATATTTACGGGCTGAATTACTTAGACATTATTAACGGCTATGAAGAATCAGGAAAGTATTGGTTTAAGCCGGAAGGTAAAATTACCAGAGCAGAATTTGTTAAGTTGCTGGTAACAGCACAAAACATAAATATAAGTGAAACAATTGACTTAGAACTTAACTTTGCAGATAATGATGCTATTCCTGCTTGGGCGATTCCATATATAAAGGCTGCGGTAATGCATGGATTGATTAACGGAAAGAAAATTGATGGTAAAAATTACTTTGTAGCAAAGGACCTTATTACCAGAGAAGAAATTGCGGCAATTATTGGAAGAACCATAGCTAAAGATAGTAAGGGAGAGATAAAATTTAATGATATAAGCTTAATTAGTTCTTGGGCTGTTGATGATGTCAAAAAATTAATCGAACTTGGTATAATAACCGGTTACGAAGACAATACTTTCAGACCTCTAAACCATGCAACGAGAGCAGAAGCAGCTGTAATGATTTACAAAACACTGCTGAATAGATTTGCAGGACAACTTTAATGATACCCCCTACCCCTGAACATTGAGTTCAGGGGTTTTTTATTATCAAAAATGCAAAAATTACTTGACCTGTCGTAGTAAATATATTATAATAACTACGACAGACGTAGTACAATAGACGTAGTAAA
>DURT01000076.1 GCA_012843025.1 Tissierellia bacterium | reverse complement strand
GGTTTCCCCAGCAGGTGTTTCCCCTGATGGTGCCGGCTCATTGTTGCCGCATCCGATAACTGTAATTGCTAATGTAGCTATTAATGCTAATATTAATAATTTTTTTAGATTTCTCATAATTATTCTCCTTTTCATTTAATTTTCTGAGTCAGTTATATTACCCTCTTATCTGTTTTTCTTGCTATTTTCATTCCTACTGCTTGAATAACCTGAACCAATAGTACCATAAGAATAACGGTTATTAGCATAATTTCACCATCATATCTATAATATCCATATCTTACGGCAATATCACCCAGTCCTCCTCCTCCTACGAAGCCTGCCATTGCAGAATAGCCTAATATAGTTCCTACAGCGATGGTAGCTCCTACAATGAGAGAAGTTTTTGCTTCAGGAATCAATACCTTAATAATAATTGTCCACAGAGATGCACCCATACTTTGGGCTGCTTCCACAACTCCGTGGTCTACTTCCTGAAGGGAAGATTCAATCAATCTTGCTATAAAGGGAGTTGCTGCTACAACAAGTGGCACTATAGTTGCTGTTGATCCGTAGCTTTTACCCACTAGAAATGTTGTAAGAGGCTGTATAGCGACCAATAGAATCAAAAATGGTACAGAACGCCCTATGTTTACAACAATATCTAAAAATCTATATACAAATCCAATTGGATACAAACCGTCTTCTCTTGTTACAACCAAGGCTACACCTAAGGGTAAGGCTAGTACATAGGCAAAGAATGATGAAACGAAGGTCATATATAGGGTATCGCCTATCCCTTCAATGAGCATTGACATGTTTTCCTGAATAAGGTTTGTTAATGATTCAATAACCCACATAATCTTTCAGCTCCTCTACGTTAATATTGATACTCCTTAAGTAATTAATTATTTTATCGGATAATCCTTCATCCTCCGGCAGTTGGAGAATCATGTGACCAAAAGCTTTACCACCAATATCCCTGGTATCTGCAAACAGTATGTTAACTTGAGCTTTAAATTCTAAAACCACATTTGCTATTACAGGTTCATAGGATGATTTTCCATCAAATACTATACGTATAACTCTCTTGCCTTTCATTTCTTTAACAGCTTTACTGCCGTTGTAAACTAACTTTTTAGCAGCTTCTGTTTTAGGATTTGAAAAAACATCTTCCACAAGCCCTGTTTCTGCAAGACTGCCATTATCTATAATTGCCACTTCATTGCATATTTCCTCAACAACAGCCATTTCGTGGGTTATAATAATTATGGTAATACCTAATTTTTGGTTAATATCCTTTAACAAGGATAGAATTGAGCGGGTTGTTGTAGGATCGAGGGCACTGGTTGCCTCATCACAGAGTAATAGCTGTGGATTTGTAGCAAGTGCTCTGGCTATTGCTACTCTTTGCTTTTGTCCTCCGCTTAATTGGGAAGGATATGCCTTCCTCTTATCTGAAAGACCTACAATCTCTAATAGTTCTGCGGCTCTTTTCTTTCTCTCTTTTTTACTTACACCTGCAATTTCCAAAGGAAAACATACATTGTCCTCTACATTTCTCTGCATTAATAAATTAAACTGCTGAAAAATCATACCTATATTTTGGCGAACTTTTCGAAGCTCTTTATCATTCAAGACAGATAGGTCCTTATCTCCTATAATAATTGTTCCCTTAGTAGGTCTTTCTAAAAAATTAATACATCTTACCAAAGTACTTTTTCCTGCACCGCTCATACCAATAATTCCAAAAATTGTACCTTTATCAATATTTAGATTTATATCGGAAAGGGCGGTTACCCTACTATTTTGACTTACGAATTCTTTTCGTAAATTTTTTATTTGTATAAATGGAGTAGTCTCCAATTTCGTCCCTCCTTTATTTAGCTACAATATCCTTTACAACTTCACTTGCAATAATTAGTCCTGCAACAGAAGGTACAAAGGATACACTTCCTGGTATAGCCCTCCTGTGGGTACACTTTCTTACTGTTCCAGGTGGACATACGCACTTGCTATTACAGCTGTCTCCCTCGTCTATTGGAGTTATGGGTTTTTCTTTAGAATATACAACTTTTAAGCTTTTAATTCCCCTTTTCCTCAGTTCGTGACGTAACACTTTTGCCAAAGGATCTACGGATGTTTCATAAATATCTGCTACTTGAAGATCTGTTGGATTTAATTTATTTCCGGCACCCATACTGCTTATTATGGGGATATTGCTATCTTTTGCTCTTACTATTAATTCAATTTTGGCAGTTACAGTATCCACAGCATCCACAATATAATCATACTTGGTCAAATCATATTCATGGGCATTTTCAGGCATATAGAAAACTTCAAACGTGTCTACTTTAGCTTTGGGGTTAATATCTAATATTCTTTCTGCCATAACATGTACTTTCTTTTTACCAATGGTTTTTCTTGTGGCAATTAACTGTCTGTTTATGTTTGTAAGACATACTTTATCATCATCAAATAATGCGAAATTTTCTATACCACACCTTGCTAAAGCTTCTACAACAAATGTACCTACTCCACCGATACCGAAAATCGCAACTGTAGAATTTTTTAATTTTTCCATTGCTTCCTTGCCTAAGAGGAGCTGGGTTCTTGAAAATTCGTTTAGCATATACTTATCTACCACCCTTTGCAAACATCAATCCAGGTGTTGCTCTTGGAGGTTTCCTCTAATTCCTCCAAGGTAAGCTCTATGGCAGAGTTACTGCTTCCACAAGCTGGGAACATAGTTTCAAATCTTTTCATAGATTCATCTAAGTAGACCTTCACATTTTCCGGCAAGGCGAAGGGACAAACTCCTCCAATTGCATGTCCTGTATATTTTACCGTATCTTCTGGCGAAAGCATTTTAGCTTTAAAACCAAAGTAATCTTTAAATTTACGGTTGTCTATTTTGGCATCCCCTGCTACAACTATTACCATAGCTCCATCTCCGTTGTTGTAAAAGGATAGGGATTTGGCAATTCTTGCTTCCTCCGTTCCCAATGCTTTTGCTGCCAACTCCACCGTAGCCGTGGATTCATTCAGTTCCTGAATTTTATTATCTTTGTTAAATTGTTTTAAATATTCTCTTACTTTTTCTATAGACATTATTACCTCCACTACATACCATTAAAAAAGCCTTCTACGAAGAGAAGGCACATTATCAACCATCTCCTCATCTCCCAAAGTAAACACTTTGACGGAATTAGCACCTTGCAAACTGCAGGTTGCCGAGACTTCACGGGGCCGGTCCCTCCATCTCTCTTGATAAGAAGTTTCTTTGTTTATTTAATTGCTACTTACTTTATACTATAAAAAGCTCTTTGTCAAGTAATTTTTTTATTTTATTAGCTTTTCATAATTAATATAGCCTTTAAGTTCCTGAAGTCTTTGGTTTGACAGGGGAGGGACTCCCTCTAATCTATAATTTAATTTTAATTCTTTATACTTAAATACGCCAAGGGTATGGTAAGGTAGCAACTCAACTTTTTGAATTAATTCATCGGGAAAACTTCTTACTTCCTTTTCAAAATATAGCATATCTTCTTTCTTATCATTTATACCTGGTGTTACCACGTGCTTAAGCCAAAGCTGCTTTTTATTTTTAATAACTGCTTCCTTAAATCTGTTATAAGAAGTTATTTCCCTTCCAGTTATATTTTTATACTTTTCCTTCTGAGGATGCTTTATATCTAAGATTACCAGGTCTGTATATTTTAGTATTTCATCATAATTACCAAGACCCGTACCAGATGTATCTATAACTGTATGAATACCTTCCTTTTTTGAAAGTTTAAGACATTCTAAAAGGAATTCCGGCTGTAATAAAGGCTCCCCACCAGAAAAAGTAATACCTCCCCCATTTTTATAATAAGATTTATATCTTTTACCTTTCTCCACAATATCTAAGGCAGAAATATTTGGACTGCCCACAGACCATGTATCAGGATTATGACAGTAAGCACATCTTAAGTTACAACCCTGAAAAAACACTACCATTCTCACCCCAGGACCATCTAAAGTACCTAAAGTTTCTATTGAATGAATACATCCCTTCATCTCTACATCCTGTCGTGGAAAGTTCTACTGATTACATCTAATTGTTGTTCCCTGGTCAACCTATTAAAGTTTACCGCATAACCAGAAACCCTTATAGTTAAGTTAGGATACTTACTGGGGTTTTCCATAGCATCGTAAAGGGTATTTCTGTCCAGCACGTTAACATTAATATGGTGACCCCCCTGGGCAAAATATCCATCTAATATATTTGATAGATTATCTGTTCTGTGTCTTTGTAGTTTTCCTAAGGTTTGGGGTACAACAGTAAATGTGTTTGAAATACCATCCTCACAAATATCCTTATATTTAAGCTTTGCAACCGAGTTCAGGGATGCAAGTGCTCCGCTTTTATCTCTTCCGTTCATAGGGTTAGCTCCCGGTGCAAAGGGCTCCCCTGCTTTTCTTCCATCAGGAGTTGCCCCTGTCTTTTTTCCATACACAACGTTGGAAGTAATAGTCAGCACAGAAAGAGTATGTTTTGCATTCCTGTAAGTTTGATGTTTTTTAAGTTCTCCTGTAAAAAACTCCAATACTTTTTCAGCGATAGTATCTACCCGGTCGTCATCATTACCGAACATGGGGAATTCCCCTTCTATTTCAAAATCCACTGTTATACCTTCTTCGTCATAGATAGGCTTAACCTTAGCATATTTAATAGCACTTAAAGAATCTGCAACAATCGACAGACCAGCCACTCCAAAGGCCATAAGTCTTCCCACCTTATAATCATGGAGAGACATCAGTGCTGATTCATAGGCGTATTTATCATGCATGTAGTGGATTATATTCATAGTGTTAACATAAAGCTCCGCTACATACTCCAATACTTTTTTATAATTTTCTATAACTTCATGGTAATCCAAAACTTCTGAATTTATTTTATCTATATTTTTTATTACTTTTTCTTTGCTTAGTTCATCCACTCCACCGTTAATTGCCATGAGGAGTGCTTTCGCCAAATTACATCTTGCTCCAAAAAACTGCATGTCCTTACCTATTCTCATTGCTGAAACACAGCAGGCAATGCCGTAATCATCTCCATAAATAGGTCTCATTATATCATCATTTTCGTATTGAATAGCTGAAGTTTCTATGGACATTTTACTGCAATATTTTTTGAAACCTTCAGGAAGTTCTTCTGACCAGAGTACCGTCATATTAGGTTCTGGTGCCGATGACAAATTTGTAAGAGTGTGTAAAAATCTAAAAGATGTTTTAGTAACTAATGTTCTTCCATCTAATCCCATTCCGCCTATAGCTTCTGTAACCCAGTTAGGATCTCCTGCGAATAATTCATTGTACTCCGGAGTTCTCAAATGACGAACCATTCTCAACTTTAGAACGAACTGGTCAATTATTTCCTGAGCCTGGCTTTCTGTAAGTATACCCCTTTGTAAATCACGTTCAATATATATATCTATAAAGGTACTTGTCCTGCCTAAGGACATGGCAGCACCATTGTTTTCCTTTACTCCTGCCAAGTAGGCGAAATAAATTGCCTGCACTGCTTCTAAAGAATTGGAAGCAGGTTTTGAAATATCTTTTCCATACTTGGCTGCCATGGATTTCATGTCATTTAATGCTTTGATTTGTTCTTTTATTTCTTCACGACCACGAATGTTTTCTTCATTCATGGGAAATTTTATGCTCTCGTATTCTTCTTCCTTCTTCTTTATTAAAAAGTCAATTCCGTATAAGGCAACTCTTCTGTAATCTCCAATAATTCTGCCTCTTCCATAGGCATCTGGAAGGCCTGTTAAAAGCCCGGTTCTTCTTGCGGAGAGTATTTCAGGAGTATAGACATCGAAGACACCTTCATTGTGAGTTTTTCTGTACTTGTGAAATTCATCAATTAAACCCCCATGAGAATATCCGTATTCTTTTAAAGACTGTTCCACCATCCTTATTCCACCGAAAGGGTTCATAATACTTTTCAAGGGTGCATCTGTCTGAAAACCTACAATTATTTCATTTTCCTTATCAAGGTAACCAGGATTAAAGTTGTCAATTCCGGAAATACGCTCTGTATCCACATCCAAGACACCTTTGTTCAACTCTTCTTCCATTAATTTGCTTGCTTTTTCAAACAAATTCCTAGTTCTTTCACTAGCCTCAGTCAAGAACTCTTCATTTCCTTCATAAGGTTTGTAGTTTTTTTGAATAAAGTCTCTTACGTCGATATTTTCTGTCCAATTTCCTTTAATAAAATCTTTCCACTCTTTCATATTTCCTCCCAAGATTTTCCCCGGGCAGAAATACAAAAAACCGCCCGGGACAGCCCAGGCGGTCGACTTTCTAACTATTATCACACTCCCTTGTGGTACTCCACTTCCGCCAGTCGTGTGACAAGTGTATATTACAATATTTAGATTTTATTGTCAATACCTTTATGCATTTTCTATAATGTAGTTTATTTGTTCTTCTATTTGTTTTATCATGAATTCTTCCGTAACTTTTTCCTCATAAAGCTTGGACATAGCCTTATCTAATTGATTTTTTATATTTTTAACTACGTCAAGGGTTTTTCCAATATCAGAGTTAACTACCCAGTCATAAATTAAGCTGTCAAAGAACTGATCAGCAAAACTATCAAAGGTACCCACAGGAATTTCCGTTCCTGTCATCATTACTATATCTGACATTTCCCTCTTAAATTTCCCCAACATTCTCTGGGCTTGTTCAGCATATTCTCTTGCATCATCAATGTTATTGTACTTATCTTCGGATGTAGAACCTTCTAAAATATCGGTTACTCCCCATCCATCAGCCAATTCTAATTTTTTTATGGCTATTTCGATTGAATTTAACGCCTTTTCTCCATAGTTTATTGCTTCATCTATTTCAATTATATTGGCACTCATATTTTCTTTTCGTTTTATAAGTTTTTTGAGTTCTTCATTGGTTTCTTTATCTTCTAAGTTAATTATTTTTAACTTTTTATTGATTAATTCTTCATATTGGGAATCGCATCCTTCAATTTCTGAAATTTTATGAACTATTTTCTTAGATTCATTTACTAAGTAATTCATATTGTTAATGCATTGATCATACTTGAGTTTAGATTTGAGGAGTTTTTGTCTATCTTTATCTAATCTTTCTTCTTTTATTCCTAATATAGCATAAAACAATGAAGTTATATTTTTTGATTCTAATTTTAAAACATCCTGGTTTTTCTTTTCTAGTTCGTCCGACAACTTATTAAGTAAAAGTTTTTCTTTAATAATATCTTGTTCAGTCTGTTTTAAAAGTAATTTCAATTTGTTCTTTTTTTGGATACATTTCTTCATATCGCTAATTTTTTCATTGTATTGAGTATGCATCTTATTACTCCTGATCATGCTGTATTATCTGTATTGTTGAATTGATTATATCATACAATATATTATGATTCAAAGGGTTTTTACCTTTGCAGTATGGGAATACGTTCCCTATTTTAGATACTAACTACCACTGCTCATAGAAGCAAGGACCTGTAATAGGTTAACAAATGTATTGAATATTGTTTTTCCATACTGTATAATAAATTATAAATTAAAAGGAGGCAAAAAATGATTACAAAAGATATGACCATTGGAGAAATTATAAGAACCAAACCAGAAGCTGCCGAAGTATTAATGGCTTTTGGAATGGGATGTATAGGTTGCCCCAGCTCTCAAGTAGAAACATTGGAAGAAGCTGCGGCAGTACATGGTATGAAGTTAGATGATTTGTTAAATGCATTGAATAAATAATATTATTCAAAAGATTATTATAGCAAAAACCGGCATTTCTGCCGGTTTTTCTATTTAAAAGCAACCCGTAAAACAGCTGTCTTTGTTGCTTACTCATATTATGTGCATTATTTTAATTATTACTATGTAAGTTTTTTAGTTAATTAGTTAATAATGTAAATGGTTCAAAAGTATGGGGGCCTTAAAGGAAGGTCCCTATTATAGTATTTCATCCAATTTATTTTTGTTAAACCCAACCACCACTTCATCATCGATCATTATAACAGGTACGCCCATGTATCCCATAGAAATTAATTCTTTCTTTGCCTCCTGATCTATGGAAATGTTCTTTTCAACATAATCGTATCCTTTTTCTTTTAAGTATTCTTTTGCGGCAGTACAATTTGGACAAGTTGCACTGGAATATATTGTTATATTACGCATTTTATCCTCCTGAACTTTTATCATAGTATATGAAATTAAATAAATTTTAACATATTTCTCTTAGTATTACCATAAATTTTCTTTTTAAATTCACAAAACATAACCTTCCGAATAATATAAAATTATATCGGGCAGAAAGGAATGAAGTAAATGAAAGAATGCACCATATACATAGAGGCACCTGAAAAAATACTTAAAGGTGCAGGTATACCTAACTCACAATTTCTTCCATCAAATATATATCAATTAAAAATAATTCTAAGAAATAATAGCAGCAGTCCCAAAATATGTTCTTTTAGCGCTACTTTAGGAAACGGAATCCGCTACTTTGAAAATATCCATCATGAAGGACCTGATGTTATGCTAAAAGATCTGGTAAAGGTAGTGGAACCTAACAAAACACTGGCAAACAACAATGTAATAATTTTTGGAAATAACTTTATTTTATCTCCCCATTCTGTTAACACAATTTTTTTTGATGCAGCCCTTTGTGATAAATACACGATTAATGGTATTGAAAATTCCGGTAATAAAATTCCACACAGAAGTAAAATCAGCTTTTATGCTCATTTATTAAATGATGAACATATAGATTCATGCTTTGTTTCATCTGTTGCAATGGACTTTAACATGAGTGTAAAAATTGATGATGAAGAAGTAAGTCCTGGAGACATAACTAAGTATTATGTCTACCTGAGCACTGGGCAATACGACCTTACCAGAAAAGTTTATTTAAGAAGCATTCTTGACAACGGCCTAGAATATATAGGTGATTCATGTAATTTAGAACCTAAAAATGTTTATGAATTTAACGGAAAAACCATCATTAAGTGGGACGTAGGAAGTTTGCAGCCTTCTGAAACTAAAGCCATAGGTTACAAAGTAAGGGTAAAAGACAATATTAAACCGGGACTATTGAAAAATAAACTTAATTCCAACAGTATAAATAACTCTACCTACACCCAATGCCCTGTCAGTTGCCAACATTCCTTAAAGGTAGTTGGATAAACTTTATTAGGAAGGTCTGTGACCTTCCTATATTACAACATTTGCTAATTTTTCATTGTCAATGAATCTTTGTATGTTTGAAATTACCATACGGGCAATTCTTTCTTTATTATTTTTAACAATTCCTGATGCATGAGGAGTAATGTATACATTTTCCATATCCCACAATTCATCATCTTCTGGAAGTGGTTCAACTTCAAACACATCCAAACCAGCATAAGAGATTTTTTTGTTCTTTAATGCTTCTTTTAAATCTTCCTGATTTATAATACTTCCTCTTGCGATATTGATTATGGAAGCTGTTTCTTTCATTAACTTAAGATTATCTTTATTAATCATATGGTAAGTTTCTTTATTCAGGTCAACAGTTACAATTACATAATCACTGTTGGACATTAAATATTCTAGGCCTTTTTTTCCTGAATGAACTTCATCAAAATATGGTATGGTGGCTACAGGAGTTCTCTTATAGCCTATTATCTTAACTCCAAATCCTTGAAGTCTCTTGGCAATTTCTGTTGCAATGGAACCAGTGCCAATGATACCTACTGTTTGGCCTTCAAATTCGATTCTTTTCTGGTAAGGATCCCACTTATGTTCTCTCTGGTTCTTCAAAAAGATAAGGGCATTTGTATTATGCATAAGAATTTTACAAACAACGTCTTCTGCTATAGGTACAGAATAAATATCCCTGCCGTTACAGAAAGTAATATTTCTTTTTTTCATATACTCCAAGTCTAAATTATCATAGCCTGCTCTGAAGGATTGAATCCATCTGAGATTTGGCAGCTTTTCCAACTTTTCTGTCGTAAATTCTGAAGGCTCCCCAATAAGGGCATCCGCTTGGGGACACTGGTCTATTTCAGTATAGAATTCAATTTGCGGAAACGTTTCCTTAACAATGTCATAATATTTCTTGTGAATAATTATTTTCATAATTCCTCCTTATATAAAAGGGCGCATCTGCGCCCCTATATTACCTTAAACGATGCAATAGCCTACTATTTTATAATCATCAGGAACTTGGTAGTCCTTATCCGGCTTTCCAAACTTCCATTCAATACCGTAAAGGGTGCTTTCCAAAACAGCATTAAAATACAACATTATTACCGCAGTATCTATTTTTTCTTCATATTCACTTACATAAGAATCTTTTTTCAGTGTTAGAACAACCCTTCCATAATCTACTATAAATCTCCAGGGTTGTCGATTTTTAGTGGAAGGAGCTAATCTTCCGTATGTAAATCCCTCTAAAAGTCCGTAGTTAACCAACTCATCTGGATCAGCTTTCTCTCCCCACTTTTTCATAAACACTATATCTCTTATGCCTAATCTTTCTGAAGTATTATCTTCTACTACTTTTACATCTGCCTTTGAAGGATTGTATTCTGAAACATTTTCGTACAATACTTTGTTTTTGTGTTCTACCTCATAGCCCATGGCTATAAGGGCAACCAATTTTTTATCTGACTTTATTTGAAGTTTTTCCTTTATTTTTTCTCCATCTTCAAATGTAATCCAGCATGAACCTATTCCTAAACTCCAGGCCTTCAGCATAATATCCTGTGCCGCATAACCTACATTTTCAATATAGTGTTCCTTTTCTTCCGACAAAAATATTAAGTAATGAGGGGCTTTAATCATTTTATTGTTATATCCTGCGGAATCTTTAAGCTGCTCATAAACTTCACTGTTTTTCCTGAGCACTTCTATTTCAATATCATTTACAAGTCTTTTTGCCTTATTATAATATTGCTTTAATTCATCAAACAGTTCCTGGCTGACTTCTTCGTCTCTGTAATCCCTTACCGATTTTATTTCAGAAATAATCTCTTTATATTTCATTTGACACCTCCATATCCCCATACACTATTAATACCCAATTTTTATTAAATCTAACAAAAGAATTAAAATGCTATAACTATCCCCCCGTCATCGGCATATACGGTGCTAAGTCCCCCTGACTTAAATATTTTTATATCTTTAAAAGGATACTTGGCTTTTATTTCATCTCTTAATTTCTCTGCTTTCTCAAGACAATTTACATGGGTAATTCCCAACACTGTGTTTTCGAAATCCACATTGTATTCATCTATCATCTCAATTAATCTGGCGAAAGCTCTCTTTTTCCCTCTTACTCTCTCTTTTAAAACTATTCTCCCTTCTCCATCTTCGCCCATAATGGGAACTATGTGCATAATATTCGCCAAAATAGCTTTAAAATTACTTATCCTTCCGTTCTTAGCCAAATTGTCCAAGGAATCCAAAATGAAAAGGGTTCTTAATTTAGAAATATATTTTTCCGTATGTTCCACAATTTCATTAGGCTTAAAGTTTTCCTCAATTAATTGCTTCACCTTCAAGGCAATCATGGTTTCCCCTGCACATGCTGTCTTGGAATCAAAAATATGCACAAAAGTATCGGGAAACTTTTCCTTAAAGGTATCTACAGCAATCCTTGCACTGTTGTAGGATCCACTTAGCTGGCTGGATATGGTTACCACAAAATTATGAGTATGCTCCTTTAGCTTATTCATAAAATCTTCTGGAGGAGCACAGGCAGTTTTTATTTGAGAAGTACTGTTCTTCATTTTCTTAATAAGCTCTGTAATATCTGTATTTTCGTCTACTATCTCTTCATCATCAATTAATATTCTAAAGGGTACCCTTTCAAATTTTTCTGTCTCTTCATTGAAGTCAACACAACTATCTACTATTAAATTTGATTTCATACAATTCTCCTGTAAATTTGATAAAACAATTATAGCAAAAACCCTTAGTTAATACAATTCAATATTTAGCGTTTTCCTCAATTAATTTCAGTTTTTTACTTTTTCTTAACTTTTTTATTTGGGCTTCTCTTTTCATTGCATCAACTTTATTTTCATATTCTTCGTAATATTTTAATATAACCGGAACTCTTCCCCTGGTATACTTAGCTCCTTTTTTTTCATTTTGAGCCTTTATTCTTTTTTCTAAATTTGTTGTATACCCCGTATACAATGTTTTGTCCCTGCATTCTACAATATATACATAGTACATTTCTTCACCTGTTATAATTAATAATATCTATATTAGCACATTTTATTAATAATAGTAATAAGAAAATGAAGTGTCGTAAGAGTAATATTTAAGGCAACATGAGTTTGACTTTTAAATCTCAGTATATTAAAATTTAAATAATAACTACAGGAGGACAATATGAAAATAGGAATTATAGGTGCCATGGATATTGAAGTGGAAGAACTAATAAATTCCATGGAAGATATAAAAAAAGAAACTATAAGTAAAATAGATTTTTATGAAGGTACTTTGCAGGGAAAAAATGTAGTAGTAGCCAAGTGCGGTGTAGGAAAGGTTCATGCTGCCCTTTGCACCCAAACAATGATATTGAAGTATTCACCATCTATAATAATTAATACAGGAGTAGCAGGAAGTTTAAGCCCTGAATTAGATATTGCAGATCTGGTAATATCAGACGGTGTAGTACAACATGATTTTGATATCTCTTCTTTCGGTAAGCCAGTAGGTTTTATTTCAGGATTGGATTTAGTTAAAATTTCTTGCAACCCCCAATTGGTTAAAAAATTGGAGAAATCGGCAGAAATATTGAACAATACAAATGTGGTAGTAGGCACAATTGCCTCTGGTGACCAGTTTATTGCCGATGGAGAAAAGAAAGATTACATAGTGAATAATTTTAATGCCCTATGCACGGAAATGGAAGGTGCTGCTATCGGTCAGGTATGTTATATTAACGATGTGGATTTCTGTATAGTAAGAGCTATGTCCGACAAGGCAGACGGCTCTGCTCACATGGATTTTCCCTCATTTGTAAAAATTGCAGTAGACAAGTCGGTTATGCTTATAAACAACTTTTTAAAGAATATTTAAGGGGGAAACATCCCCCTAGGGAACCAGTATATCTATGGCATTATGCACAGATTGTATTTCTGCAGGAGCAAAGCCTCCCGGGTCCCCGTCCGTATCTAATAATAATTCCTTCTCAGGAATTATTTTTATTTTCTTCCCTTGATAATAGTGAACTTTAGGATGGGTTATGTGTTGACCATTAAATACTTTCGTAAAAATTTGAAAAAGTTCTGCATTATTTGTTTTTTCAAAAATAACTATATCAAGTAAACCATCATCCAACTTAGCTTTGGGACATAAATATTTGAATCCTCCTGCTCCAGAAGAATTAATAACCAGGAAAAGCAAAGTATTAATATTATAGCTATTTCCATCAATTATATATTCAATATTTTGTGAAATCTCCAATTCTTCAGGAACCTGGACTGCCGCCTTATAATAATAGGCATACTTACCTAGTATTGTTTTTGCATCGATGGTTACTTTATGAGGAATAGTGGTAAATGCTCCACCTCCCACTACATTTACAAAGTAATCATCATTTACTTTTCCTACATCAATAGTTTTAAAGTTATTTTGCAACATAAGAGATGCAAAATTATCATGAGCCTTAGGCAATTTCAGCTGTTCAGCAAAGTCATTGACTGTCCCTGCCGGCAAGATGGCTAGCTTAGGTCTTTGGGGACATTTCATCATACCATTAACTACCTCATGGACCGTTCCATCTCCTCCACATGCAATTATCATATCATAGCCACTAGTACATCCCCTTATGGCAGCTGCTTCTCCATCGCCTTTTTTCTTAGTAGCATAAAAGGAAAATTCTATATTTTCAATACTCATTACGGTTTCCGCTGCACTGAATATTTTGAGTCCTGCCAGTTCCTTTCCCGATGATGGGTTGTATATTACAAAGTATCTTTTCATTTTATCACCTGTATATATTGTTAATTTATTATAACATATCAATAAGAATTTACAACTATAGTAGAGGAGCCAAAAGCCTGCATACTGATTCCTTAAACCTTATTACCATACCCCTTTCCAAGTACAGTTCTCTGGTAAGCTCTGTGGAATAGTTTAAATCTTCCATAAATATAGCATGAAGCATGGATGAAGTTTCAGTATCATAAATTATTCCATTACATTCAAAATTTAGTTTAAAGCTTCTTACATCAAAATTTGCCGTACCTACCGATGCAATGGTTCCGTCGATTACCATAGTCTTGGCATGCAAGAAACCATATTCATAAGTGTAAACCTTCACTCCATATCTCAGCAGTCCTCCGCAATACCAATAAGTAGCCCAATAAACAAAGGGGTGATCCGGTTTGCAGGGAATCATAATTCGTACATCCACTCCAGACATTGCTGCAATTTTAATAGCTTCTAACACAGATGCATCAGGAACAAAGTAAGGAGTCTGTATTAAGATGCTTTTTTTTGCAGAATTTATCATTTTTACATAGTTACTTTTTATGGCTTCGTCAGAATTATCTGGACCACTGCTTATAATTTGTATGCCTACCTTTCCTCTTATACCATTATCAGGAAAGTATTCAGGCAAAAATAGAATATCCTCTTTTGATGCATGGCTCCAATCCAAGAAAAATCTATTCTGCAGGTCAATTGCTGCATCACCCCTTATTCTGATGTGGGTATCTCTCCAATAACCAATTTTTTTATTTAAACCTAAGTATTCATCTCCTACGTTAAAGCCTCCTACAAAACCGGTTATCCCATCAATAACTACAATTTTTCTGTGGTTTCTATAATTAATCTTAAAATTAACTGGAAGACTGCTATCAAAAAAAACAGCCACTTTTACACCCAAATTTTTTAGTTTTTTTATTTTTTCCTTAGTTATTTGCCTCCCTCCCACAGAATCAAATAAAAGTCTTACCTCCACTCCCTCAGAAGCTTTCTTTACAAGAAGATTTAATAACTTATTACCCAAATCATCATTTCGTATAATGTAGTATTCCATGTGTACGTGGTTTTTTGCTTTCTCTATGGCTTCAAACAAAGCTTCAAACTTCTTTTCCCCGTCCGTATAAATTGTTACTTCATTGTTTTGGGTATAGGAAAAACCGTGATAGAATAAGTTCATCTTAATTAAATCTTTATAATTTTCAATATTCTTGTCATTGAAAACCAATAATTCGGAGTCAAACATTTCCCTTTGAACTTTCAAATAGTCACCAAAGGTTTTTCTTGCATGAATTTTCATATTAAATAACTGTTTTCTGCTAAAATTCTGGGATAGCAGCAGATAGAGAAAAAAACCTACACCGGGAAAGACTAAAAGCACCAAAACCCACGCCAGGGTAGCAGTAGGATCTTTTCTTTCCAAAAATATAATTATCATTGCCATACAAATATTTACTATATATATTAAAGAGATTGAGTTAAATAGTTCTGCCATTTGTGCCTCCCTCCCATATATTACCCACAAACAAATCCTTCTATGATTACATATTATTATTGTCCATGCTTATTGTTCAATATTCCTAAAAAAGTTTTAATCTATGGCTTAAAAGTCTAAAGCTCGGCAGAAATTTGCCGAGCTTATATATTAGATTATTTTGGGTTAGTGTATTAGACACCTATCACAACAATTGACAAAGAACCTTTATTAACTAAATAGTTCAAAAGAAATTATTCGTTAATTTATTCTTTATTTGCTATTGCAACACTCAATGCTATAGACAAAAACTTACTCTTTGCAGATGTGGATCTTGATGTTAGTACGATTGGAGCCTTAGCACCAAGAACAAGTCCTGCAACAGTGGATTGACCCAAAAGTCTTATAATTTTTACCGCTATATTCCCTGCAACAAGATTTGGCATGAGCAATATATCAGGATCACCTGCAACTGGACTAGAAAATCCTTTTATTTTACTCGCTTCTTTATCAAGTGCCAAATCAGTAGAAATTGGTCCTTCTACTATACAATTTTTTATTTCACCTAAATCATTAAGTCTCTTTAGTTCAGCAGCATCAACCGTTTCCTGCATCTTCGGATTAACATTCTCGACTGCTGTCAAAACTGCAACTTTTGGTTTTTTATATCCAATACTATTCAAAGCATAAACAGCACTTTCTAAAATAGCTTTCTTATGAAGTAAGTCAGGATTTGTTACAATAGCAGAATCTGTTACCAAAAATACCTTATGAAATACTGGCGACTCTACAAACAAAACATGTGAGAGAAGTTTACCCTTCATTATCCCATAATCCTTATTTAAAACTGATTTAATTAAAGCTCCAGTTTGAACATTCCCCTTCATTAGAATATCTGCTCTTCCATCATGAACAATCTTTACTGCTATATCAACTGGATTATAAGCTGCTTCAATTATTTCATACTCTGGAAAGGCAACCCTTTTTTGAACAAATTTATTCCGAACAAAAATTTACCCATAAATATATCATTTATGCTGCCATTTCTAGATTCGCTTCATTTCTAAATTCTATTGGACTCATATATCCTAAGGATCCATGGATCCTT
>DURT01000009.1 GCA_012843025.1 Tissierellia bacterium | reverse complement strand
TATTTCAAGCTGACCGGTTATTGGTAAAATTAGTTCTTCCATATTTATGAAATGCATCATTTCAGTTCCTGAGTTGTTGTTCCCAGCTCTGCCTGTTAAAACTGCATTGTGAATTGGTATTGTTTTTCTGTCAGGATCTGGTCCCATGTATAGCTTTCTTCCTGGAAATAATTTATCCCATTGTTTTAAATGGGGCTCTTCTTTAATTAATTCTTCTGAATATGGTACTTCTACCATTTCCATATATCCAAATTCATCATTGATCTTACCGTAATCTGATGCTGCTATACAAACCATACCGCCATCTAACATTAAGCCGTTGCTGTTTGTTGTAGTAGCTGTCATATCAAACATATTTATTCCTGCAGGTCCTGGAATTTCTGCTGCTACTATTTCGCAGGCTTCACGCATAGTTAGATTACACGCCTTTACATCTGCATAATCAATGAACACTGCTGAAACAGGAATATAATATCCTTTTAACATTCCCTCTGGAATAATTTTATACTTTAGTTTACTCATCATATGCCTCCAAATATTAATGTTTACCAATTGACGGTCTTCTGTCTATAACGTCTGGACAATCATGAATCAATACATCTACAGTCGGATGAAGGATGTTAATTGTTTCTAAAATTGCATGAACTGGCTTTCCATCTTTGTCAAAACCTCTTATTACAGCACAGTGCATTGATTCCGGAATACGGGGGATAACTGCAACTTCTACTCTATATACATCTTCATGTTTTGTTATATCCTCTACAGCTCTTTCGATCCTTCCAGTTCTATTTGACTGCATTTTTGCAGTATCAAGGTTTTCTAATCCAACAACATCACATTCTTTATATACTGAACTAGCTTTTGCTGCTATTGCTTTCATCTTCCTTATAAATTCTGGCAATTTTGTATGCATTAATTTCATAAGTATGCTCCTTTTTGACATTATGTCATATTTTATTATTATTTCTCAGTTTATTAAATAACCACCATCTACATAAATTGTTTGTCCAACAATGTAGTCTGAAGCTGGTGAAGCTAAGAATATAGCAGTTCCTATTAAGTCCTCAGGTAAACCGGTTCTACCGAAAGGTATTCTTTCTTTAAACCTTCTAATATTATCGGGATTTTCAAATATAGGCTTGGTCATTTCTGTTTCAAAGTAGCCAGGTCCAATAGCATTTACGCTTATTCCATACTGTGCTAATTCATGTGCCATGGCCTTTGTCATTTGTTTAACTCCACCCTTAGCTGCTACATAGGCTACCATGTTTTTAAGTCCTAATTCACTGTTTAGAGAGCAAATATTAATTATTTTCCCTTTAATATTCTTTTCTATCATTTGTTTAGCAACAGCTTGACCCATGAAGAAAACATATTTTAGCTGTACATCTAATACCTTATCCCAATCTTCTTCTGTAAACTCAATTACAGGTTTCCTAATATTTAAACCTGCACCGTTAACCAGAATGTCAACTTGACCAAATTCAGCAACAACTTTTTCTACTAATTCTTCACATGCTTTAACAGACGTTATGTCAGAAGCTATTCCTTTAACAACTCCTCCTGTCTTGTTGCTAATGTCCCTACTAGCAGCATCGAGATCAGCTTGATTTCTGCTACTGATTACTACATTTGCACCAGCAGTTGAGAATCCAGTTGCTATACCTTTACCTAATCCCTTGCTACCCCCTATAACAATTGCTGTTTTTCCTTTCAAGGAGAATAAATCCATTTTGTTTTCCTCCATTTATTAATCGTTATTAACTACTGTAATTTTAATATAACCCTCTGAGGTTTCAGACATATGTTTCATAGTTTCAGGAAGTTCTGCAAGTGTGATTTCTTTGCTTAACAATGGTGTAATATCCATTTTCCCTTCATTGAGAATTTTAACAACTTTTTTAAATTCTTCAAAACCATATAGAAATGATCCTTTAACTGTTAGCTCTCTAGTTACAATTTGCTGCATTTCAAGATCTATCACCTTAGAGCTTATACCAATCCATACGGCTGAACCTCCAAATGCCATGACATCAAGTCCTTGTTTAACAGTAGCTGCAACTCCAACGGCTTCAGCAACTGCATCAACACCTTTGTTATTTGTTTCAGCCATTATTATTTTTTGAAAATCCTCATTTGCAGGGTTGATAACAATATCCGCACCCATTTGTTTTGCTATTTCTAATCTTTCATTACTTAGATCAGATACAAATATTCTATTCGGATTCTGAATCTTTACGCAGGCTAGCGCTAACAAACCAATTGTACCTGCACCTACTATTAGGACGTCCTTTCCACTTAAATCTCCAAGATGAGAAATTGCCCTATAAGAAACAGCTAATGGCTCCATAATGCTGCCCACAACGTATGAAACATTATCATTAAGTTTAAAGCAGACTTTTGCAGGCACACAAATATATTCAGCGAATGCTCCATCTATGTCTAAAACACCAAATGCTCTCTTATTTAAACATAAGTGTACATCACCTTTATTGCACATTTCACATTCGCCACAGAAGTCAATTGGATAGGCTGCTACTCTGTCTCCAACCTTTAGATTAACTACATCTTCACCTAATTCAACAATCTCACCAGAAAACTCATGTCCCATCACTACAGGGGGAATTCTTCTTCCTGTAATACCTAAGTATCCGTGAACATCACTTCCGCAAATTCCACAAGCTCTTACTTTTATTTTCACTTCGTTAGCCTTGGGAGTAACATCTGGTATATCTTTGTATGTTAAAATTTTTGGGCCTTCATATACAACAGCTTTCATTATTCCACCCCTTTTGTTTATATTCTGTCACATTTATATTCATTCAGTAAATTTCCTAACTCATCAAATTCAAACTCTTCTAGGTCGCTTATAATTTCTATATTTTCGTTTCCTTTAAGTTCTTCAACTAAACTTTCGGAAACGTATATTTCACTTAAACTCAACGTATCCTTTATTCTTGCAATTCTGATTTTTTCTGGTTCTTCAGCACATACAGCTCTAATAGCTAACTGTATTGCCAATTTATCACTGTCCATTGCTATAGGTATTCTTACTCCGTTAATTGCAATTGCTGTAATGGCGTTTGTATACATAGCTTCAGTTTCTAGTTTGTTGAAAATTCTCTTAGTTGTTATATCAGATAATCCTACTCCAAATGCATTTGAACCGGACTCTTCAGATGTATCTAAAGTCACAATTTTATTTATTCGTATTTCCTTATTCTTATAACCAATCATTCCTCTGCCGATTACGTTAGGGTCCATGCCATTTCCACTAATATTTTTCCCTATCTGATCAACTATGAGTACGTCAATATCATTGAACAAGAATCTGGGAAGTTGTTTTTTTGATTTGGCTAGCAAACTAGCTTCAGTTTCAGCAATTTCTGCTGCGGGCAAAAACACTATTTCGCTTGTTTCATCATAAGCATTCTCTATCAAACCAACACCAAATACTATATTCGAATTTTTTAATGCATATCTGGCTATAGACTTAACTCTTGGAACTGCCTTGTCAAGTCCCCTAGCATGTACTACTTGAGCTCCTAGATGGTTTCCTAAACCAACTGCTATCATCTTATGTAAGCCGCTTTCTATATCTCCTTCAAGATCTGTATGGGCTTTTATTCTACCCAAGACTATTACCCCATCTAACTCACTAGCTATTTTATCATAATAAACAGGATATCCTTCCTCTGTAGTACCTAACTGAATTACTTCCATTCCTGCTCTTATTTCTGCACCAACAAACTCTTCAGTAACTCCAAGTCCTCTGACAAAATCAGCTTGTCCTTCTGCAACTGCACCACCATGGCTACCCATGCTGGGCAAAATAACTGGTGTAGCACCTTTGCTTTTAATATTATCGCATATATATTTAACTATTTCTTTTAAGTTAGCAAGACCACGACTACCTACTGTAATACCAATTGTCTGTCCTTCTTTAATTATGTCTCTAATTTTCTCGCTGTTAAATTGTTTTTTTATCTCTTCTTCAATATTTTCAATTTTAGTATCATCAAAATGTTGACGAATGCGAGCAAATTTTGGAATTTCGATATGATCTAACATACTTCTGATAGCATCCATAAATAGCAATCTCCTTACATAATTTATTGTGTATAATTACAGAAAGGCATAAGTCTTTCTGTAATTATACAAGTACTATTAAACTGATTTATTTAGTTGCTTTTATACTTTTCTACTGCATTCATGTATGCATCATAAGTTTCTGCATCTGCTGCTGCTCTGATTTCTTCATAAACTGGCTTAACTGCTTCTTGGAATCTCGCTATCTCTTCATCAGAAACATTTACAAATTCGCATCCAAAATTTGATATTGTTTCAATATAGCCAGGTTCTTTTTCGTCACTTACTCTATTTGCAGTTTCTACAGCCAATCTTCCTGCTTCATCTACAACAGCTTTTAAGTCATCTGATAAGCTATCATAGAATGCTTTGTTCATAATCCATGCGTTAGACTGGATAATGTGATTTGTATCCATTATATATTTCTGTTGTTCATAGAATTTTTGTGAATGAACTAGTTCAATAGGATTTTCCTGGGCATCAACTGTTCCTTGCTGTAAAGCTGTATACAATTCATTAAAGGCTAAAGGTGTAGGATTTGCTCCTAATAATTCCCATGTTTTTAAATGGAATTTATTTTCCATTGTTCTAATAGTAAGTCCCTTCAAGTCTTCTAAAGAAGTTACTTTTTTATTGGATGTTAATGTTCTAAACCCTTGAGCGGATGCTCCTAAATAGTGAAAACCTGCCTCTGCATACTTTTTAGAAATTGCAGCTATGAAATCTGGATCATTAAATACTTTTCTTCCATGCTCCATGCTTTCAAATACAAAGGGTAAGTCAAATACTGTTGCTGCTTGAACAAAGCTAACCTGAGGTGCTGGTGATGATAACATAGCTGTAATTGATCCATTTTGAGTATTTTCTATTAACTCACGGTCTCCTCCTAATTGTGCATTAGGATAAACATTTACTTTTAATTTTCCATTACTGTTTGCTTCTACATACTCTTTGAATTTAAGTGCTCCATCATTTGTCGAAGTACCTTCAGCTGTTGCATGGGCAAATGTTATAGTTTTTACATCTGCATCTGCATTACCATTATTGTTTCCATCAGTTGAAGCCTGATTTGAACAAGCAGCCAAGCTGAAAATTAAAATTGCTGCTAAACAAATTGTTAGAATTCTTTTTGCCTTCATCATTTTCCTCCAAATATTTTTAGAAATAATTTTTTTAGAAATAATTTTATATAAATAAATTTATATATTAAATTTATTTATTACTTCTTTAATGTCTTAATCATTATGTTACTTAAATTAATGCCATACTTATTGCTGGTATGAATGTTATTAGCAATAGTGCTACTATAAACGCCATAATAAATGGCGCTGCATTTTTGGCTATTTGTAGAACAGGTATTTCTGTCATTGAACTTGCAACGAACAAGTTTATACCTACTGGAGGTGTTACAAATCCTATAGCAAGGTTAACAACCATAATAACACCGAAATGTATTGGGTCTACACCTATAGATGAAATTATAGGCATGAAGATTGGTGCTAGTATTAATATAGCCGGAGTAGTGTCCATAACCATACCAACAAATAGCAAGATTGCATTAATTGCCAATAATACTGATACCTTAGTTGTAAATGTACCCGTAATTAGGTTCGAAATTATTACAGGAGCCTGCATTAATGTAAGTACTTTTCCGAATACTGTCGCAATTGAAACAACTAGCAATATAGGAGCTGCTGTTGCTACAGTATCAGCCATAATTTTAGATAAATCTTTGACTTTAATACTCTTATAAATGAATATACTTACAATAATTGCATAGACAACTGATATATTTGCTGCTTCAGTAGGTGTCACTATACCACTATAAATACCACCAAGTATTATTACTGGAGTTAAAAGTGCCCAGAAACTATCTTTAAACATTTCTATGAAACCTTTTGATCTTAACTCCTTTGCATTCGCACGTAATTTTTCCTTATCTTCCCCTTTCATTTTACAGAAGAAGTAAGCATATATTATCATACAGAATGCTATTAATATTCCAGGTAGCACTCCCGCTATAAACAGATTACCCACTGATGCCCCTGTTGACTGGCCGTAGATTATAAAGGGTATACTGGGAGGTATTATAACTCCTAATCCACCTGCAACGGCAATCATTGATACTACAAAATTCTTATCATATCCTAAATCTAGTAAAATAGGGATTGTCATTGCTCCTACTGCAGCAACTGTAGCTGGCCCAGAGCCAGAAATTGCTCCATAGAATAAACAAGTTATTATGGCCGCAATTGGCATACCTGCAGTTCTATCACCTATGAAGTATGCAAAGAAGTTAAACAGTTTTCTTGAAATTCCTCCCTGTGCCATTATATTACCAGACAATATGAACAAGGGAATAGCTAATAAAGAATATGAATCCAATGCTGTTATCATAGTTCTAAATGCGTATTCTGCATTAGAAGGTAGCGTAGGATCTAAAAAATATGCTGATAATGCTGTAAATCCTAACGAAATTGCTATTGGAATTCCTATGAACAAAGATCCAAAAAGTATTACAAACACACTACCTATCATTGTTGTTCTCCCTTCTTCGTAAACATTAGTACGTATTTTTGTATAATTCTAATTACAACAAGTGTAAAACCAATTAACAAACTGGTATAAACTATTTCCATGGGTACTTCGCCAGCAGGACTAGTCTGTCCAGAAGCTTTTATTGCTTTTACTACATTTATTCCAGGTTTAATCATATAGCATGTGAAAATAAAAAATGCTAAATCAGCAATTATTCCTAAGGGTTTTTTTAACTTAGGAACAAAATACTCTAATAAATCTATTTTCATATGCAGACCATTTTTCACACCATAACTTATGCCTGTAAATACCATCCATATGAACAAATATCTAGATACTTCCTCTGACCAAGCTAAAGAAGATTTAAATACATATCTCATTATAACTTGGATAAACATAATTACCACAATTGCCCAAAGTAGCACGGACATTGCTTTCTCTTCAAAGTTTTTATCTAACCATTTTAAAACTTTCATAGAATATCTCCTCTTTTAATGTTAATAATTTAAGTAGTTTTAAACTATTTTGAAAATTATGAGACAGTCATATATCATCTCCTAACAATATATAGTTTAGATATATTTTAATTATTTAGTATATCCACTACATACTCTGCATCTAAAGTACTACTTTTTATTCATTAACTTTAGCAATTGACTTAGCTAACTCTTTTTTCGCATTTAGATTTCCTTGTCTTGATATCATTATTCTCTGGGCTTGAGGCGAACCTGCTCCATGCATTGATTCTGTCCTATAGCCAACTGCAGCTGTTCCTAAGGTCAAGTTTTCAATAAGTCTAAGTACTCTCAATCTGTTTTCTACAGAAACTCCTTCAATGCCAACTAAGTATTTTTCTATATATGGTCCTATCTTAGGATCTCTTAAGTCTTTTTCTGAAGGAGCTGTCACCATTAATCCACCTGCTATATCTTCAGCTAACCTTGCTATCTCATATGGGAATCTGGTTATATTTTGCTTGCATACATTAGCTAACAATAAATCTATTAAATAGTTTCCTGACTCTGTCTTATGTCCTTCTGCTGAACAAGCAATTCCACAACTATACAATGTCTCATTTAAATGTATCATTTCTATTAGCTTGTCCTTTATATGAGAAGCCTTTTGTACACCGTTATAATCTGCCATAAGCGCTGCAGCTCCGATTAAAACATCTCCTACTCCAACTTTACAGCCACCATAACTCTGTCTGTGATATCCTGCAAATCTTTCTACCAACACACCTGCAAATTCTGTTTCTCCATTTAAGAATATTCTCTCATTTGGTACAAACACATCATCAAAAACAACTAGGGCTTCCATTCCGCCAAATTCACTGTTTCCTACATCTATATCTGAACCTTCTAATTTTCTTGTGTCGCAGGATTGACGTCCAACTATTATTATTATTCCTTCTGTATCAACAGGCACAGAAAAAGCTATAGCATAATCCTTATCCTCTGGGGACATTGCTATAGTAGGCATAACTAATACTTCATGTGAGTTGGTTATTCCTGTTTGATGAGCCTTTGCTCCCCTTACTACAACCCCATCTTCTCTTCTTTCAACTACACGTAAATATAAATCTGGATCTGATTGCTTGCTTGGGGATAATGACCTATCACCTTTTGGATCTGTCATGGCTCCGTCTACTGTTAAGTCATTTTCCTGTACATACTTCATATATTCCACAAAGTTTTCGAAATATTTTGTACCATGCGCTTTGTCAATTTCATAAGCCGTGCTGTATACTGCATTAAAAGCATCCATACCAACACATCTTTGGAAACAGGAAGCAGTTTTTTGCCCCATCAATCTTTGCATTTTTACCTTTTTAATAAGATCATCTGTACTTTGGTGAATATTAGTAAATCTATTGATTATTTCTCCTGTAATGGATGATGTTGCAGTCATTAAGTCTTCATATTCAGGCATTTGTGCCAAATCATATGTTGCTCTTACAGAATTCAATGATGGTCTTAGTATAGGATTGTCAACAGCATTTTCAATCTTTTCACCAAACATGTAAATCTGCATATTCATTTTTCTAATGCTTTCTATGTACTGTTCACCTGTCATTAAAGCCATATAATTACTTCCTTTCTATTAATGAATACATTTTGAAATTTTTGGATACAATTCCTATATATATTTTTCAAATGTTTTTTATTGTATGCTAATTATATTGATTGTATACAATTATGTCAAGAGGTTTTTTGATTTGCTTTTAACAATTTGTTTAATATTTAACTTTTTTTGCAAAATAACAGGGGCTTAAGCCCCTTAAGTAAAATTAAATTTATTTACTCGATTTTTACTCATTTATAATTTTTTTTATAGTTTCTGCCAACTCATTAAAGATCGTTTTAAATTGCAGATCCTCAAGGCCAATAATATCAATATTGCACTTGCTTACTGGAAGCAATAATTTTCTTGCATCGCTACTTGCAATTGCCAAGGACATTTTGGGACTAATTTCTCCCATCATTGAATTAGCCGATATAATTGCTAAAGGTCCTATTATTATATCAACTTTACCACTCATCCAAACTATTGCGTTTTCTCCTGTAGCCCCATTATCAGCGCCAGCCCTTAACATATTGGAAGTAGCTGAAGAATTTGTTCCTAATGCAATAATTTCAACATCATTATTTTTAAAAGGTTTTAACCTTTCTACAATTTGACACCCAATTCCACCGCCCATTCCATCAATAACTGCTATCTTCATATCTATGTTCCTTTCTTTATTTTATTAAATCTCATATCCTTACGGTAATAAAACTCAAGTATAAACCTGAGTTTTATTTTTTATGCTCATATATTAAATTTACCGCTTTTTGAAAATCTGATTCTGAGTTTATGAAAATTTTATGTCCTTTTAATGCTGAATGGTCTGCACATGCTCTGGTACAGCCGTTTACTACCAAGACAATATCGTAAGAGTCGCCTTCCTTTGCATATTCAAAGTTTTCTTCTTTAAAAATTTTCTTAATTTTGTTTACAATTTCAATTCTATCAAAAATAGAATTACATCCACCGCAGTATTTAATTCCTATGTTCATTCACTGTGATTCCTTATTTAGTATTTTTCTTGCAAAGGACATTAATTCGTCACTTACTCCTTCTATTAAAGCAACTCTTTCTACCTCAGGAACGTGTTCTTTAATTTCCTTTTCAATTACATCTTCAACAGTAAACCTTGCTGAAGGACAGTTGCTACACTGACCTTCTAATTTAACTTTCAAAACCCCATTTTCAAAGCTTAGCACCTTTACATTTCCATAGTGTTGTGCCAATTGAGGCCTAACGTACTTATCCAAAACTTTTTCTATTTTTCCTATCATTTTACACTCCATATTCATATCATTGTACTTTAATTTGTGCCCATGTGTCTTCTATGGGAATTACGGTATAGTCAAACTCTATATCCACTGGATTTTTAAATATTGGGCCATCATAAACCACTGTATGGTACTCCCCGTTTTCGCCACATGGATCTGCCCCGTTTTTTTCAATTTCTTCTAATAAAGGGATACTTAAATCTTGTCCTAAAAATTTTGTGTCCAACATTTTAGTGTTGACTACTACAATTTTTGCTTTAAATCCTAATTTAATAAATTCCTTCACTATTTCTTTTCTGTCCCTGTTCCAAAGGGGTAAGACAGCTTCCATCGATGCTTTATCACATACTTTTTCTTCCCACTGTCTATGTTCATAGAGATCTATATCACCGAATATTCCGTAATTTATTCCCTCTTCTTTAAATATTCTAAGATTAGATACAAATACTTTTTCATACTCATTAAAGGATGCTTTACCTATTATATAGTCAATCCCTATAGACTTTGCTTGGGATTTAATAACTTTTTCATTCAGTCTATGGGAAGAACTTATATCTTCTAAACCAAACATGGTGAACAACTTAACGGGATTATACCCTAACTCCATTGCTTTATACAATGCTAAACAGGAATCCTTGCCACCGCTCCATGAAACGAAACAATTTTTTTGCAATCTACTCCTCCCAGCTAGTTAATAGGTTTGAATATAAGCAACATTATACCAGTAGTTTCATATATGTTCAACATTTATTGCCCATACAGGTTTATCCAAGAAATGAGTATTTTCTCCTACGACCTTGGCTGGATAACCTTCTAATATTGCATTGTCTTCAAAAATACTCCTTTGTTTTACTAGGGTACCCGATTTTACCAAGGTGTTTTTTCCTAATTTGCTGTAATCGCATACTATGGAACCGGATTCTATTATAGTATTTGCACCTATAGTTGTACCGTGGATAATACAGCCAGGACCTATTGTAACATTGTCCTCTATTATTAATTCATTATCAGGCAATAGATGTAATACAGTATTCTCAAGTATTTGAACATTGTTTCCTATTCTAACTGGACCGTGGGAATTGCCGATTATTTTAACTCCTGAACCTATGATTGAATTATCTCCAATTATTACATCTCCTGTAATTTCTGCTGTCTCGAATATTATTGCTGATTCTGCCACATTTGGATATTTGTCCTTATACTTATGCAGAATTCCCATTTCCTCACCTAACCTTTCATTTACTAGATTTTCTTTATATGGAGATAATGTTATATTATTGTCTCGCATTCTT
The DNA here is from genome assembly GCA_012843025.1 of Tissierellia bacterium. GTDB lineage: Bacteria > Bacillota > Clostridia > Tissierellales > Sedimentibacteraceae > Sedimentibacter. Next base: position 44,921 of record DURT01000009.1, on the reverse strand, counting down.
TTAATCATGTTTTTGTCATCCTCGGTTAACTTTCTTATTATTCTTCCTGGACGTCCTACAACTACTGATTCATCTGGAATTATCGCCCCTTCAGGAATTATAGTTCCTTCACCGAAAATACACATATTTCCTATTTTAGAACCGGGAAGCATTATTACACCATTTCCTATCTCACAAAGATTACCTATTTCAGCCCCTATGGCTATACATTTGTGTCCGAATACAGTCTTACTTCCTACCCTTAAAGGAAACTCTTCCGTACCTATTAAGACAGAATTTTCTAATATCCATGTTTGATTAGCTATTTTAACAGAATCCTTATTTGAACGAAGGATAGTTCCTTGTGCTACATATACTTCTTTTCCTAACCGCATTTTACCTATTAGCTTAGCTGAAGATTCTATTATTAAACTCATACCCCACTTCTCCTTTGGTTTCCGCTTTTCTTATTACTACTTAGCTCCTACTTACTGCTGCATATTTTATATGTATCTTCTGCAATTATTTTTTCTTCATTAGCATTTACAACCAGTATTTTAACTCTTGATGTATCTTTGCTGATTATTTTCTCATTGTTTTTATTCCTGTCTTCATCTATTTCAATTCCCATAAACTCCAATCCCTTACATACTTTTTCCCTTATATAGAAAGCATTTTCACCTACTCCTCCTGAAAACACCAAAATGTCTATACCTTCCATTATGGCACTGTAAGCTCCAACATATTTTTTAAATCTGTGGCAGGCTACATCAATAGCAAGCCTTGCTCTTTCGTTTCCCTCTTCAGAGGCTTCGTAAATTTCTCTCATATCATTACTAATTCCCGACAAGCCTTTCCAACCGCTCTTCTTATTGATTAATTCATCCGCTTCTTCTATAGTAAGGTTTTCTTTTTTCATTAAGTAGAGTATTGCTGCCACATCTATATCCCCAGCTCTGGTTGACTGAATCAAACCTTCATGAGGGGTAAATCCAGTACTTACTTCAATTGATTTCCCATATTTTAAAGCATTAGCAGTAGTGCCACTTCCTAACATAAGGTTTACTATTTTGTAGTTCTTATGGGAATCCTTCAATATCTTATCCACTTCTTCAGCCATACTTCTGAAAGCTATACCGTGAAATCCGTATCTTCTTATCCTGTGTTTTTCATAGTACTCATAGGGAATTCCATAAATATATGTAGATTTTGGCAATGACATATGAAATCCGTTATCAAAAACTGCAACTTGAGGTACACTAGGTAATAGTTTTTTACATGCATAAATTCCTGCTAAATGATTCGGATTGTGAAGAGGTGCTAGTTCCTTTATACTCTCTATGTAGTCGATAACCTGATCATCAATCATTACAGATTCATTCTGCTTGTCTCCCCCCTGAACAACTCTATGTCCGATAGCATCAATATTATCTTTGCTTATACTGGTATTGTTAAAAAGACTATTTAATATTAAATTAATTCCTTCCTCGTGATTCTTAACAGGTTGAACTGTTTTGTCCTTGTTGATTGAGTTAATAAATATGGCATCATCGTATCCAATTCTTTCTACCCTTCCTTGTACTAATACATGGTATTGGGGCATTTTTGTTACTTGAAACTTAATAGAAGAGCTTCCGCAATTTAATATTAAGATATTCATTTTACCTCACCTATAGTTTTTATTTGATTATACCCTATGTTTTTTAAACTATCAATTAATAAAGCAAAAAAAGTGCGCCTGATAATCTATCTGGCACACTGAAAGCTTGTCCATGAACTACATACCTCTTCCAAACATTGGCTGGCTATCTCTTTTTCTTTCTAATACTTTTTTCAGGTGAGCTTTCTCTTCCTTAAGTATGATTTCCATTTCTTCTTTTGCTAAATCAGGATAAAGTCTTTGTAATTCGGTAACAAACAAAACGGCATCTCTTTCAGCTCTTTCAGCTATATCAAATATTTGGGACTTGGTGAATATTTTTTTGGCTTTTTCAATTAGTTCATCATCAAACAAAGTGTTGTTTTCAATTAATATATCAACATATTCGGCATCAGATTCTTCAAGCTCCAAATCCATATTACTTTTTGTAAATTTTTCAAGTAAAGCGTTATAAATTTTTTCATGCCTCTCTTCATCTTTAGCTAATAACTCAAAAAACTGCTCACCTATTCTTGCTTCTGCAGCAATTGCCCTATACAACTTAGTTGCCGCTTTTTCATTTTCTGCGATTGTTTTAATTAAATTTCTTCCGTTCCATTTTACAGTACTCATTGACTTCCTCCTTTATAATCTTTAGATATAGATACCCGGTAAAGAAATTTTAAAACATTTCAATTCATCAATTTTAATAATTGTGAATACATATAGAAATTTGAGGGAATATATACTTGGAGGTGACATACTTGAAATTAAGAGATATAATGTCAAGACATGTAGTTAGTTTAAATACAACGGATACAGTTGAAAAAGCTGCACAATTAATGAAAGATTACAACATCGGCTCAATACCCATATGTAGCGATTCCAGTGTGGTTGGGATTGTCACAGATAGAGATATTACGTTAAGAGCAGTGGCTTCAGGTCAAAGTAACAGGCAGTTAAAAGACATTATGACACCAAATCCTGTAGTTGGTACTCCTGACATGGATGTCCATGAGGCGGTAAGAATAATGAGTGAAAAACAAATTCGCAGGCTTCCGGTTGTTGAAAACAACTCCTTAGTGGGAATGGTAGCTTTAGGGGATATTTCCTTAGAGCCAAAGCTGCAGGATAATGCTGAAGTGGCCCTTAAAAACATATCCATGCCATCTGCAAACAGGTTCAGTTAAGACAAAAGATTTGGGGACACACCTCTATCTTAGATATTCTCCGAAGATATAGGAATGTCCCCTAAATTATTTTACTGTTGAAGCAGATAAAACTAAGGACAAGTATTTTTCCTGTGTTGTAGCTCCCCTAGAAGTCAGTACTATAGGAACCTTAGCCCCTAAAACTATCCCCGCCATAGTTGCCCCTGCCAGCTCTAATAATATTTTACTCATAATATTTCCTGTTGCTATGTTTGGAACCAGCAATATATCTGCTTCTCCCGTTACGGGGCTTTCAAACCCTTTAATTTTAGCCGACTCTTTGTTGAAAGTTAAGTCTGCTGATATTGGACCTTCTACTATACAATTTTTTATTTCACCTGATTGGTTCATCTTTTTTAAAGTATCCCCATCTAAAGTTTCCTGCATTTTAGGATTTACGGTTTCCACCGCAGTAAGTACTGCAACCTTCGGGCATTGGTACCCCATTGCTATAAAGATGTCAACAGCATTTTCTAAAATTTGTTTCTTCTCTTCTAAGGTTGGATATAGTACCATTCCACCGTCAGTTACAGCTATAAGTTTATGGTAAGAAGGCACTTCCAAAATTGCTAAATGTGACATTATTCTTTCTGTCCTGATACCCTTTTCTTTATTAACTACTGCTTTTAATAAGTCCGCTGTTTGGAGTTTTCCTTTCATTATAAAGTCTGCTTTCTTTTCATTAATTAATTCCACTGTTTTTTCTGCCGCTTGGATATCGTTTTCGACGCTAATAATGCTTTCATGGTCAAATTCCACATTAAGATTATTAAGTATCTGTATAATTTTGTTTTTATCCCCTACTAAAACTGGTTCAACTAATTTGTCCTCATAGGCTTTAAAAACAGCTTCCAAAGTGTGTTCGTCATGGGCAGCTGCAACAGCAACCCTTTTCTTTGACTGGCTTTTCTGAACACTGTCAATCAATTCTTGGAAATTTTTAAACTCCATCCTATCCTCCCCTACTTAAGGTATTTATGATAATTATACCATAGTTTTTATTTCCAGTGAACAAAATTAGAGACATATCTATAAGATATATCTCTTCTTATCTATTACTTTTGTTTTAGGGCTCTCATTGCATTTAATATAGCTATAAAAGTCACTCCCACATCAGCAAATACAGCTGCCCACAAGCTGGCATATCCAATACTGCTTAAAAGCAATATTAACACTTTTACAGATATGGCAAAAATAATATTCTGATATGCAATTTTCAAAGTATTTTGTGAAATTCTTATAGCTTGTACTATCTTTGACGGCTCATCTGTCATAATTACCACATCAGCTGCTTCAATTGCTGCATCTGATCCAAGACCTCCCATAGCAACACCAACATCGGCTCTTGCTAGTACCGGAGCATCATTTATACCATCCCCTGCATACATTAATACACCTTTTTCTGATTTTTGAGATATTAATTCTTCAACCTTTTCTATTTTATCAGCAGGAAGAAGCTCTGTATAAACTTTTTTAATGCCCAATTCCTTAGCAGTATTCTCACCTGAAGACTTGTTATCTCCTGTAAGCATAACTATATCTTTAATGTTTTGATCTTTTAATCCTTTAATAGCTTTATGGGAATCTTCCTTAATTTCATCTGAAATTAAAATATAGCCTGCATAATTACCATCCTTAGCAACATGTACCACTGTCCCCGGCAGTATATACTTACTGTAGGGAATACTATATTTATTCATAAGCTTATCATTTCCTACTAATACATTAACACCGTCTACAAGAGCAGAAACACCATGGCCGGAAATTTCCTCTACATCGGATATAAGTTTACTGTCAATTTCTTTGTTATATGCTTCTTTCAGGGATATAGATATAGGATGATTAGAATAGTTTTCAGCATAGGCTGCTAATCTAAGGACTTCTTCCGGAGAATTCTCTGCCACAATCTTTTGTACTTTGAATACTCCCTTAGTAAGGGTTCCTGTCTTGTCAAAAACTACAATTTCCGTTTTCGCCATGGATTCCAAATAATTGCCCCCTTTTACCAAAATCCCCTTCTTTGATGCCCCTCCTATTCCTCCAAAAAAACTTAGAGGAACAGAAATAACCAAGGCACAGGGACAGGAAACAACTAAAAATGACAAGGATCTGTAAATCCATTGGCTGAAAGTTGCCTCTTTAATTATCAAAGGAGGTACTATTGCAAGAATAACAGCAATGCCCACAACGATTGGGGTATAAATTCTTGCGAACTTAGTAATAAATTTCTCAGGTTGAGATTTCTTACTGCTGGCATTTTCCACTAGGTCCAAGATTTTACTTACTGTGGATTCCTTGTATTCTTTGGTGACTTTAACAGTAATTACCCCGTTTATGTTAATACATCCACTTAGAATTTCACTTCCTTCTCCTACATCTCGGGGCACAGACTCACCCGTTAGTGCAGAAGTATCCACCATGGAGCTCCCCTCCGTAATAATACCGTCTAAGGGTACCCTTTCTCCTGCCTTTATTACAATAATATCTCCTATTTTTACATCTTCGGGATCTTTCTTTATTAGCTTATCTCCTTCCTTAACATTGGCGTAGTCAGGACGAATATCCATTAAACTTGCAATTGATCTTCTTGACTGTCCCACAGCATAGTCCTGAAATATTTCTCCCACCTGGTAGAATAGCATTACAGCAACACCTTCTGGAGCTTCACCTATTAAAAATGCTCCTAAAGATGCAACTGACATTAAAAAGTTTTCGTCAAATACTTCTCCCTCTTTTATGTTGTAAATAGCCCTTTTTACAACGTCTCCCCCGGCAAGAATATAGCTTGCTGCAAATAGAATTAATTTAGCATTGCTACTGTTTATAAATATTCCCAATATGAAAAATATTGAACTTATAATTAAGCGCCAAAGCATTTTTTTCATGATGCCCTCCTGCTACTCAACAGTAAACACAACCTGTGGCTCATATTTTTTTACAATCTTTGATGCAGCCTCTTCTATTTCGGGCATAAAATCTTCATCTGCTTCAATAATCATTTTTGCTGTAAAAAAATTAGATGATACGTTTGTTACACCTTTAAGTTTGCTTATTTTTCTTTCCATCTTAGCCAAACAATTGGCGCAATTTAACCCTTCAAGTTTAAATGTCTTTTTCATTATGTCCTCCCAAATATTTTTCTTTTATATGCTCCATACCTATTTCATATATATCTCTTACGTGGTCATCCTTTAAGGAATAATAAACTGTTTTTCCTTCTCTTCTGAACTTTACCAAATTGGCATTTCTCAAAGCTCTTAATTGGTGAGATATGGCGGATTTAGTCATATTCAGCAAAACCGCAATATCACATACACACATTTCACTTTCGTCTAATGCCCATATTATTTTCATTCTAGTGCTATCACCTAACACCTTAAAAAAATCAGACAAATCATAAATATCTTCGTCCTTAGGCATTCTCTTTTTTACTTCATTTACAATATTTTCATGAATTGCTTCGCAATCGCAAACAATATCTTCTTTTTTCAATATATCCTCCCCTTATACACCTGATTAATTGAGCAATCGTTCAACTGTTTCTATTATAATTGAATACTTGCTCAATTGTCAAGATAAAATAAAAAAAGGAAGCTTTCTATGCTTCCCAACAGCTAAGTATTATCAGAATCTGTTCCTTGCGAAAAGTCTATAATTTCAGACTGAGATAAAATTGCTCCTGTTTCGGAAAATTCTACAATTTCGTCATCTTCCAATCCTTCACCTTCTGGCATTTGGTCAACGGTCACTTCAACTTTTTCTTCATTGTCTATTTTGTAATTTCCTTTTTTATCTACAACATAGCAACGTGTAAAAGGGGATTTCCTACCAACTTTCAGTTTATACTTCTCAATTATCTTTTCATCTAATGGGATTAATCCATGTTCTGTTTTTAAATATAGTTCTTTCATCTAAACCTCCTCTTTATTAGTATGACCCTTAAATAGAATTTAATGCTTTTGTAACCGGGTTACTGTAATAAACATAGAATTTTTTATAATTAAATCATAATAATGAGTAAAGGAGATATGATCATGAGCGCAATAAATATTACAAACGACAACTTCGAAAAAGAAGTTTTAAATTCAAATAAACCTGTACTTTTAGACTTTTGGGCAGCCTGGTGCGGTCCCTGCAGAATGATTTCACCTGTAATAGATGAAATTGCCAGGGAAGCCACTGATGCAAAGGTTGGAAAAATTAACATAGATGAGCAACCTGAATTAGCATCTGCTTTCGGCATTATGAGCATACCTACCTTAGCAGTGATAAAAGATGGTAAGGTGGTAAGTAAAATGGTCGGTGTAAGACCTAAAGAATCAATATTAAAAATGTTAGCCTAGTAGCTGTACCCTATGGAACTCCTAAAAAACCTCCATAAAATTGTAAAAAGGCAGTCACCTGCCTTTTTTTATTGCAAAGAAACAAGGCTCAATTTCCGATTGGGTTATTGGGTGTGTTGTTATTTTTGAAATGCTTTTCTTGATATTATCTAGTTAAATGATATAATCAATATAGAAATATCTTAAGGTGATCAAATGAACAGTTTAATACTTAAATCAATTGCTCTTTTAACCATGATAATTGATCATTATGGTGCAATTTTTCAAAGCCAGGTATATATCTATAGAATAATAGGACGATTGGCTTTTCCCATATATTGCTTTCTATTAGTTGAAGGCTATGCTCACACCCGTAATGTAAAAAAATACGCAGGAAGACTGTTAATTTTCGCCATTATTTCTGAAATACCATTCGATTTAGCATTCTTCAACAACATTGGATTTGAACATCAAAACATACTTTTCACATTATTTATAGGATTGATTACTATCTACTTATTAGATAAGAAGGACAAAAAGAATTTAAACGATTCTCTTATTATTGTAACTGCATGTGTTTTATCCAGTCTATTGAGAACGGACTATCAGTTTGTAGGAATTATATATATTTTCGCATTTTACTATACAAGAAGCTTTCCGAAGAAAAAAAGATTTTCTATAATTGCTTTAGTAATGCTATTAACTAATCTGTCGCTAGGTCGGATACAACAATTTTCTGTTCTTTCATTGTTTTTAATTTATTTTTACAACTATAAAATAGGTATTAAAAATAAAGCCCTTCAAATGAGTTTCTACATAGCCTACCCCTTACATTTGTTTATATTTTATTTAATTAGTACATATCGAATATAATAGGAGGAAGTATGTATACTGAATTAAAAAAAATTATTTCTCAAAGCAATAACATAGTTTTTTTTGGTGGCGCAGGAGTTTCAACAGAAAGCGGAATTCCTGATTTTAGAAGTGTGGATGGCTTATATAGCCAAAGGTACAAGTATCCCCCTGAAACAATGGTTTCTTATAGTTTTTTTAAATCACACCCTGAAGAATTCTATGACTTCTACGTAAATAAAATGATTTTTTTAGATGCAAAGCCAAATCCTGCTCATATTAAATTGGCGGAACTTGAAAAGGAAGGAAAGGTTAAAGCTGTTATTACTCAAAATATTGATGGCCTTCACCAAGCAGCGGGTAGTAAAAATGTTTTGGAGCTTCATGGCTCTGTCCACCGTAATTATTGTATGAAATGTGGAAAATTTTATGATGTTAATTTTATGGTGGAATCTAAGGGAATCCCTAAGTGCCAATGTGGGGGAACAGTGAAGCCTGATGTGGTTTTATATGAAGAAAGTCTCAACAGCGATATTTTAGAAAAGTCCATTATGTATATTGAGAAAGCAGATGTTTTAATTGTGGGAGGAACATCCTTAATAGTTTATCCAGCAGCAGGTCTTATTAACTACTTCAATGGAAGTAAGCTAATATTAATCAATAAATCATCAACACAAATGGACTATAAAGCTGACCTGGTTATTAAAGACAGCATTGGCAAAGTTTTTGAATACTTATAAATATCAAAGCACTAAGTAATCTTAGTGCTTTTTTGCTTAACTTATTAATGGACATACTGAGAAACAAGGAATTAAAATTAATATTTTTGATTATTTTTTCATTTTTATTCTTTACAAATTAATATAGCAGGTGTAAAATATGGTGAATAAATATTAAAAAGGGAGAAGATATATGAGCAAAAAAAATGTAATTATAATCGGTGCAGCTGGTCGTGACTTTCATAATTTCAACACATATTATAGGAATAATAATCTATACAATGTAGTAGCATTTACTGCTGCCCAGATACCGGATATTGATGGCAGAAAATATCCCCCTGAATTAGCAGGTAAATTATACCCTCAAGGAATACCAATTTATTCCCAGGATAAGTTACCTGAATTAATAGAAGAATTGAAAGTAGATGAATGTGTATTCGCTTACAGTGATGTAAAATACGAAACAGTAATGGCCCTTTCTGCCATTGTAAATGCAGCAGGTGCAGACTTTAGACTTCTTGGACCTAAGAGCACTTCAATTAAAAGTACTAAACCAGTAATTTCCGTTTGTGCCGTGCGAACAGGCTCGGGAAAAAGCCAGACATCAAGAAAAATTATCGAAATTTTAATGGAAAATGGTCTTAAAGTAATTGCTATAAGGCACCCTATGCCCTATGGAGATTTAGTTGCACAAAGAGTTCAAAGATTTGCAACAGTAGATGATTTAAAAAAGCATAATTGTACAATAGAAGAAATGGAAGAATATGAACCCCATGTAGAGCGAGGAAATATTATTTATGCAGGGGTAGATTATGAAGATATACTGCGGTCAGCAGAAAATGATCCAGATGGATGTGATGTAATTCTTTGGGATGGAGGAAATAACGACTTTTCCTTCTATGAAACCGACCTAGCCTTTACTGTGGTGGACCCCCACCGTCCTGGTCATGAACTAAGCTACTATCCTGGAGAAGTAAGTTTGCGATTAGCTGATGTCGCAGTTATAAATAAAATTGACAGCGCCAGTCCAGAAGCTGTTGCCCTAGTAGAAAATAATATTAAAAAAGTAAATCCTAAAGCTACCCTAGTCAAAGCTGAATCCAAAATCACCGTAGATAATCCGGAACTTATTAAGGGCAAGAGGGTATTAGTAGTTGAAGACGGTCCTACATTGACTCACGGTGAAATGAAATTAGGTGCTGGTACCGTTGCAGCTGAAAGATATGGAGCTAAAGAAATAGTAGACCCCCGTCCCTATACTGTTGGGAAGCTTAAAGATACTTTTAATATTTATCCTAATATTGGTATCTTGCTGCCTGCAATGGGCTACGGCGAACAACAATTAAAGGATTTACAAGAAACCATTAACAATACCGACTGCGATTCTGTAATAATAGGCACTCCTATTGATTTAGGAAGAGTTATCAATATTAATAAACCTTGTACCCGTGTCCATTATGAATTAGATGAAATAGAGGGTCCAAGTCTTAATGAAATTTTGCAAAATTTCATTAAGGAACATAAACTTAAAAAATAATAATTCTTGTGTGGCTTTCAGGTTTTTTAATTGCAACAGTAGCCTTTTACAAAAATAACCCTCATTCCTTACATTAAAATCACCCTTAGGGTGATTTTAATATATAGGATACAATTATATAATTTAGGAAATATAAGTTGGAGGTGTTTTTTTGAAAAAGGCTTTAGTATTTATTTTGATTTTTATGATGGTAGTTCCTTTTCAGGCTTTTGCTTTTGAACCCTTAGAACTACCCGAAAAAACAAACAAAGATTTCAACGGAATGTTTACTATCGAATCAAAGATGGGGGATAGCTGGGTAAACCTAGGCAGCCTTGCTTATGGAAAATTCCAAGAAACAAAAGAACTTGATTTAGGGGAACACCAAAGTAACAAAAATACTCTAATTAAAATTACTCAAAAGGGTGGTGGAGCAGCTTATCTTGATTCAGTATTCCTCGACGGTGCAACAGCTTTTAAGGCAAACGGTACCAAGAGTAAGGTGTTAAATAAGCTTTCAAAAGAAGATTTGGATGTAACACCGGTGAAAGACGGTATTATATTGGAATTTGAAACAAGTAATGGCAGAGGAATTCTAAGTGTTACCGGTAGAATAGAAAATGAAGTAATAAGTACACAACCAATCCAATTTCCTGCTGAAAATAACTTTAAATTTAAAGAGGAAATCAAAGATTTTTACACCTATACTTTAGGAAGCAATATTGGAACTGTAAAAGTTGATGGAGTTTTAGACGAGGTCCAAAACTTAGAACCTTTCATAAAAGATTACAGAATACCTGATTCAGGCCACCCTGCAGGGGACACATATTTTTGGGTTATGAATGATGATGAGAATTTATATGTAACCATGGATGTAACGACAGACAATACTTTTGATGGCGACAAGGATTATGCAAAGGTTTATGTAAATACTGATGAAGGAATAAAAGAATTCAAAGTTTCAGTTTTGGAAAAAAATTGGGGAAATACTGAATTCACCTACACCGATAAAGTTGATTATGAGCATAAGGTCTATGAGTTTAAAATACCCTTAAATGAAATAACTACTAAGAATTGTAATGATATCAAGCTATCATTTGTTATATACGGAACTGCGTCATATAACAACAATTGTGACAATCCAGCATTGGCATATGATTCAACTAATAACGTATACCTGTGTGTTTTCGAACATCTTTCAATAAACGAAGACTTACCATATAATAGAATTGTCGGAGAATTTGTAGGTAAAGACGGTGAACCTATCGGATATAGATTTTTAATAGATAATTTTTATGATGAGGATGGAATTGATTTATCAAATCCAAGCGTAGTTTTCAATCCTGAACGTGATGAATTCTTTGTTACTTGGGTTCAAAACGGGATTGAAAATTCAGATACTGATTATGTACGGGCTGCTGGAATTAAATATAATGAAGCTTATCAATATCGAGATATAACAATAGAACCCTTTAATGTAGCCACCCTGTCCTTCGATGATTCAGATTATGGAATCAAAACGCCAAAAATAGCATTTGATAGCGACAATAATGAATATTTACTAGTTTGGTTAGAAAGTGATGATACTTATAAAATTTGTGGTCAATTTCTTGACGCAGATGGTTCATTAAAAGGTTCAAAATTTGATATAAAAACCAGTGGAGTAAACAGATACCCTTCTATATTCTATAGTAAAAGCCAAAAGGCATTTTTAGTTGCATGGGAAAGTGAAGATAATGGGGAATATATAGAGGCATGCGGGGTCAAGTGGTCAGAAGAAGAGAATAAGGCGCATGTTTCTAATATTATCACTGTGGGAGAAGGAATGGATCCTAATGTAGCATATAATTATAATAACGACCTTTTCTTTGTTACTTGGGAAAATGACGACATATACGGTCAATACTTTGACCTGAATAATAATCCAGGAGCCAATTATTTAGAACCAGTACCTAAAATGGATCAATTAAAAATCCGTGAACCTCATGATGGTTATTATTTGGATCATCCCGCCTCATATTTTGACGGTTTTGGAAATATGCTGACCGTATGGGATTTATTTAAGGCAGAAGGTGACTGCTATGCAGAATTATGTTATATAGATGGTAATGCTAAACCTAAAGGCTCTCCATTCTACACAGACGATGATTCTGGTGATAATATAAATGTTTCAAGAATGCCTATTGCAATAAGCGGTGACTATGGTTACGATGGTGAAAATAGTTACCAAAATATAATTGCTTATATAACAAAATATGAAAATGAAGTTGCATATAGGATTATTGGTAGAGAATTTTCTTATTTTGTACTTAGTAATCCAGATATATCATATGGTAATAATTATTACCTAAGTGTTTTTAATTGTTTTGAAAATGATGTAGCTAATTATTATATTTGCGGAGAAATATTAAATAGCGCCGGAGAAGTAGTAAGTAATAAATTTATTATTTACAATAGCTCCATATATAATGAAACGCCAACCGTCGCATATGACGCAAAAAATGATTGTTTCTTAGTAGTATGGTCAGAATCATACGGCGATGGAGGAACCTATTTAAAAGCTCGTACTGTAAAGATAAATGAAAGTGATATTCATAATCCTATCTTAGGAGATCCTTTTTACGTTTCTGGAAATAAAGAGGAAGATGATTATTATTCAGAAACTTATCCAGATTTAACATATGGTAAAGACGGCCAATTTTTATTAGTATGGATGCAGGAAAAATTGTACTTGGAGCAGGAGCGCCCTGTTATTTACGGAAGATTAATAAACTCTGAAGATACTATGACAACTAATAACTTTGCTTTAAGCGAAAGTAAAAATCAGTACTTTCCAAAAGCTAGTTATGATCCATTAACTGATGTATATATTGTAACTTGGGGATATTACTCATTGGGTGCTAATGAAGCACAAATTGTAAAATCTTCAGGAGAAGTACCTGAAAATGGTTTTATCGAATTTGGTGAGAATGCAATGAATCCATATGTTTCATTAAATAATTTTAATGATGATAAAAATCAGTTTTTACTTACTTGGCTTGAAGAAGATTACGGTGAAGAAGGGCTTATCTACTTATCTAAAGGACAATATATAGAAATAAATGATGAACTTATACCAAAAAAAGTTGATGATCCATTTATAATTGCAACTAGCGATGAAATAAGCTATCCAGATTCTCCTGCCACATACAGAGATGGCAAGGGAAATATGCTTTGTGCTTGGGTTTCTTTTACTGAAGATAATGATGTTCCTTACTATGCAAGGCTTCAGTATATTGACAATATCGGAAGGCCTATAGGAAATGCATTCTATACCGATGATAATGAACATAATAGAGACCAATTAAGTGAATCAACGATAATTGAAATTGCCGGAGACAATGAAGGTTCTATCCTCATTGCATATGAACATAAACATGTACCAGAAGAAGGTACCTACGACCCACAAGAATTGGGATTGCAAAAATTAGCTAAATATACAAACAGCATAGGCTATAGAATTTTTAGGGCAGAAGTAATTGAACCAAAAGAGCCTGAATTGAAATTTGAAAAAGGTTTGTATAGTGTAACAGTTGGCGAAACAGTACCAACAAAATTAAATTATTTTGATGGTATAGAATATGTAGATATTAATTACGACAAGGTCACTTATTTTTCAGGGGATACAAGTATAGCTACCATATCAACAGGCGGTGCAATAAAAGGAATTAAAGTTGGAACAACAACTGTCAGCGCTATTTACGCAACAAGTATAAACGGCGTTCCTACTACCTTAAGTGCTATAACTAATGTAGAAGTTTATAAGAAAACAGAATCACAACCTTCTGGTGGTGGCGGTCCGGTAAAACCTGTTATCATCGGCCAAATAATAGTTGATGGAGAGGTTGTAAAGGATATTTATGCTGAAGACTTGGTTTCAAATAGAGGCATATATTCATTCGAAGCAACAAAGACAGGAGAAAATGCAAAGCTTTGGCTCTTGGGAAGCTACTATAATCAAATTTCCAGTAAAAATCAAGAGGGTACATTGCAACTAGTATGGGATGCCGCTTCCTACAATCTTCCTCTAAATTCAGAAGAAGTTTTAAAAGAAATAAATAAAATATCCAACTCTAAAGTTAACATTATATTAACTAAAGTTACAGATAAAGATTTAATTGATTCTGCCATGCTAGCAGTTGATAAATTAGGCGGTAAAGTGGTATCCGGATTGGTAGATTTCGAAGTAAGTATAGAAGGCAAAACAAAGGCTGTAAATATTGACAGCTATGATATGTATGTTGAACGTACAATAGAAGAATTAAACAAAGTGGATGCCTATTCAACAACTGCCATGAAATTAATTGAGGATAACGAATTTACATTTGCTCCTTCAGTATTTCATGCTGGTACTGCAAGAATAAAATACCGTGGCAATGGTATATTTGCTATAGTAAACAATCCTAAGACATTTAACGATATAACAAACCATTGGTCAAGGACCAATGTAGAAAAATTAGCTGCAAGAAATATTGCCTTTGGTAAAAACGAAGGAGTATTTGCACCTAATGACTATGTAACAAGAGCTGAATTTGCAGTAATGATAACGAGGGCTCTTGGTATTACCGAAGAAGAAGGAACTATGAACTTTGATGATGTTAGCGGATGGTATGCAGAAGATATAGCTAGGGCTTATGCAGCAGGTTTAATCAACGGAAGAGGTGATGGAAAATTCTATCCGAACGAAAGAATCTTAAGAAAAGATATGGCAGTTATGATTAACAACGCAATTAAATTTGTTGGCAAGGAAGTAACTCCAAAGAATACAGATGAGATTCTATCAATGTTTGTTGACAGTTCAACAATTGATGAATACGCTAAAGAATGCACAGCAATTTGTGTAGATGCAGGCATAATTATGGGAAGGGATACAAAAGAATTTGACCCTAATGAAAATGCTACCCGAGCCGAAGCTTCGGCTATAATTGAACGTATGCTCAGATACTTGGATTTCATAAATTAACTTATTTCATCAAAAATGCATTTTAGGATATCCTAAAATGCATTTTTATTTTGTCTACAAGGTTCTCAGATACTCAACATAAATTGTGGGGTTCTTATTCTTTTTCTGGCAATGAACTGGTAATTGATGCTGTATTATCATTTAGGGAGTATGATATAATGATGCTTATTTCTTCATTATTTTTGCCCATGTAGGCTATTGTGTCTTCTGATTTTGTTTCGTAAGATTCCTGATTAAATTCCCCTTTTACTTTTTCATAATAATCCATAAAGTCATCAACTTCTACTTCTTCGATTATTACCATAAAATATGCTTCACTATTTACAACACTAACAATTTTCCCATTTTTAAACTCAGGAACCTTACTGGACAACTCCGAAGTAGGCCATTCCGTATTACCGAATGTCACATTGCCTTCCTCTGTCTTAATGGTTACTTCCTCCCCGTCTATGTCTACATTACCACCTAAAGTTTTCTCAATTATTTTTTCCGCTACCTTCTCTTCCATCTTTTGCTTTGCTCCACAGCCAGTAAATAATGAAATCAAAACAATAATTATAAGAATAAAAGCTACCCTTCTCATATTCCCTCCCTATATATTCTTTATTTTATTATATATATAGTCAGAACAATTGTAATCACCCCAAGGGTGATATTCAAAGAATTATTTAGTATGAATTCAGGGTTATTCTACATTTATTTTACTTGGAAGCATATATAATATATGGTATAATTATCACAAATGTTTTCAGGGAGTTTTTTATGAAAAGAATTATTGTTTGTTTTGTAATTGCTACCCTGCTATTATCAGGATGTAATAAAAATAATCTGCTAAATGCAAGTAAGCCAGTAACCATAAACTTATGGCATAACTATGGCGGTTTAATGAAAGAAACAATGGATAGCCTCATAGATGAATTTAATGATACAGTTGGCAAGGAAAAAGGTATTATTATAAATGTTACTGCTATCTCTGGTTCAGCAACAATACATGAAAAATTAAAGATGATCGTTAATGATGAGCCTGGTGCCCCTGAGCTTCCAAATATTACGACCCTGTACCCTAATACTGCATTAATGCTTGTGGAAAAGGGATTACTATCTACTATTGAATCACAATTTTCTGATGAAGAACTATCAATGTACATCCCTGAGTTTTTGGAAGAGGGAAGGCTTCCTGACGGAAATCTTTATGTGTTTCCAACAGCAAAATCAACAGAAGTTATGTTTATAAACACTACAATTTTTAACAGATTTATGAAAGAAACAGATGTTAGTTATAAAGATTTGTATACTTTTGAAGGAATTCTTAATGTTGCAAAAGAGTATTACAAATGGACTGATGCAAAGACCCCTGATATTGAAAACGACGGAAAAACATTTATAACATACGATTCTCTTTTTAATATGGCTCAAACAATATACAGACAAATAGATGAAGATTTAATTATAGACGAAAAACTTAACTTATCTTCTAAGGGTCTTAAAAGTTTTCGGAATCTATATTTCGAACCTGCAGTAAAAGGCTATACTGCAATATATGATGGATACGGATCAGATCTTATTAAAACTGGTAGTGTTGTTGCAAGTATTGGATCAACCGCAGGAGTGCTTTTTTATTCTCCTACGGTTACATACAGTGATAATCTTACAGAACCAGCATCTTACCTGATTTTGCCATACCCAGTTGTTGAAGGTGGAGAGAAAGTAGCAATTCAGCGGGGTGGAGGTATGAGCATCATAAAATCTAACGAACAAGAAGAATATGCAGCAGGAATCTTTCTCAAATGGTTCACTGCTCCTGAACAGAATTTAAGATTTATATCATCAACAGGATATCTCCCTGTAACAAATGAAGCTATTAATATTGTAAACGAAGGAAGTTCAATTACCGATGAAAAGGTGAAAATACTCCTTGATGCCATAAAAGAAATGTCTGAAGATTATACATTTTTTTACACTCCAATAATTATAAACTTTGATGAACTGCAGAATATCTTCAATAAAGACATAAAAGACTATACACTAAGGTGCAGAGAAGAATATTTAAACTTATTGGATTCTATGGACGAAGAACAGGCATTTAACCATGTAAACAAATTGTTTGAAGAATTTATCGCTCAGAGGTGGGAATTTGAATATTAAAGATAAAATCAAATTTACCATGCGCCTAAGATTATTCTTTTTCTTAATAATCCTTGTCCTAACTATGCTCTTAGGTGTGCTGATAATTTTCCTGGTATCCGGCAATATTACGGCTGGATTAGGAAGAAGTGAAACCTTCATAAGAGATGAACACGCCCATATAATAAAAGATGCTGGTAAGTTTTATGAAAATTTAGCTGCTGAAGCGGTAGGATTTTCCCGGTCTTTATCTTTAAATATAGAAAGCCATTTAAGGGAAAAAAATTTAAATACTTTGGACTTGGTAAATAATCCAACTCTTTTGGAGGAAATTGTATCCAATGAACTTAACCATGTAATTCTTTATTTGCAAAAGTCTAAAAGTAGTGGTGCTTTTTTTGTCTTAGATGCAACAGTAAATGAAAAACTTCCTAATTCTGAATATTCCAAAGCAGGACTCTATTTGAAAAATATGGAACCAAATATAGTTAATTCTTCAAGTCCTACTATTTATGTTTTAAGAGGTAATGCTAAAATTGCATATAGAAATTCCCTGCCTCTTCATCCCCAATGGAGAATGGAATTTAACGTAACAGATGCCCCCTATTATCATCCTGTAATAGACAAAGCAAGAAAAGAAAACAACTCCTTAACATGTTTATACTATTGGAGCCCAGCATTCATTTTTCCTGAAACTAACGAGAAAATCATTATGTGTTCTGTCCCACTTATGGATACTGAAGGAAATGTTTTTGGAGTATGTGGGTTTGATGTTAGCTCCATGCTTTTTAAACTTTCAAATATGCCTGACAACAGTATGTATAATAGGATTTTCTGTTTAATTTCACCTCTTGTAAATAATGCATTACAGACGGAGGGGTCCTTATTGTCTGGAGGCTACTCCGCAAGAAACTTGCTAAGTCAGGGTAATTTAATAATTTCAAGTGGAAAAAGATCCCTCTACACTTATGAAAATGATGAAAGTAGCTTCATTGGATACCATGAGAATTTAAAAATGTATCCTGAAAATTCCTTGTTTGCTGATAATCAATGGGCGTTAGCCTTAATGGTTCCCCGAGATGATGTAAATAATTATATTGTTAATACAAATATGAAAATAGTATTTATATGTACAATTTTAATGTTGCTTGGTATTATTGTATCCTTCATCTTAAGTAAGTACTATATAATTCCCATCAACAAGGGTATAGATATAATCAAAAACAATCCAAGAGAAAAAGTTAAAACAAATGTATTAGAAATCGATGAATTAATAGAATTTCTTTCAAGCAAGAACACTCACAGCAAAAAAGAGACCGATCACAATTCGCAAATTCTCAATGACTTTTTGAAAAACATTAAGACTCTTTCTCCAGCAGAACGCTCAGTATTCAACTTATATGCTCAACAATACAACGCTAAAGAAATTGCAGAAACTTTATGTTTAAGCATCAATACAATTAAAACTCATACCAAACATATTTATTCAAAATTAAACATTACTTCCAAGGACGAGCTTGTCCTTTATGTTGAAATGCTTAAAGAATTAGGAATAGATATAGTTGATTGATAATGTTTTCCGATTCTAAATTAAAGATCTCAATTTTTCTTTATCTATAATACTTAATTTCCCCCTTGATAACTTCAAAATACCCTGAGATTCAAAGTTTTTTAAGGTGCGGGAAACAACTTCTCTGGCACTTCCTACGTATCTTGCTATTTGCTCATGAGTAAGATTAATTTTATTAGATTTATTTTTAACCATTTCATCGTAGAGAAATACTGCCAGTCTTTTCTCAAAACTTGTGAACAATATCTGTTCCATTGCCCACATTATGTCTGAAAATCTGTCTGCCGCAACTTTATAAGCATAATTCTCAACATGGATATTACTCTCTTTCAATTTACTAAAAGCGCCAATATTTAGCAGCAGAACCTCTGTTTCCTGTTCTGCATCAATCATCACATCAAAGCTTATATGATTTAAAACGCAGGAAGCAGATAAAACACAGGTGTCCCCTGGTACCAATCGATATAATGTAACGTCTCTTCCTTCTTCAGACAGAATATATACCCTTAACTCACCTGTTTTTACTAATAAGTGTCCTACACAGTTTTTGTCTCCGCCGTGGAGATTTTCTCCCTTGTTATATTTAACAGAAGAGACGTTGTTTATCAAAAGCTGTTTTTCTTTGTCATTTAATTTATCCCAAAAATTTAAATGTTCTTTTAAGTAGGTTAAACCCTCATCATTAATCACTAGGATTCCTCCAATAACTTTTTAACATAATTAGGGATGGCAAACGCACCTTTGTGAAGCTCAGTATTATAATAATATGTTTCTAAGTGAAGAGAATTCCAACTTTCTTCTTTCAAATCCAATACAGGATCATACTTCTTAGATGCAAATCCAAAAAGCCAGTGGCCGGAACTATAGGTAGGAATATGAGCTTGATAAACTTTGGCAATAGGGAAAACTTTCTTTAATTTTCTATGAGCATTTTGCATTGCCTCAGCATCGCCTTTATAATAGGGACTTTCATGCTGATTGACAAGTATCCCTTTATCTTTTAAAGCTCTAAAACAGTTCTCATAAAATTCTAAAGTGAAAAGCTCCGCTCCAGGCCCTATGGGATCAGTAGAATCTACAATTATTAAATCGTATTCATTTTCCTTTGTTTTAACGAATTTCAATCCATCCTCAAAATACAGATTCACCCTCTTATCTTTTAATCTGCATGATGTTTGAGGGATAAATTCCATACATACATCTACCACCATTTTATCAATTTCAACCATATCAATTCTCTCTATATGGTGGTACTTGGTCAGCTCCCTCACTGTCCCTCCGTCTCCCGCACCTATTACAAGTATATTCTTAATAGGGGCCACCGCCATGGGTACATGAGCTATCATTTCGTGATATATGAATTCATCTCTTTCCGTCAACATTAAATAACCGTCAATAACCAAAATTTTGCCGAATTCAGGAGTCTGAAAAATATCTATTTTTTGAAAGTCACTCTGTATACTCTTGAGATGTTTGTCAACTTTTATTGAAAATTTCACATTTTCCGTATAATATTCCGTAAACCACAATTCCATTTATCCTTCCTCCTGATATATGTTCATACCATTGAAAATTTCAATCATTTCTTTTCTTAAATTATCTTTGATTTCCAATCTTTTTTTCATGGACAATTCTTCTGCATCCCTGTTAAATAAATAATTATTAAGGTCAATTTCCTTTATTATCATCTTTGTGTGAAAAGTATTGGACTGAAAAACATTCATATCAACAGCATCATACTTTTTCAATGTTTCTTTATCTATATAATCCTGTATAGATTTAATTTCGTGATCAATAAATAATTTCTTTCCCTTTAAATCCCTGGTAAAGCCTCTTACTCTGTAGTCAATGATAATTATATCTGAATCAAAACTATCAATTAAATAATCTAAAGCGTTAAGAGGAGAAATCTGACCGCAAGTGGAAACATCTATATCAACCCGAAATGTTGAAATAGCTTTTTCTGGGTGGTGTTCAGGATAAGTATGCACTGTTACGTGGCTTTTATCTAAATGAGCATGTATGGTCTCCCGCTCTAAATTATTGTAAAGCTTT
The DNA here is from genome assembly GCA_012843025.1 of Tissierellia bacterium. Lineage (GTDB taxonomy): Bacteria > Bacillota > Clostridia > Tissierellales > Sedimentibacteraceae > Sedimentibacter. The sequence goes on along the minus strand of DURT01000009.1, from coordinate 23,932 downwards.
CCCTGATTACAGGAAGGGTCTATTTCATCACTTGACATGGCCCCTTCTGCTATCAAGACATTAACAGAAGCTCCCTGTGGGTCATAGTCTTGCTTTGAAATATTAAGGATATTTGCTCCTATAATTTCTGTTACCCTGGTTAGAATCTGTGTCAACCTTTCAGAATTATATTGCTCGTCAATATATTCAATATATTCTTTTTGCTCCCTTAAGGTTTTTGCGTAACAAATATCATAAATATTAAAACTAAGGGACTTAGTAAGATTATTGAAACCATACAACTTCAACTTTTTCAACTCAGATACCACTGCCTTTCATATATTGTTTCTACTATTATATACTAAACATTCCAATTATTGCAACATCATTAATTCTCTGGCAAACAATCGAGCATTATTAATTTTTTCTTCCGTAATAAATTCTGTATTATATCCCAAATGTCTTTCCACTAACATCCCTATATAATTTAACTGTGAATGTTTGCAGTAACGCTTTATTCCCTCTTCAAATAGATCACTACCCTTTTCCGGTCTGTAGCCGCATGTTGTTATGAGGGCAACTTTCTTCCCCGCCCAGAGGGATGGACCCTTTTCATCTCCATAATACTTGTTCATTCCATATACCATACGATCCATCATAGACTTCATGGGAGGAGTACAATACCATGAATAAATAGGAGTTGCCAAAATGATTACATGGCTTTCTAAAATTTTGTCAAATACTATCTGTGCCTCATCTTTAATTGCACATCCAAAGCTTGTCCAGTAATTTTGACAAACGCGGCACGCTAGGCAAGGTTTAATATTCATATCATAAAGCCACAGTATTTCACACTGATTGTTGTTTGTTTTGAGTTCCTCCATAAAGGGTTTTACTAGTTCGTGAGTATTTCCATTTTTCCGAGGACTACCCATCAAAATTAAGTATTTCAATAATATACCTCCAATTTCCTTTAAACATTATTCATATTCAAACAAAACAACTTTACATTCTTTACATCTTAAGCCAGGAACTTTAATAGATCTTCTTATTGCCATTGGAACTAAATTTTCATCATATAAGTCGTACAATCTCTCTTTTGGATCATCTGACCACAATATTTGCTTCCTTGAATGGACATATCCTTCTTCCATTTCTTGTCCACACAGTGGACATGAAAAAGTATTAATTTTTCTCTCCATAAATCCTCCGTACAATTATTAATTTCACATCGCCTTATTAATCCCTAAAGGCCACAGCCACCTTAATGTATTTCTTATATTTTATCAGATATGCTAATAAAATGGAATGCTGAAATCTTGTACTGAGGCCTTTATATCCAAGTTAAAAGGACCTTAGAGAGCCTAGGTCCTTTTGTTTATAAGATACTTAAGATAAGTTTACGTTAATTTTATTAGAAGAACATTATAAATACTGCCAAAGATACCAATGTAATAATTGTCGGTATTACCACTGTTGTCCAGAATACATGTTTATATGCTTCTTTGTGAGTAAGACCCAGTACTGCAAACATCAGGAATAATCCTGGTGAATGTGGTAAGGTATCCAAAGCACCTGCCGCTATACTTACCAAACGATGCAATAACTCTAAGTTTGCACCAGATGTTAAAAATCCATCGGCAAATGCAGTAAACATGATTCTTAATCCGCCAGAGGAGGATCCTGTTACTGCAGATACCACCATGGTAGCAAATGCTCCCTGTGCATATGGATTCATTTGCATACTTAGAACCCAGTCAACTATTGAAGTAAATGCTTCTGAATTTGATACTACTGATCCGAAAGCAACAACTCCTGCATAGCCGCCTATACCACCTATACCGCCTTCTAAGCCAGTTGATATAATTTTTTTCATATCTTGTCCCTTAAACTTATCAATGTTTAAAACAAATACAGTCAAGGTACCAGCTAACATTGCACCAGTAGCAAGCATTGTAGAATTAAGTCCTAATCTGCTTCCTACTATTATGATTGTCATTAATATTATCATGGGTAAAAATGCTTTTATTGATGATGGTAGCAGACTACGATCCTGAATTTCATATTTTGAAGGATCTACACCTTCTGGATAGGTCCAGTATTCATTATTAGCTCTTGCCTTCTTTTCGCAGTAATTCAAATAAAATACGATCATGACGAAAAATGCTATTGATGCGATTATTCCATAAATGGGAGCTGCAGTTAATGTTGTTCCTAAAAATTGAGTAGGTATAACGTTAGTAAGTGCTGGTGTGCCTGGAAGAGCAGTCATCGATAATGAAGCTGAACCGGCAATAATTATAGCCATTGTTAAATGTCTTGGTAAGTTTGCTTCTTTAAAAAGTGTAAACATAATAGGCGCCATTGCATATACAACAACAAAGAGACTTACTCCCCCGTAAGTTAACACTAAAGTTATTACAAAACATACCAGTAGTACTTTCTGCCTTCCGAACCAATCAATAAACTGATATGCAATAGAAGTTGCACTACCAGAAACATTCATGAAGTTAGCATACAAACTTGAGCAACAGAACATCAGGAAGAAACTTGCATAGGCTCCTGTATAACCTTGCATATAAAAGTTTGAAAAGCCTTCCCATATATTCATCCCACTTGTAAGAATAACTACTAAAGACGCTAATAAAGTTGAAGTAAGAGCTCCCCAGCCTTTGTAAGCTGCAACACCCAGTACCAATACAGCTAAAATAAGTCCTATTATAGCAAATGTGTTCATATTTTCTCCTTAATTATTATTTTTTATGTTAGTTTATTTAATTTTTTCTGAATGCAGAGTTTAATTAATTAAACTCTGGCAATTCAAAGAATTTTAGATTATCCATACTTAATGGTAATTCCTTATTTTCTATACCTTTGATAATTTTAACAACTATATCATTATAAGGTGTTGGAACTCCATATTTTTTACCCTGGTCCACAACAAATCCATTTATCATCTCAACTTCTGTCTTCTTACCTTTTTCCAAATCTTGAAGCATACTTGCCTTAGCTGTTAATTTATCAGCATAGAACTTTCTAAAACAATTTTGAGATTTTTCAAAATCTTCCTTAGTGTCAACTTTACCAAAGTCCACCATTTCCATTCCCATAACACCTTCTAAATCAACCTTTGCCTTTTCACAAACATTTATGATATCACTTGCAATATAACTTAAACAAGCACTTGCCTTTGGATTATCTAAAATGTCTCCAAAAATAGAACCCATAGCTGCTGACATTCCACTCATGCAGCTGTTAAGCAAGAGTTTAGACCAACGTGCTCCCATTAAGTTCTCTACTATAGTAACAGGACCCATATATTCAAGAACTTGAGCAACTTTTTTTATTCGTTCTGTAATTCCCCCTCTTATTTCTCCTATATCAAACAAAATATCTCCTGAAGTAACGTCTTGAGTAACCTCAGATACTCCTGGACTGATAAAAGTTGCTCCCCAAAGAACAGTTCCGCCTACTGTTCTGTTTCCCCCTATATATTCTTCAACACTATATTCAGGAACACCATTTTGCAATGTACAAACTATGCTGTCATCATTAAGAAACTGTTTAATATGAGGAAGTGCTTCTGCATTTGCCGTTTGTTTCGTAAAAAGAAAAATTAAATCATACTTTCCTTCCATTTGATCTGGTGTAATTGCCTTTACAGGTACGGTAAGATCAGCACATCCTATTATGCGTGCTCCTTTTTCATTTAATGCATTTACATGATCGACATAGTTATCAATTAATGTAACTTCAAGACCATTTTTGTTTAGGTAAGCCCCTAAAACAGTACCCATTGCACCACAACCATAAATTGCTATTTTCATTATGAAACCTCCTAAAAATATTGTGTGCTTAAATATAAAGCAAATAGTGTGCCAAGAAAATTAATGAGCAATTTCCATGGTTTTTATAAAAAAGCTTATGCTTGGTGTTGTTGGTTTCTACACTTAGCAAGCGAATATTGTTTAGATTTTCTACAAGGCTTACAAATGGCTTAAATTTAATTAATGTAGAAAATTTCTACATTAATCTGTGCTTTGTGATTAATTTTTCTACAATTTTTGTGCTAATTTTTTATTATATATTTCTTAGTTTCGCTGATTTCAAACATATTATAGACTATATAAACTTGGCACATGTATTGCTATTATATTAAGTAAGCAAAACTATATTTATGGAGGAAAAAATGGACAAATTAAAAAGAAAAAGAGTAATATCTTGTGCTATTACAGGCTCATGGCCAACAAGAGAAGATAATCCTAACCTATCGATCACACCTCAGGAGATTGCAGATGATGCCTATGAAGCATGGAAGGCTGGAGCAGCAATAGTGCATATACATGTACGTAATGATGATGGTACACCTTCAACAGACTATGAAAAATATAAGGAAACAGTTGAATTAATCAGAGCTAAAAAGGATTGTGACGTTTGCATCAACATAACTAGTTCAGGAAGTGTAGGTTTTGGCGATGAAGAAAGAATATATCCCCTTCAGCAACTCTTGCCTGAAATGGCATCCTATGATGCAGGAACAATGAACTGGATGCATAGGACTATATTTGAGAATCATCCAAGATTCTTGGAAAAATTAGGTCTTGCACTTTTAGAATCAAACATTAAACCAGAAATTGAAATCTTTGATGGTGGTATGGTTCATAACGCCTTATATTATCTAAACAAGGGTATTCTAAAGGCACCCTTACATTTCCAATTTGTTTTAGGAGCTCCGGGAGGTCTTCCAGCAACAATAGAAAACTTAGTCTTTCTAAAGAGCTTAATTCCAGAAGGTTCGACTTGGGCAGCATGTGGAATCGGTAAAGCTCACTTGCCCATAATGTATGCAACTATTGCAATGGGGGGCCATCTCCGTGTAGGTATGGAAGACAATGTTTATTATAAGAAAGGTGTTCTTGCAGATTCTAATGCTCAATTTGTTGCAAGAGCAAAAAGACTTATCGAGGAAGCAGACTTAGAAGTTGCTACTCCCGATGAAGCAAGACAAATATTTGGATTGACAAGAAAAGTATTTTAAGACTACTCCCACCACCAATAAAGGTGGGGGGAGTTTTCATTATTAAAAGGAGGAAACATGATAGGATTTTCAATTGAAAATTTGAAGGTAGGACAAAAAGCATCCTTTACTAAATCCATTACTGAAACTGATGTTTATTTATTTGCAGGTATAAGCGGTGATATCAACCCTGCCCATATAAATGAAGAATATGCTAAAAATACTTATTTTAAGCGCAGAATAGCCCATGGCATTTTATCAGCTGCTTTAATATCTGCAGTTATCGGAGTACAACTTCCGGGACCTGGAACAATATATGAATCCCAAACATTAAACTTTTTAGCTCCAGTTTATTTCGGCGACACTATTACCTCGACAGTAGAAATTAAAGAAATAATTAAAGACAGAAATAGAGTAGTGCTTACCACCTTATGCACTAACCAAGATGGAATTGAAGTAACAAAGGGAGAGGCTGTTGTTTTGCCGCCAAGGGTTGGTTATTAATTAGTTTGCAGTTTTAGTTTTTACTGTTATAATATATGTAATTGTTACAAGTTCCTAGAGGAGGATATAGGTGATAAGAAACATTCTGAAAAATGATTTCTATTATAGAATTTTAAGGTCCTTGTATTATGCAGTAATAACGGACAATGAAGGACGAATTATACTACTAAGTGAGAATTACCAAGAGTTATTAGGCGTTACTGATGAAGAATATATAGGAAAACACGTTCGTGATATTATCCCTAATTCAGAAATACCTCATGTATTAGATACTAAAAAAGAGGATATAGGTCATCTTTTCACTCTTAAGGATGGAAAAACAGTAGTTTGTAATAGAATTCCCATCATTGACAATAACAAAGTGATAGGTGTTATAAGCTCTGCCACCTTCTATAAATTAGACGAAGTATCCATACTAAACCAGCAAATCAAAAAATTACAAGAGGAAAATCTAAATTATAAAAAACAATTATCAGAATTATCTACTAAACGCTACTCCATAAGGAGCATAATTGGTGATTCTCTACCTATTATGGCTATTAAGGAAACTATTCAGAGATTTGCAGAATCTGATTTAACCTTTCTAATTACAGGAGAAACAGGTACCGGTAAGGAAGTTTTCGCAAATGCCATACATGCATTAAGTAAAAGAAGAAATAATAATTTTGTAAAAATAAACTGTGCCGCAATTCCTAAAGACCTATTAGAATCTGAATTGTTCGGTTATGAACCGGGGTCCTTTTCAGGAGCTCTAAAAGAAGGAAAAGTCGGGAAATTTGAACATGCAAATGGCGGTACCTTGCTCTTGGATGAAATCGGCGAAATGCCTTTAAACTTACAGTCAAAACTACTAAGAGTGTTACAGGAAAACGAATTAGAACGGGTGGGAGGGCTAGAGCCAATAAAATTAGATGTGCGAATTATTTGCAGTACAAATCAAAACTTAGAGGAACTTATTAAAGAAGGCAAATTCAGGCGAGATTTGTACTATCGTATCAATGTGGTGGAAATTCACATCCCTCCTCTACGTGAACGTTTAGAAGATATACCCTTACTATGCAAACATTTTATAGATAAAATCAACGAGGAAAACGGCTTGGGTATTGCTGATGTCAGCAAGGATGTATATTCACTTTTCTATAATCACGAATGGAGAGGAAATGTAAGAGAGCTGATGCATGTCCTTGAAAGGGCATGTATATCAGCAGGTTCTGGCCAATTAAAAGTTGAGCATTTTGACTTTCTATTATCAAGAATGTATAAAGATAAAAACAAGAAAAAACTTGTTACTGATAATGATTCTCTTAATGATATTACAAGTGAAGTAGAAAAAGACAGAATAATTAAGGCCTTAGCTGAAACTAAGGGCAATAAATCAGCAGCAGCCAAATTGTTGAAAATAGATCGAAGTAGTCTATATAATAAAATTAAGAAATACAGTATTAATACGTAGTATCGCAGGGGTCAGGTTCGCTGACCTCTTTCTTTTTGACTACTTCCACAAAACATACAAATTCCCGGCCATCTCCTCTGGGGAAATTTACCTATTATAAAGACAAAACGATTATTGCGCATATAATAAGAATATATTATTCAGTTATAGAAAGGAAATATAAAATGAAAAATATATATCCCAACCAATTCAATTTTTACATGAGACCTTATCGTGTAAATAAGTGTAATGATCTATTTTCTTTTAAAAGCGTATATCCTGCGTATAATGCGTATATGATGAGAAATTCAGGTAATACTGGGTTCATAAGAATTAATGTAATAGACGAAGTTACCAGAGCTCCCATAGAATCTTCCTCTATAACAATTTATGTAACAGATGGAATGCAAAGAGACATTCCAATTATGCACATATTTACAACTATAAGTCCTGTAACAGTGGAACTACCCATAGCTTCTGATTTAGGAACACAAATAGTTGGACCTATGTATGATTTTTCGACTTATAATCTTAGGGTAGATGCTTCCGGATATTTTGCCAATGTTGTGTACAATATTCGTATATTTCCCGGTACAACAGTGGACTTTGAAATAGCAATGCTTCCAGTTTCAGAAATCCAAAGAGAACCTGTCATAGAGGAGAGATTAGATATTCCTCCTCATCCAAGAGATGTTTTAACCCCTTAATCTTTTAAGGGGCTTTTTTTCGAATTTTACAAATTTTAGTTTCATTTCAATTACTTTTGTTCAATTATTTGCCATGTATTATATATTCATCCCAGTCAATAATAAGATTAAGAAAATCATCCTTAAAATGATTTTCATTTGAATTTAATCATTGTAAATAACCTGTTACATAAAAGTTTCAGGTTAATAGGGCCCAGTATATTTTACCAATACAACAATAAGTTACATGATTAAATTTCACTTTACTGACAATAATATGAGTACAACAAAAAGAAAGGAGAATAATAATGGCAACAAACAACAGCGGAAGTAACAATATAGTAGTTCCTGAAGCAAAACAGGCACTTAACCAGATGAAAGCAGAAATCGCTAATGAATTAGGATTAACTAACTATGAACAGATAGATAAAGGAAACCTAACAGCAAGACAAAACGGTTATGTAGGTGGCTACATGACTAAGAGATTAGTTGAAATGGCTCAAAGGCAAATGAGTGGTGGAGGATTTACAGGAACTGGCGGTATGCAGTCCAAGTAAAAGTAATGTTAAAGGAGCTGTCCTTAGGGACAGCTCCTTATAATTGATTATTGAATTTTAGCTGCTTGTTCTTTTTTAAGTTCTTCTATTAATAAGGGAACTACCTTGAATATGTCTCCTACTATACCAACATCTGCCACTTCAAATATGGGTGCTGATTCATCTTTATTAATTGCTATAATGAAATCAGATTCTTCCATACCTGCTAAGTGCTGGATTGCTCCTGAAATACCGCATGCAATGTATAGATTTGGTCTAACTGTCTTTCCTGTCTGACCTACCTGTCTGTCTTTTGGAACCCAGCCTGCATCTACAGCTGCTCTTGATGCTGAAATTGTTCCGCCTAAAAGGTCTGCCAATTCTTCAAGCATTGCATAATTTTCAGGACCGTGCATTCCTCTACCGCCGGATACTAATACTTTTGCATCTTCAATATTCATTCTTTGCTGAATTATTTTTGTTACTTCTAATATTTCAACATTTTTCCTGTCTGCAGGTATATCTATTTTGTATTCTTCAATGTTCACTGGATTTGATTCTGAAAATTTTTGTGCCTGCATAACACCAGGTCTTACAGTAGCCATTTGTGGTCTGTGATTTCCTATTACGATTGTAGCCATTAAGTTTCCACCGAATGCAGGTCTTGTCATGGCTAAATTCAACTGTTCTGCGTTTTTATCATCTGGTTGGATTGACAAACCTGTACAGTCTGCAGTCAGACCAGTTTTCAATCTTGCAGATACTCTAGGAGCCACATCTCTGCCTATAGCTGTTGCCCCGAAAAGAACTATTTCAGGTTTCTTTTCAATTATTATTTCATGCAATGTATAAGTATAGGGCTCTGTCATGTATTCATCCAACAATTCGTTGTCTGCATATATTACATTATCAGCACCTGCATAACATAATTTCTTTGCTTCTTCCTTCATGTTATGGCCTAACAATACAGCTGTTACTGTAGTGTTTAGGTCTTTTGCCAATTCTTTTGCTTTGCCTATTAATTCATAAGCTACTTTTTGTACTTTTCGATCTCTTTGTTCTGCAAAAACAAAGATGCCTTTATATTCTGCAATATTCATATTGTCCTCCTCCTACTAAATAATAAATTTTTCTTTCATTTTTTCAACTATCAGTTCAGCTGATTCTTGTGGGTCTAAGTTAAATACTTTACCTGCGCTCTTAGCACCCTTGGTGAATGATTTTATAACCTTAGTAGGAGAGCCTTTTAAACCTATACATTCTGGATCAACATCAACATCTTTTAAGTTCCAAACTTTAACTTCTTTATCTCTATATGCTTCGAAAATTCCTCTAGGTGTCATGTAGCGGGGTTCATTTAATTCTGATAAAGCTGTTATTAAGCATGGTAATTTAGTTTTTAAAGTGTGGTATCTATCTTCATACTGTCTTTTAACAGTAATGTAGTCACCTTCTATTTTTATTTCTTCTGCATAGCTTATATTTACCAAGTTTAGGTGTTCTGATATTTGAGGTCCTACTTGGGCAGTATCTCCATCTATTGCCTGTCGTCCAGTTATAATTAAATCATACTTCAGATTTTTTATTGCAGCAGCAATTGTTGTTGAAGTTGCTAATGTATCTGCTCCTCCAAATGCTCTGTCTGTAATAAGAATTGCTTCGTCTGCACCCATTGCCAATGCTTCTCTTAGTGCAACTTCTGCAGCAGGAATACCCATGGTTAAAACTGTTACATGAGCTCCGTATTCATCTTTCAATCTTAGTGCAGCTTCAAGACCTGCCTTGTCGTCAGGATTTATTATGCTGGGCACGCCTTCTCTTATTAATGTATTAGTTTTTGGATCTATTCTAACCTCTGTTGTATCAGGTACCTGTTTTATACATACGATTATATTCACTGTCTTAGCCTCCCTATCTCAACATACTTGCACTGATAACCATTCTTTGAACTTCTGAAGTTCCTTCATAGATTTCTGTTATCTTTGCATCTCTCATCATTCTTTCAACGGGATAATCTCTGGTGTATCCGTATCCTCCATGAAGCTGAACAGCCTTAGTAGTAACTTCCATTGCTGTTTCCGCTGCAAATAATTTAGCCATTGCTGCATCTACACCAAATGGCTTTCCAGCATCCTTATTGCATGCAGCTCTGTAAACTAATAATCTTGCTGCATCTACCTTAGCCTGCATATCCGCCAACTGGAATTGTGTGTTTTGGAATTTAGCAATTGCTCTTCCAAACTGTTTTCTTTCTTTAACGTATTTCACAGTTTCATCTATGGCACCTTGTGCTATTCCAAGAGCTTGAGCTGCAATTCCAATTCTTCCCGCATCTAAAGTCTGCATAGCAATTTTAAAGCCTTGTCCTTCTTTTCCAAGTAGGTTTTCTTTAGGCACTACACAGTCTTCGAAAACTAACTCAGCTGTAGAAGAACCTCTGATACCCATTTTTGCTTCTATCTTTCCAATAGAAAAACCAGGGAAATCTTTCTCTACTATAAATGCAGATATTCCTTTAGTTCCTTTTGATTTGTCAGTCATAGCCATTACTATGTAGCAATCTGCATATCCGCCGTTTGTTATAAATATTTTTGTACCATTAAGTATATAGTTATCGCCGTCAAGGACTGCCTTTGTTTGTTGACCTGCAGCATCTGTTCCAGCTCCTGGTTCTGTAAGACCGAAAGCTCCTATCCATTCTCCTGAAGCAACCTTAGTCAAATATTTCTTTTTCTGCTCTTCCGTACCAAATTGTAGTAAAGGACCTCCACATAGTGAAGTATGTGCAGAAACTATAACACCTGTAGTTGCACAAACCTTGGACAACTCCTCTACTGCCATAGCATACGTTAAATAATCACAGCCTTGTCCGCCGTATTCTTTTGGAAAGGGTATACCCATAAAACCATATTTTTTCATTTTTTCTACAGTTTCAATCGGGAACCTTTCTTCTTCATCAATTTCCTGTGCTAATGGCTCTACTTCGTTAACAGCAAATGATCTGAACAACTCTCTTGCCATTTCATGTTCTTTGCTCAATTGAAAATTCATGTCTTCACTCCCTTAAATTTTTTGTCGTTTCAATTTAAATTGATATGTTTTTAACTATAATATCAAACGAACAATCCTATTATACTTTATTGTCTTAAATATATCAAGACCTTTATTTAAAATTTGGACGTCTTTTTTCTAGGAAGGCACCCATTCCCTCTTTTTGATCTTCATGTGCAAAACATAGTCCAAATAAATTCACTTCAATTCCTATGCCTGTTTCAATATCTGTCTCAATTCCTCGGTTCATTGCTTCTTTGGCATACCTTACTGCAGCCTTTGAATTAGACAGTATTTTTTTGGCTAAGGCGTAAGTTTCTTCCATAAGGGATTCCTTGTTAGTTACTTTATTAACCAATCCTATTCTGTAAGCTTCTTCAGCATCTATATGATTTCCAGTTAAAATTAGTTCTTTTGCTCTTCCTAATCCTATTAATCTGGGAAGTCTCTGAGTTCCTGAAAACCCTGGTGTAATTCCCAAACCAACTTCTGGTTGCCCGAACTTAGCTTTTTCTGAAGCTATCCTCATATCACATGCCATTGCAAGCTCACATCCTCCACCTAAAGCAAAGCCGTTTACCGCCGCAATAACTGTTTTGCTTAATGTTTCTATTTTTCTGAAAATTTTAGCTCCGTATTCAGAAAACTCCTTTGCTTCTTCCACACTAAGTTCTTTCATATAAGCAATATCTGCTCCTGCCACAAATGCCTTGCCTTCTCCTGTAAGCACTATTACTGATACTTCTTCATCTGAAGCAGCCAAGTCAAATGCTTTATCCAAGTCCTTTAATACTTCAATGTTCAAAGCATTCAATGATTTGGGATTGTTAATTTTAATTGTGCAAATTCCTTCATTTTTTTCCCATATCAAATTTTTAAACTCCATAGTTACCTCCGAAAAAATATTCTACTTTATTATAACATAGATTCATGATATTATATATTAATTTTTGTTAATTTTTTCGCAATCCACAAAAATAAAATCCTAAATAATATTTCAGATTTTATTTTTGATATTATTATTTTTCATTTATTATATGAATTAAATCCCACATTTTATCTATAACATGCTTTACATTATATTTTTCAGCTAATATCTTTGAATTTGAATGCCAGCCTGCAAGAACTGGAGTAGTCTGAGCATTAATGGCACATTCCATGTCATATTTTGAATCTCCCACATACAAGGTGCTTTCAGTCTTGCTATTAAGTCCTTCAATTACTTTAATTAAAGGTTCCTTATCAGGCTTATGCTTTATTACATCATCAGCAGCTACTACTACTTCAAAATATTTATCTATCTTAAAGTTTTTTAATGCCCATAGTGTAGATGCCCTTACTCTGGAAGTTGCAATACCTAACTTAAAATTATTGTTTTTTAAATAATTTAGTGTCTCTTCCACAGTATCGTACAGTTTTACATCTTTTTCAAATTTATCTACTTGATAATCCCTGTAGCTGGCTAATACTTCTTCGTATTTGAAATTGCTGAAATCCCTTTTTAGGGTTACTTCCAATGGTTCTCCAAATGTACCCCTAATATATTCTTCATCGCACTTGTTATAGTACTTATAATAAATATGCTTGAAAGAATTTATTACCAGTTGGGTGGTATCCGCTAAAGTACCGTCAAAGTCAAATATTACCGTATCAATCATTTTTACTCCTCTTTGTCTTCATGCTGAGCCCAATTCTTTCCCTTTCCTTGTCAATACTGATTATAGTTACATTTACCGTATCTCCCACCTGTACTACTTCCATTGGATCTTTAATGTACTTGTCACTCATTTCCGATAAGTGAACCAACCCATCTTGTTTCACTCCTATATCAACAAAAGCTCCAAAATCCACCACATTTCTTACAGTTCCTGTCAACTTCATGCCAACTTTTAGATCTTCAAACTTAACAACATCACTTCTAAATACTACTTTAGGCATTTCATCCCTTGGGTCTCTTCCGGGTTTTTTAAGTTCTTCAATTATGTCCGTAAGGGTGGGAACACCTACATTGAATTCTTCAGCTAATACGTTTATTCTTTCCTTGATTTTTTCTTTCTGAGACTTTTTATCTTCCCTAAACTTTACTTGAGAAAGAGCTTCCAGTCCCTTAAGTCGAGTGTTTTTAGCTGTTATTTTTAGATTACTTTCTTCTTTTACAGGAATTTTCAATATCCTTGAATTAATATCCCTTATATTTCCACTACTTACATCTTCTAAGGTGTAGCCTAGTTTCTTCAATAGTTTTTCCGCAATTTCATAACTTTCCGGATGGACAGCCGTCTTATCCAAAGGATTGTCTCCATCAGATATCCTTAAGAAGCCTGCACATTGTTCAAAAGCCTTTTCTCCCAACATTTTTACCTTCATAAGTTCCTTACGATTTACAAACTTTCCGTTTTCTTCCCGGTATTTAACTAAATTTCTCGCAATTGTCTTTGTTATTCCAGAAACATATTGAAGCAATGCGGGAGAAGCAGTGTTTAAGTCCACCCCTACACTGTTAACACAGTCTTCCACAACTCCGTCTAACTCTTGGCCTAATTTCGTTTGGTTAACATCATGCTGGTACTGTCCTACACCTATACTTTTTGGGTCAATTTTTACCAATTCCGCCAATGGATCCTGTAATCTTCTGCCAATGGAAATGGCTCCCCTGATTGTAACGTCTAAGTCGGGAAATTCTTCCTGAGCAGTTTTTGAAGCTGAATATACAGAAGCACCTGCTTCACTAACTATTGTATAAGTTACTTTCTTAGGAAAGGTATACTTTGAAAGCATATCCGCCACGACCTGCTCAGTTTCTCTGGATGCTGTTCCATTTCCGATAGTAATAACATCTACTTGGAATTTTTCAATTAATTCCGCCATTACTTTCTGTGATTCTTCTACTTCATTTCTTGGTTCATTAGGATATATTACCCCCTGCTCCAAAAACTTGCCGGTTTCATCCAGCACGGCCAATTTACAACCCGTTCTGTAACTAGGGTCTATGGCAAGTATTCTTACATCCTTAACTGGAGGAGCCATTAAAAGATTCTTGGTATTTTTGCCGAATACCTTTATAGCTTCTTCTTCAGCTCTTTCTGTAAGCATATTTCTTATTTCTCTTTCAATTGAGGGAGCAATTAATCTCTTATAACCATCCTGAATTGCTGCTATGTAATAATCTGTAGTTATAGCAGATTCATTGCTAATTTCTTTGGATTTTAAATAATCTATAATTTTTTCATCTGGAGTATTTAATTTTACTTTTAATTTCTTTTCCTTTTCTCCCCTGTTAATAGCCAATACTCTGTGGTTTGCAATTTTACTTACCGCCTCTTGGAAATTATAATACATTTCATAAACGGTTTTCTCCTCTTCATCAACGGCTTCCGAAACTAATATTCCATCCCTTACATATATTTCCCTTATATGTTTCCTGTAATCCGCATTATCGGAAACTGTTTCAGCTATAATGTCACAAGCACCGTCATAAGCTTCCTTAACACTTTTGACACCTTTTTCTTCATTTACGAAAGCTATTGCAAGTTCCTCCAAATCGCCTTCCATAATATTTTGTGCCAATATCATTTCTGCTAAAGGTTCCAGACCTTTTTCCTTAGCTTTGGAAGCTCGAGTGGATTTTTTGGGTTTATAAGGTCTGTATAAGTCTTCCACCCTCTGAAGAATTTCAGCGCTTAATATTTCATTTTTAAGTTCTTCCGTAAGTTTACCCTGCTCATCTATTAAACGGATAACTTCTTCTTTCCTTGCTTCCAAGTTTCTTAAATAAGTAAGTCTTTCGTATATCTCTCTTATTTTTACATCGTCCAAAGAACCGGTCTGTTCCTTGCGATATCGTGCAATGAAGGGAATTGTATTCCCTTCATCTATTAGTTTTACCGTATTTTCAATTTGTACCTGTTTTAAATTAAATTCTTCACTTAATACTTTAATAATATTTACCATTCTTCTCTCCCCAATAGATATTTACCTATTCTCATTCACCAAAATATTGCCCCTGAGTTAGGTCATCTTTGCTTTCATTTTCAAATATTCATTCATAAACATATCCAAGTTGCCGTCCATTACAGCCTGTACGTTTCCTGTCTCTGCATTGGTACGATGATCCTTAACCATGTTGTATGGATGAAATACATAGGAACGTATTTGGCTTCCCCATGCAATTTGATTGTATTTTCCCTGAATATCTTCTATTTTTTCTTTATTCTCCATTTTTTTTATTTCCAAAAGTTTAGACTTCAGCATTTTCATTGCAGTTTCTCTATTTTTGTGCTGAGATCTTTCATTTTGACAAGTTACTACTATTCCTGTGGGAATATGTGTTATACGAATAGCAGAATCTGTGGTGTTTACATGTTGACCTCCTGCACCGCTGGAACGGAAAGTATCTATCTTTAAGTCTGACTCGTTTATTTCCACTTCTACATCATCCTTAATTTCAGGAATAACGTCAACAGATGCAAAGGATGTATGTCTCTTCTTTGATGCATCAAAGGGAGAGATTCTAACCATCCTGTGAACTCCTTTTTCTGATTTTAAATATCCGTAGGCATTAGTACCCTCTACCAAGACAGTAACACTTTTAATTCCTGCTTCTGGATCGGGAAGTATATCCAACACTGTCATATTGTATCCCTTAGATTCTATCCACCGGGTGTACATTCTAAAAAGCATATCTGCCCAGTCCTGAGCTTCTGTACCTCCCGCCCCAGCATGAATGGATAATATGGCATTGTTTTCGTCATACTCCTCGCTTAACAAGGCTACAATTCGGGCAGCTTCGAGTTTTTTTTCTGCCTCATCCATATTTTCTAACAGTTCTTGCAAATAAGATTCATCCTCTTCTTCCTGTATCATTTCAATAAGAAGTTCAATTTCCTCTACCTGCTCAGTCAAACTTTTGAATTCCTCTATTTTATCTGTATTATGCTTAAGTTTTTGAGATACTAGTTGAGCTCTTTCCTGATTGTTCCAAAAATCAGGCTCATGCATCTCAGATTCTAAAAGAATATTTTCTTCCCTTAACTTTTCCAAGTCAAAGGGACCCACCTACCTCGTCTAAAATGTCGTTGAATCTTTTTATTCTTTCTTTAATTTCATACCAATCTATCACTTCATCATCTCCTTTTAACTATTTATTCCACAGCACTTCTTGTATTTCTTGCCACTTCCACAAGGACATGGATCATTTCTTCCTACCTTTTTCTCTTTCCTGACCACTGTCTGAGGTTTTCCACCGACATTGTCTAAATTTCCTCCGCTAGTGCCAGTAATTTTAGCAACTTCTTTTCTTTGAAGCTTTTCCTGAGGTCTTACACGCATAAGCATTTTTATCGTGTCTTCCTGTATAGAAGCAGTCATTTCTTCAAACATATCAAATCCTTCTATTTGATAAGCTCTTACAGGATCTTCATTTCCAATGGCACGAAGACCTATACCCTGTCTTAGCTGATCCATTGCATCAATGTGATCCATCCACTTTGTATCTACATTTCTTAAAAGTATAATTCTTTCCACTTCTCTGAAAGTTTCTTCACCAAACTCTGCTTCCTGCCTTGCATAATGTCTCTCCACAGCAGTCATTACTCTTTCTTTTAGCAGATCCTTGGAAAGTTCTTCTAACTCCATTCCTTCAAAACTTATTAAGAGTGAAAAAGTATCGGCTACATACTTGGTAAAGCCTTTTAAGTCCCAATTTTCCACATCTCTGTCATCTGTAGTATACATGTTGATACCTTTTTCTATTAAGGAATCTATCATGTTGAAAATATGGTCCTTTAAGTTTTCGCCTAAGAGTACCCTTCTCCTTTCGGAATAAATAACTTCCCTTTGTTTATTCATTACATTGTCGTATTGTAGAACATGCTTTCTTATGTCAAAGTTTCTTCCTTCAACTCTACCTTGAGCTGTTTCAATGGTTTTTGTCAGCATTCCTGCTTCTAAGGGCTCATCTTCAGGCATCTTAAAAGTATCAATTATACCCTTTATCTTATCGCTGGCAAAAAGTCTCATTAAATCATCTTCCAAGGATATATAGAACCGGGTTGATCCTGGGTCACCCTGTCTTCCGGCACGTCCTCTTAACTGATTGTCAATACGCCTAGACTCGTGACGCTCCGTACCTATTATGTGAAGCCCGCCTAATTCTTTTACCTTGTTCTGTTCATCCCTTAATTCATTTTTGGACTCTTCCAATAATTCTCTATATACTTTTCTAACTTCTATTATTTCTGGATCATCCGTCTCATCAAAACCATCTGCTAATGCAATAAGTTCGTCGGAAAATCCTTTTGATTTCATTTTATTTTTAGCCAAAAACTCAGGATTTCCCCCCAAGACTATGTCCGTACCTCTTCCTGCCATATTGGTAGCAATGGTAACAGCACCTAAGCGTCCTGCCTGAGCTACTATTTCAGCTTCTTTTTCATGGTGTTTTGCATTTAATACCTCGTGCTTAATGCCATGTTTTTTCAGCATTCTGCTTAGTAATTCTGACTTTTCTATAGATATGGTTCCCACCAAGACTGGCTGGCCTGTTTTATGTTTTTCTATTATTTCATTAATAACTGCCTTGAACTTTGCTTCTTCATTCTTGTAAATCACATCCTGGAAGTCTTGCCTTATTACTTCTTTGTTAGTAGGAATTTCTATTACATCTACGCCGTAAATTTCTCTAAACTCATTTTCTTCCGTCTTTGCAGTTCCCGTCATACCGGAAAGTTTCTTATACATTCTAAAATAGTTCTGAAATGTTATAGTTGCAAGGGTTTTGGACTCTTTTCTTATTTCTATTCCTTCCTTTGCTTCTATAGCCTGGTGTAGTCCGTTGGAATATCTACGTCCATACATAATACGTCCAGTAAATTCATCTACGATTAAAACTTCACCGTCTTTAACAATGTAGTCTATATCCTTCTTCATTATATTGTTAGCTTTTAAAGCCTGAATAATATGGTGAGATATTTCCATGTTTTCCTGATCAGCTAAGTTTTCAAGGTTAAAAAATTTTTCCGCTTTAGTTATACCCCTCGCCGTCAGGGTAACATTCTTTGCTTTTTCATCCACAATAAAATCAACGGTATCATCCTCTTCCACGGTACCCAACATGTAATCCATCTTGGTCTTTTTCTCTTCTGGAAGTTGTATTTTTCCTTTTAGTGTCAGGACAAATCTATTTGCCAATTCATACAGTTCAGTTGACTTTTCACCTTCTCCAGAAATAATAAGGGGTGTTCTGGCTTCGTCAATAAGTATGCTGTCTACTTCGTCTATGATACAGAAATTCAAATCCCTTTGAACCATGTCTTCCTTGCGGATAACCATGTTGTCTCTTAGATAGTCAAAACCAAACTCGTTGTTTGTACCGTAGGTAATATCAGAATTGTATGCATTTTTTCTTTCTTCCCTGGTAATACCATGGACTATACATCCCACGGATAAACCTAAGAAATTATGCACCTTCCCCATCCAGTCAGCATCTCGCTTTGCCAGGTAATCATTTACCGTTACCACATGTACTCCCTTTCCATCAAGGGCATTTAAATAAACAGGTAAGGTGGAAACCAAAGTTTTTCCTTCCCCTGTCTTCATTTCCGCAATTCTTCCCTGGTGAAGAACTATTCCTCCTAATACTTGAACCCGGTAGTGTTTTTGGCCTAGTACCCTCCAGGCAGCCTCTCTTACCACCGCATAAGCTTCTGGCAATATATCGTCCTTCGTTTCACCATTTTTCAGTCTCTCCTTAAATTCATCCGTCTTAGCTCTCAATTGACTGTCAGAAAGCTGTTCCATATCCTTTTCTAAAGACAAGACTTTTTCCACTATAGGCTCTAATCTTTTAATTTCTTTTTCACTGTATGAACCAAATATTTTTTTTAAAAAACTTTTCATCATATTATCCTTCCATCTATTGAACTATAATATCCCGCAGTATAGCCTGAACTCCAGGCCCATTGCAAGTTAAAACCTCCGCAGTCTCCGTCCACATCAAGTATTTCGCCAGCAAAATATAATCCTTTAACCTTTTGTGATTCTAAGGTTTGGGGATTTACCTCATTGAGGTTCACACCTCCTGCAGTAGATTGTGCCTGTTGCCATGAATTGTGACCGGTGACGGGAAATTTCCACTCCTTTAGAATATTTATTATTCTGTAAATCTCTTTTTTATTTAATTTTCCGCAAAGTTTATCTAAGTTATCAAAACCTGCTTCATATAAAATAACGGGAATAAGTTTTTTGTTAATAAAACCTATCAGTCCCTCTTCAAGGGTTTTATAGCCTACTCTTCTGAATCTATCCTGAAGTATATCGTAAAGAGCTATCTTGGTATACTGGGGAAACATATCCACAACAATATAAGGTTCCCTTCCCTTATACAGTTCTTCAATAACTCTGCGACTAATTTGTAAAACAGGAGGTCCAGATATACCGTAGTCAGTAAATAGTATTTCCCCTTCTTCTTCTCTAATTAATTTATCACCTGAATATCCCTTAACCAGACCATCAAACTTTATTCCTGCCATTCTCTTGAAATACTTTCCTTCCAATTTTAATTGTACCAAGGCAGGAAAAGGTTCAAGAATTGAGTGGCCAAACGACTTTGCCAATTCATATCCCTTTCCGTCAGAGCCTAGTTGGGGACTTGCCTTTCCTCCTGTAGCCAATATAATCCGATCTGCCGTTACAGTATCCGTTCCTATAATACTGAATTTGTCTTTACTTTTCCTTAACTCCCTTACATTAAAATCTGTTTTTTCTTCAACATTAAGCCTTTTCAGCTCATACCTTAATACATCCAATATACTTGAAGCCTGAAGGGAATTAGGATATACCTTACCTTTTTCATCTATATAGGGATGGATACCTAAGTCTTCAAAGAATTCCAAGGTTTTATATAAATCAAAAAATTCCATTACGGACTGTGCCTTCTTTATATTGCCGTGATAACAATCCAAGCATAAGTTCATATTAGTAAAGTTACATCTGCCATTACCCGTAGCTAAAATTTTCTTTCCCACTCTGTTTAATTTTTCGTAAATAGAAACTTGGGCACCGTTTCTTGCTGCAACAATTGCCGCAACCAGTCCAGAGGCGCCTCCTCCTATAACAGCTATTTTCATACTATTTCATTTCCTTTAAAGGTTTGTAAGTTTTAATAATTTGTTCCGCCACTTTAAGTCCATCAATTGCAGCAGACATAATTCCACCTGCATAGCCGGAACCTTCACCACAGGGATAAACTCCTCTTATATTACTTTGCATTTCTTCGTCTCTTACAATTCTTACAGGTGAAGATGTCCTTGTTTCCACTCCCGTAAGCAAAGTGTCCGGTCTGTCATAGCCTGTAAGTAATTTTCCAAAAGCTGTTATCCCTTCAACTAAACTTTCGCATACATATTCCGGCAGACAATCCCACAAATTAGCAAAATTGCAACCTGGCCTATAGGTGGGATAGATTTCTCCAAAGCTTTGAGAAATTTTCTTTTCTGCAAAATCCTTAAAAAGCTGTATAGGGGCACGATAATTTCCTCCTCCCTCCATATAGGCCAATCTTTCCCACTTACGCTGAAATTCTATACCTGCTAATGGATCTTCTAAGCCTCCGAAATCTTCCGGGTTTACAGAAACTACAAGGGCAGCATTAGCATTTTCAAGGTTCCTGTCATAGAAACCCATTCCACTAGTTACAACTCCCCCTGGCTCCGAAGCCGAAGCGGTAACTACCCCTCCTGGACACATGCAGTAGGTGTAAACATTTCTTCCGTTCCTGCATTTATGAACAAATTTGTAATCAGCAGGCCCTAATTTGGGATGGTCTGCCATTTTGCCGTACTGAGCCTCATTTATCATATTTTGAGGGTGCTCTACTCTTACTCCTATGGCAAAAGGTTTTGCCTCCATGGTCAATTTATCACTAAGCATCTCATAGGTATCTCGGGCACTGGAACCTATGGCAAGAACCAATACATCCGTTTCTATAATATCGCTTTCCGTAATAACTCTATATATTTTATTATCTTTTATACTAATGTCTGTTACACATTCTTCAAATCTGAAAGTTCCTCCTAAACTTATTATTTTATCCCTGATATCAACAAAAACATTCCTTAATATATCCGTACCAATATGAGGTTTGTTAAGGTATGTAATTTCAAACGGAGAACCTGCCTCTATCAGTTCATCTAATACTTTTTTACCTCTCTTGGAACTGTCCTTCATTAAAGTATCAAGTTTACCGTCGGAAAAAGTTCCGGCACCACCTTCTCCAAATTGTATATTGGAATTTAAATTTAAATTTCCATCCTTCCAGAATTTTTCAACATCCTTGACTCTATCCTTCATCTTTTTTCCTCTTTCAAGGATTATAGGATTATAACCTTTTTCTGCAAGTAGAAGGGCACAAAATAATCCCGAAGGTCCACTTCCCACCACCACAGGCCTGTTATTCAAAGTTGTTTCTCCACTTGCATCCAAATCATAATCAAAGGGCTCCACATAAGAAATATTGGTATTTCTCTTTGAAATTTTTATTTCCCTGTCTGTTTCCACATCCAAGGTATATATAAATAGTATTTCGTTCTTTATTTTTGCATCTACAGACTTCCTGAAAACAGAAAGTTTCTTAATATTATCTATCTCAACTCTTAGGGCTTCCGCCGCCTTTATATATAAATCTTCCTCTGTATGTTCTATAGGTAGCTTTACCTGTTGAATTCTTATCATTGGTACACCTCATTTCTTAATGCCTAATAAGTCTGTCTTATAACTTTATCATTATAACATAGATTCAAAAATATTCTATGTCTTTTTTTGAAGATGACCTACCCCAATTTTCTGACTAATAATACTTCTTTATTTGAGCATATTATAAATAAACATTTGGGAGTTAATCATGAATTTAAAAAACAAGTCAATTTTATTAATGCTATTTTCTTCACTTACCTTTTCAGCAATGCAGATAATAGTTAAGTTATTGCCTCAAATACCATTAATGGAAAAGGTGTTTTTCAGAAATTTTATATGTCTTATTATAGCTTACTTTATAATCAAGAAAAATATAGACAGTCCCCGTGGATTTTTTATAAAAAACGGCAAAAAACACATGGAGCATTTTTGGGGCTTTAAAGAAAACCGAAAATATCTTTTCTACCGTTATTTATTCGGTTTTACAGGCTTAATATTTTTCTTTTACGCTACCACAAAAATGTTGGCAGCGGATGCTGCCATACTTAATAAACTGTCTCCTGTTTTTGTAATGATACTGGCACATTTTCTTCTGAAAGAAGAAATCAACAAAACAAAGGTTTTAGTACTTATAATCTCAGTACTAGGTGCCCTTTTAGTAATAAAGCCTCAGTTTAATTTCTCTGTTATTCCCGCCCTATCGGGATTTATTTCAGCTATTCTATCTGGTGCCGCCTATATTTTCATCAGATTAATCGGTGATAAAGAAAGCCCTTATACTACTGTGTTTTATTTTTCACTTTTATCTTCTTTAAGTTGCATACCTTTTTTCTTTTTTGAATTTGCTCTTCCAAACTTTTATGAATTATTGTTATTAATATTGTTAGGATTGTTTGCTGCCTTGGGGCAAATTGCTCTTACCTTTGCCTACAGGGGGTGTCCTGCATCAGAAATATCTATTTATGATTATTCAAATATTATTTTTTCCTCCCTATTAGGATACTTTTTTTTAAAAGAAGTTCCCGATTGGTTATCTATTATAGGAGGATTATTAATAATATCTTCATCATTCTATTTATTTGTAAAGTTAAAAAATTAAATTTCTTTACCGACTATAGGACTTGACATAATTATATAGGTTTCCGTATGTCCATAAAACTGAATTTTCCCCACTAATTCTTCCAAGTGGGTCATTTCTCTTAAATAGGCTTTCATAATCATACTGTGAGGTCCCGTAACGTGATGACACTCCACTATTTCTTCGGATTTTTTCGCAAATTCTAAAAAACTGTCCTGTTTTTCAGGTTTTATTGATGCATTTATTAGAACGCAAATAGGTTTACCAACCTTTTCATTGTTTATTATAGCTCTATAACCTTCTATTATGCCCATATCCTCTAATCTTTTTACTCTTTCTGCTACAGCTGGAGGACTTAAGGATACTTTCTTTCCCAAATCCTTCATGGAGATTCTTCCTTCATGCTGTAATATACTTATAATTTTTGCATCTGTCTGGTCCATTTTACACCACCTAAATTAATTAAATATTTGTTTGAAATAACTATTTTATTAAAGGCAATATGCCGAAATTGGTTATTTATAATATGTACAATATTCATTTTACATGATATTATGAAAGCACAAACATAAATATAATAATATGTAAATTATTTTTATAATCAAACTATTTTAATTTCAAATAATTTATGGTATTATATAAGGCATTGCTTCTCTTATTGTCCTTATGTACTAATAGCAATTTGTATTATATCATAGGAACACAATTTTCATCAAGATAAAGAATATTGGAATAATAAAAACTAAGAATATAAACTACATACTTTCTTCAAATCTCTTAATTATCTTAAGAGAAAAATAAGTTTTACATAAAAATATTAATTAAAGGAGGAATTATGTCAAGATTAAGGATAACGGAAACATCTTTAAGAGACGGCCATCAGTCATTAATTGCAACAAGGATGAAGACGGAAGAAATTCTTCCCATTCTCTCAGAAATGGATAATGTCGGTTATTATTC
>DURT01000075.1 GCA_012843025.1 Tissierellia bacterium | reverse complement strand
TTAGGTTCAATTTTAGCAGTACACAAGTTAGATCAACAGAATCGATAGCCATAAATTAGTTCAATTAGTTATTGCATTTGCTAAAAATAAATTAATGTTTAGAACACTTAAAAAGTAGTTCTAAACATATTATACGAGGAGCAATAAATATGAAGAATAATGAAACTTTGATTACGGCTGAAGGTTTGGAAGAATTAAAAAAAGAATTAGAAGAATTAAAATTAGTAAAAAGAAAAGAAATATCTGAAAAAATTAAAACAGCTTTAGCATTTGGAGACATCAGTGAGAATGCAGAATATGACGAAGCTAAAAATGAGCAGGCAAATGTTGAAAGTCGTATTGCAAAGCTTGAATATATGATAAAAAATGCCAAGGTTATAGAAGAAGTAAAAGAAAAGGGTGTAGTTACCATTGGGTCCAAGGTTCGAGTAAAAGACTTAGAATTTGATGAAGAAATGGAATACACCATAGTTGGTTCTGCAGAGGCGGATCCCTTTAAAGGAAAAATTTCAAACGTTTCCCCATTAGGAAAAGCATTACTAAACAAAAAAATAGGCGAAATAATTGAAGTTGCATCTCCTACGGGAGATATGATAAAATATCAAATATTAACTGTATAAATATAATATATAAACAAAAGAAGAGGGTGGTGAAAAAATGGGTGAGCAAATAGGTGATTTAAGACAGGTTAGACTGGAAAAACTCAAGGAATTAATTAAAGCAGGAAGGGACCCATTTAAGATTTCTAAATACGATGTAGATACTACTTCAAAATATATCAAAGATAATTTTGAAGAAATGGAAGGAAAATTCGTATCGATTGCGGGAAGAATAATGTCCAAAAGAGGACAGGGAAAAGTAGGGTTCTACGATATCCAGGATCATTTGGGAAGAATCCAAATGTTTGCAAGATTAGACAATTTAGGGGAAGAGGAATATAAATGGCTTAAAACCTATGATATAGGTGATATTGTTGGTGTTAAAGGGGAAGTGTTTAAAACTAAGACAGGGGAAATTTCAATAAATGCCAAAGAAGTTAGCCTTTTGTCCAAATCGTTGTACACTCTTCCTGAGAAATTCCACGGCTTGAAGGATATAGAATTAAGATACAGACAAAGGTATGTGGACTTAATAGTAAATCCGGAAATAAAAGAAGTATTTATTATGCGAAACAAAATTATAAGAGGTATCAGAGAATATCTTGACGGAGAAGGCTATTTAGAAGTGGAAACTCCCATTCTAAGTCCAATAGCAGGGGGAGCTAATGCAAGACCCTTTATAACCCATCACAATACTTTGGATATTGATATGTATATGCGTATTGCAAATGAGCTATATTTAAAGAGACTTGTGGTAGGTGGTTTGGGAGATGGAGTTTATGAAATGGGCAAAATGTTCAGGAATGAAGGAATGGATGCAAACCACAATCCCGAATATACGGCTATGGAAGTATACAAACCCTATGCAGATTTTAATGATATGATGACATTGACGGAAAATATTGTGGCATATGTTGCGAAAAAAGCTAGGGGAACAACTAAAATAGAGTACCAAGGTAAGATAATTGATTTTACTCCTCCATGGAGAAGAGTAAAGATGCAGGATATGGTAAAAGAATATGCAGGTGTTGACTTCGATTTAATTAATACTGACGAAGAAGCAATAGCTATAGCAAAAGAAAAAGGAATCGAGATTACACCCTATATGACCAGAGGTCATGTAATAAGTGAATTGTTTGAAAAATATTGCGAAAAACACTTAGTGCAGCCTACATTCGTAACTCACCATCCTGTGGAAATATCTCCTTTGGCAAAGAGGAATGTAGAAGATCCAAGACTAACAGACAGATTTGAAGCTTTTGCCAACACATGGGAAATTGCAAATGCTTTTTCTGAATTAAATGATCCCATAGATCAGAGACAAAGATTCGAGGAACAAGTAAGACAGAAAGAAGCTGGGGATGATGAAGCTCATATGATGGATACCGACTTCATAAATGCAATTGAAGTAGGTCTTCCACCTACAGGAGGATTAGGAATTGGAGTTGACAGAGTTATAATGCTTATAACTAATCAGCCTACCATAAGAGATATTATACTATTCCCCACAATGAAACCTTTAGACTAAAGATATAGAGAGCAATAGCTCTCTTTTTTATGTCCCATAACCAGGAGGACCTACAATTACATGTTTTTCCTTAAATATACAGTTGACAAATCTAATCAATAATGCTAAACTCAAAAAGCTGCTGAAAAATGAAAGACATTGTCTAATCAGCAGTACAAAACAAACCTGTCAAGAAGATAAAAAAATTAAAAAAGTACTTGACAAGAATATTTACAAGTGATAAACTACAAAAGCTGTCGCTTAAGACAGAAAGAAATCAACAGTAAAAATTGGCAGTTGACAGTATAAAGAGTTTATGTTAAACTGACATTCCTGTCCGAAAGGGGCAGGGGAAAATAAAAAAATAACAGTTGACATCACGAAACAAATATGCTAAACTGTAAAAGCTGTCTCAAAAAGACGGCAAGAACCTTGACAATAAAACAGCATAAGAACCTTTGAGTATGACCTTAGTTCTATATTATAATAAAGAACAAAGAAGTACAAAAAGTAATAAAAGACA
>DURT01000074.1 GCA_012843025.1 Tissierellia bacterium | reverse complement strand
ATGCAGGGCCTTGGGAGTGAAACCTTATTCCACAGAAACAGAAGAAGCATTTCTGCAAAATTTAAAACATGCCTTGGACAATGTCTTATACAACAAACGAAAGTGCACTGTCCACAAAGAAGTGAGCATTGCCCATGTATTCCAGGAAAACCTGACCTACAGCGATTTGTTCTATACTGGCAGGTTTGACTTTGTAGTCTATGAAAAAATCTATAGAAAAAGAGAAATCCCCATCTTAGCCATAGAATTAGACGGCATGGAACATCATGAAGATGAAACTGTAAGAATAAGAGACAGAAAAAAGGCAGAAATTTGCAGAAAACACGGCTTTGAACTCATCCGGATCGAAAACTCCTACGCGAGAAGGTACAACTATATTAAAGAAATATTGATAGATTATTTTACTAATAATTAGGGGAATAACAGATACCCCTACTATAAAAGGAATTCAAGTATTAATAAGCTATGGACTGTTGCATTATAATAAGTGCCCAGTCCTTTTTAGTAGCAATTCTTTTGTTTAATCACTATCTTTTATGTTATAATTAAGTCAAATTAACAAACCTAAGAAAGGGCAAAAATTAGTTATAATTAACGAGAATAATGTATGCAAAAGGAATTTACTATGAAAAACAAAAGGATAATAGGTTTAATTGTCGGTGTATTAGTAGCAATAATAATTAATTTAATGCCATTGGATGGATTATCAGCTGAGGGGAAAATGTGTCTTGCATTATCATTGATGACAGTAGTTTTCTGGGCATTTCAAATAGTTCAGTCAGGTTACTCATCAGGTCTTTACTTAGTCTTACTCATAATATTTAAAGTTGCAGACCCTTCTGTAGTATTATCCCCATGGGTGGGAAGTACCATATACTTAGTGATTGGAGCATACTTAATTGCTTCAGCAGTAAAAAGCTCTGGCTTGGGGGAAAGAATAGCATATAGTTTTATAATTAAATTTGTAAATACATATAAGAGTATTATTATATCAGTATTTGTTTTGACATTTATATTAAGTATATTAATACCCCATCCTTGGCCCAGAGCTTTTATAATTATGTCTGTTATGTCAGTGGTAATAAAAAGCGCCAATATACCAAAAGAGGATGCAGTAAATATAGGATTTTCTGTATTTGCGGCAGCTGTTCCTGTTTCCATGATTTTTCTGACAGGAGACAGTGCAATTAACCCAATGGCAGTAATAGTTTCTGGAGTAGACATAAGTTGGATGGATTGGTTTATATACATGGGACCACCAGGAATACTGGCAAGTATTATAACTTGTATTTTAATTCTGATTTTATTTAAACCCACAAAGGAAGTAAAAATAAATAAAGAAGAAATAAAAGAAAAATTGGACTTATTAGGACCTCTTACAAAAATAGAAAAAAGAACTTTAATATGGCTTGTAGTAGCAATAGTATTATGGTTGACTGATTCAATACATGGCATAGAAATCGGCTGGATTACACTGCTTATTGCAATGCTAATGAGTCTTCCTGTAGTAGGAGAAGTCTTAGAGGCAAAACAGTGGGGAGAAGTTCCCGTACATGTTTTAATTTTTTTA
Source organism: Tissierellia bacterium (assembly GCA_012843025.1). GTDB lineage: Bacteria > Bacillota > Clostridia > Tissierellales > Sedimentibacteraceae > Sedimentibacter. The sequence goes on along the minus strand of DURT01000074.1, from coordinate 7,358 downwards.
TCTACAGCAATGACTATAGGTAAGGTTGGAGCTGTTTCAGGTATGAACAGCTGGATTGCTGAAACTGTCCTGCCTTCATCTATTCCTTCAAACCCCTATGCCTTAGCTCTTATAATAGCAGTAATATCCATGGGAATACACATGGTATTGGGAAGTGTAATAGCTGTTTTGGGCATAGCAATACCTGCATTGCTAATATTTACGGAACCAATGAATATTGACCCAATAGTTACAACATTGCTTGTATATTCTTCTATTGGAGTACACTATATCTTACCCTTCCACCATTTAAATGTCCTGGTTGGTCAAGGTGAAGAAAACGGCATGTATGGGCAAAAAGAAGTTATCCGCTTGGGAATCCCCTTGACGGCAGTTGTGTTTATAATCATTTTCTTTGAAATGATATACTGGAGATTAATAGGATTAATTAGTTAAATTTATCATAGAATTAATATAAACGGAGGTATTAAGTATGAAAAAACTCTTAAGGTTTTTCGTAGTGGGAATTATAGTATTAGCTTTTTTAGCAGGTACAGCCATAGGGAGAACAACAACTACAATCGAGGTTGTTTACAACACGGTAAATATTACTGTAAACGGTCAGAAAATTGAAGCAGACAACATTCTTTATAATGGTGTTACATATGTGCCATTAAGGGCAGTTGCTGAGGCGCTGAATAAAGAAGTAGGCTGGGACCAGGATACCATGACAGCAAGCATCAACGATAAACCAGAGACTGCAACAGTAACAAGGGTAGTAGATGGCGATACCTTAGTAGTAAACTATAAAGGGTCCGAGGAAAGAGTAAGGCTTATTGGAGTGGATACTCCAGAGAGTGTTCATCCTGATGTTGCCAAAAATCTTCCTGAAGGCAAAGTAGCATCAGAATATACTAAATCAAAACTTGAAGGAAAAGATATCGAACTTGAATTTGACGTTCAGGAAAGAGACCAGTATGGAAGGATTTTAGCATATGTATGGGTAGATGGAGAAATGTTTAATAAGACATTGCTAAAAGAAGGGTATGCAAGGGTTGCAACATATCCTCCCAACGTAAAATATGTAAATGACTTTATTAAAATACAGGAAGAAGCCAGAAAAAATAACAAAGGATTTTGGAGCAACGATACTTTTAATGGGGAAGTTGTAAAAGATAATATATCTAACAGTGTCACACCTGTTAAAAAAGAAGGAAATTATGTAGGAAGTATAGATTCAGATAAATATCATAATTCAACATGCAGATATGCAGAAATTATAAAGGAAGATAAACAAATATGGTTTGATACAGTAGAAGAAGCAGAAAAGGCCGGCTACAGCGCTTGTGGTGTGTGTAAACCATAGCCTTTAAAGAGGAAGGGGATTACATATAGAATTAAAGTAGAATATGTTGAAAATTATTATAATTTGTTATACAATAATGGTAATTGATTTCCAATTGTAAAAGACACCTGATATAAAAGGGATTGAATATATTATATGACATTACTTATGGGGCTATCGTATAAATAATTAGTGCGACAGCCCCCTTTTAAATAAGTAAAGGAGTATACAATGATAGGTGCAATTATTGGTGATATTATTGGCTCAAGATTTGAGTTTAATAATTACAGAAAGAAAGATTTCGACCTATTTACCGAGGACTGTTTTGTAACAGATGACAGTATTATGACTATTGCTGTTGCCAAAGCTATTATGGAAGCTGCAAAAATAAATGAGTCATCTAATAGTAATGACTATTATTTATTGGTTGAAAATATGGCCATAAAATATATGCAGGAAATAGGAAGAAAGTATCCCAATTGTGGTTATGGAGGAATGTTTTATCACTGGGTGTTTAGTGATAATCCTAAACCATACAACAGTTTTGGTAATGGTGCTGCTATGAGAGTAAGCCCTGTAGGATTTGCTGCAAAAACAGAAAGTGAAGCAATTAAATTGTCTGAAGCTGTTACAAAAGTTTCTCACAATCACCAGGAAGGAATAAAAGGAGCTGAAGCTGTGGTTGTAGCTGTCTTTATGGCTAAACAAGGATTCACTAAAGAAGAAATCAAAGATAGAATAAATAATAACTATTACAGATTGGATTTTACAATAGATGAAATTAGAGACACATATGAATTTAATGAAACATGTCAGGAAACAGTACCCCAGGCTATAGAATCTTTTTTAGAATCAGATTCATTTGAGGATGCTATTAGGACAGCCATTTCATTAGGTGGAGACAGCGATACCGTGGCAGCTATTACTGGTTCAATAGCAGAAGCCTATTATGGGGTACCAGAATCTATGAAAGTAAAAGCTCTTACATATTTAGATGAGAATCTTAAACAGGTATATTATGAATGGTTGGAGTACTTTCATTAATTCTATATAAAGCATTGAATAATAAGCATAAAGAAGAGAATGCAAGGAGATGATATTTATGGACAATGCATACCAATGGATTACATTTTACGAGAAGTTTGCTGATAGATTACTCGAATATAGTAACAAGAGGAGTGAATTATTTGACTTAGTGAAAAAAATTGCATCAGAACAGCCGCTTATGAAGTATCTTCATTTTGAACGAGAGGATTGGTGGGGGCCACGAAATTATCAGATTGACCCATTCTCAGTGATGGGAGTAATGAATCGAGGTATAAAAGATGAAAACAGAACTATTTTGGCTGAAGTTTTTGCAAAGGTATTTGATATAAAAGCTGACGTTCCTACAGAGTTTTCGGGAATACCTGTTCTTAATAACATAAATTCGTTTTTTGCTGGCGTTGATGAGATATGGGATTTATTTGTTCATGCATTAAAATTCGCTGAAACAAACATACCTACACTTGAGTTTAAAAAAGCGTTCGAGAACGCAATTGCAGTAAGTGGTAATGGGTTAACTTATATTACAATGGGATTGTATTGGACAAGGCCTAATGTTTTTATGCCCCTTGATGCTAATTCTCGTTCGTTTATTTCTAACCACTATGGTATAGCTGCTCCTAACGTGCAATGCGGTGGAGATGAGTATATTGATTTTTTGAACTCTCTAAAAATTGAACTTAACAAACAATCGCCTAATATTTCATTTCCAGAAGTGTCATATAACGCTTGGTTAGAAAGAGAAGCACATAACCAACCCCAAAATAGTATTATGAAAACAAGCAGTCAAGATATATCACAAAACATACCTATGTCAGATAACAGGATATCAGAAAAAAACATTATTCTATATGGACCTCCAGGAACTGGAAAAACCTATAGTTCTATTCTATACGCTGTTGCTATAATTGAGGAAAAACCACTTTCTGAGGTTAAAGCTGAAAATTATGAAGAAGTGTTCAGACGATACATGAAATATAAAGATGACGGATTAATTGCCTTTACGACTTTCCATCAATCGTATAGTTACGAGGAATTCATAGAAGGCATACGACCTGTTGTGTCCTCGGAGGATAAATCAGAAACCGGTCAGGAAATAGAATATGAAGTACACGATGGAGTTTTTAAGGCATTTTGTGATAATGCAGGAGCACCAATTGAAAATGGTACTGACCTTAATTTAGGCATAAGCAAGAACCCATCTGTATGGAAAGTATCACTTGAAGGTACAGGTGACAACCCTACTCGTATTGAATGTTTAGAAAATAATCATATTCGAATTGGTTGGGATGAATACGGCGAAAAAATATCTGATTCTACTGATTACAGCAAGTACGGAGGTAGAACAGTCCTGAATGCTTTTTATAACAAGATGCAAATAGGCGATATTGTTTTTTCTTGCTATTCGAGCAAAACTATAGATGCTATTGGTGTAATCACAGGAGAACCAGAGTGGCATGATGAGTATCCGAATTATAAACGTCTTCGTAAAGTTAAGTGGCTTGTAAAAGGTATTAACGAGGATATTGTCGAAATTAATGCTGGGAAGACTATGACTCTTTCTACTGTATATAAAATGTCTGTTTCTGTGTCTGATGCACTTCAAATGCTCAGAAAAGTAAAACCTACACTGTTTTCGAAGAATTTGAAAATTCCAAATCGTGTTTTTATTATTGATGAGATAAACAGGGGGAATATTTCAAAAATATTCGGTGAACTTATAACATTAATTGAGCCATGTAAGCGTATAAATGCAAGTGAGCAGTTAAGATCAATATTACCTTATTCAGGAAAAAAGTTTGGTGTACCTGATAATGTATATATTATTGGAACAATGAACACAGCTGATCGTTCAATCGCAATGCTTGACACAGCCTTACGACGTCGATTTTGTTTTGTTGAAATGTTACCGGAACCTGTATTGCTTAAAGATGTTTACGTCGAAGGTATAGATATTGCAGCAATGCTTGAAACTATTAATAAGCGAATTTCTATATTACTTGATCGTGAACATACAATTGGGCATTCTTATTTGCTTCCGCTAAAAAATAGACCAACTATTGAAAATCTAGCAAAGATTTTTAGAAACAATATAATTCCCCTGTTGCAAGAATACTTCTACGATGATTATGAAAAGATTCAACTTGTATTGGGTGATAATCAGAAGACTGATGATAGTACCCGCTTCATTATACAAAAAACTGATGCTTATAAATTGTTCGGAAATGCAGATATTAATTTTTCTGAGTATTATGAGATAAACAACGAAGCTTTCAATAGGATTGATGCTTATGAGTACTTCAAATAAGTTATACACTATAACTGAGTATAAAGGGTTTACATGCGAAAAAGACTTATACGGCTATAAAGCCTTGCCAGAAAAGACATTTAAGGCTTTGGAATCTTTTATTCTTGCTAATAATAATGACGCAGAAACAGAAGTTGTTGAGCTGTTATCTCTATCTGTTCGTCGAAATATAGGAAAGGTTATTACCGCTAAGAATTATGTCGGTCTTATAACAATGGATGATGGTACGGTTATAGAGATTCTTCCTAAAATTGTCGGTGGAGACATTACGGAAGCAGAAACAAAAAGAATATTTCTAGAAATGTTGAAAACATTACGCGATGTTCCGTTTAAAGATTTCAACGTATCTCATCTCCACACTGAACGATTAAACATATATGAAATATTTATAAAAATGTTTCTTGATGAGGTCACAGTTCTCATTAAACAAGGGCTAAAATCAGCATATACACCTATCGAAAGGAATGAGCGGTTTTATAAAGGAAAACTTATAGCTTCGCAAAATATAAAATTTAATTTAGTGAATAAGGAGCGATTTTTTGTTCATTATGACGATTTCAGTATTAACAGACCTGAAAATCGATTGATCAAATCTACACTCTATTTACTGCTTAAATCTACACGCGATATGAAAAACCGTCAATACGCAATGCGGCTTTTGACTTTCTTTGAAGGTGTAGAGTGTTCTGCGAACTATGATGTAGACTTTTCGAAATGTATTATTGACCGTAATATGAACCATTATAGTAAAGCTTTATCTTGGTGCCGTGTTTTTTTGCAGGGCAACAGTTTTACGGCATTTAAAGGAAGCGAGGTTGCGCTAGCACTTCTTTTTCCTATGGAAAAAGTGTTTGAAAGCTTTGTTTTAGCCAAACTTCGTAAGATCATCGGTGGAGGTATCAGTATCCGGAAACAAGATACTAGATACAGTCTTTTTAATAGTCCAAATCGTGCCTTTTTACTACGTCCAGATATTGTGTTGGAAAGCAATGACCATACGATTATTATGGACACTAAGTGGAAACTTTTATCAGACAATGTTCGAAACTATGGCATTTCGCAGTCAGATATGTATCAGATGTATGCCTATAGTAAAAAATACGAAGCAGATTCAGTTGTTTTACTATATCCGAAATCTGAAAACATTAGCAAAAATGATATTACATATACGTCCGATGACAAAGTTAAGGTTACTGTATCATTCATTGACCTTAGAAATGCGGATGATAGTATTTCTTTGATATTATCCAAGGTATTCTAACACCTTTTGAACTCCTATTATAAGATTTATCAAAAAACGTCAATTTCAAATAATGAAGTATTGGTTAATGAAAATGTTATAATGTTTATGGCTAATTCTAAATATAAATCTCGTTAGGTGAACAAGAGGAAATTGTTGTAGTCTCTTTCGGCATTCCGGTTAAAACTATTACCAAAGAAGATCGTACCAATGACGTTTTACCAAGTTTAAGATACTTGAATGTAATAAAAAAGGGGATTCAAGATACGTATTCAGAATTGACTTTGTTGGATATTGATTTATATCTAATGAAAAGATATTTAAATGAAAATCATGTCATAGTTTTAAAGTATTTAAGAAGTCAAGCCCATGGAGTATCTATCAATAAAATTTCAATTGATCTTAACTATAACATGAAGACTGTTTTAAATATAATAAATGACTTGAGAGAAAGCAGATTAATAAAACAGGATGGCAGGAGTGTTGCAGCAAATATTAAATGGAATGATGGAGAAGCTATTTATTATACTGTTGAGTACATGAGGGAAGCAATTGATAGATTGTAAGCGTAGTGATGAGGAGTAAATTTTAAATTATGATACTTAACTAAGGTGATCAAATGTCTATTGATAAAATTTATTTATCCAGTAAAAAAATGAACTGAGTTTTTTGTAATATAGATAAAGAAAGAATAATTGCTGAAAATGAATTAGCTTTTGCTATTTATGATGGTTTTCCTGTAAATGAAGGGCATATGTTAATAATACCCAAAAAACATATAAGTAATTATTTTGAAGCTAATCAACAAACCAAGGATAAGCTATGGAAATTAATTGACGAATGCAAAGAAATTGCGGATAAAAAATTTAATCCTGATGGATACAACATTGGAATTAACTGTGGAGAAGAAGCAGGACAAACTGTAATGCATTTGCATATCCATCTTATTCCTAGATACAAAGGAGATATTGACAATCCTAAAGGAGGTGTGAGGGGGTTATTCCTAATAAGCGAATTTATTAGGGAGAAAGGTGGCATATTATGAAGATTGGAATTCGTAAACCTAATATTAAAAAGTCTATAAAAGCAAGAACTACTGGAAAATTAAAAAGGAAAGTCAAGAGAGCTGTGAATCCCTTCTATGGTAAGAAGGGTATGGGTTGGCTTAGGAATCCCAAAAAAGCTATGTATAATAAGATATATAATAAAACATCTTTTAGTATTTGGGATTTATTTAAATAATTCATCTATTCTTTTTATGATAATATAAAAGTACAAATGGTAGTGAAGACTACTAAAATAATAAAAGACCAGCTAATTAAAGTCAATAGATTTTAGCAAAATAATATTAAATATTTTTTGAAAAACTAATAATAAAAAAATGCACACCTAATAAACCAATGATTATTGGTTTAAAAAACGAAGCTGTTATTTAAAATTGT
>DURT01000073.1 GCA_012843025.1 Tissierellia bacterium | reverse complement strand
TAAGAGAGGTGTAATATGTTAGACATTAAAATTGTTAATGGAAAGATTATCGATATAGAAAACAAAAAAATAATTGAAGGTGATTTGGGAATTAAAGAAGGTAAAATTACGGATGTGGGTTCCGTACCTTCTGAAGCAAAATTTGTTATCGATGCAAAAGGTAAGCACGTATCCCCAGGATTTATAGATATCCATATGCATGAAGAAGATTTTTCCCTTACGAAGAAAGAAGGATATGATATAGCACATACCATGTTAAACATGGGTGTTACCACTTGTGCTGTAGGTAATTGTGGTAACAATAGACAGGGAATTGAAGAACTTTATGAATTTATAAAAGAAAAAGGAAACCCTGTAAACTACCTTACTTATATAGGACATAATTTCTTAAGAAATGAAGTGGGAAATACTGATATTTACAAGAAGTCTAACAGAGAGCAAATTGAAAAAATGCAGAAATTAGTTGCTGAAGCAATTGATTTTGGAGCTGTAGGAGTATCTTACGGATTGGAATATTGTCCCGGAATTGATACGGAGGAAGCTATTGCAATTACTAAGGAAATTCAGGGAAGAGATGACCTTCTTCTTGCTGCTCACTATCGTAAAGATGCCATAAATGCACTTGATTCCATAGATGAAATGGCTTATATAGGTAAAGAAACAGGTATTCCTTTCCAAATTTCACACCTATCCAGCTGCAGTGCTTTCGGTAATATGACTGAAGCATTAAATCTTATTCAGGATTATAGGGACAAGGGATTGGATATTATGGTTGATGCCTATCCTTATGATGCTTTCAGTACCTTTATAGGTTCTGCCGTATTTGATGATGGTTGTTTGGAAACATGGAATAAGGATTACAGTGCAATTATGCTCACAGAAGAACCCTTTAAAGGTATGTACTGTGACAAGGAACTATTTGAAAAGGCACGTAAGGAATATCCTAACATGTTAGCCGTGGCATATGTTATGAACGAAGAAGAAATAATAGAGGCTTTAAACCATCCTCTTGTAATGGTTGCAAGCGATGGTATTTACAGAAACCATTCAGGCCATCCCAGAGGAGCCGGAACTTTCCCAAGGGTAATAGGTCATTTCGTAAGAGACAGAAAGGTAATGAAATTCTTTGACGCTATTAACAAGATGACCTACATGCCTGCCAAGAGATTAAAACTGAAGAACAAGGGACTTTTAAAGGAAGGCTATGATGCAGACATTACAATTTTTGACTATGATACTATAATAGATAATGCTACCTTCCAGGATCCGCAACTCAGACCTAGTGGTATAGACTATGTACTGGTTGGAGGAAAAGTTGCTATTGAAGAAGGTAAAACAATTTGCCATACATTAGGTAAATTTTACAGGAGGGGAGAAGCCTAATTGGCCTAATTAGCAGAAGAAAATGCTTGCATAGTAAAAAAAAGTATGATAGGATATTTGCAACCAAAAAATAAATAATGTAGGAGGGGTCATGGAACAAAAAAAGAAAGGGATTAAAGTCCCGCATACCTATGTAATTATTTTTTCACTAATTATTATAATCGCAATTTTAACTTATTTAATTCCAGCAGGTCAATATCAAAAAGTTGAAGCACCTGATGGAAGGATGGTAGTTGATCCGGACTCATTTAGTTATACTGAAGCTGCACCTGCAACAGTTTTCGATGTACTTAAAGCCTTTCCGAAAGGTCTTGGTGCTGCACAAAGTATAGTGTTTTTCATATTTATAGTTGGAGGCTCTTTTAACGTAGTAAACTCAACCGGAGCTATAGAAGCAGGTATAAGCAAAGTTGCGTTAAGCCTTAAAGGGAAAGAAAAATTGATGATTCCTATATTTGTTTTAGTATTTTCTCTTGGAGGAGCTACAATTGGAATGGCTGAGGAGGCAATTGTTTTCGTACCCATAGGAATAGCCCTTGCAAGAGCTTTAGGATATGATGCTATAACAGGTATGGCTATGGTTGCTCTTGGAGCTGCAGCAGGTTTTACATCTGCCTTTATGAATCCTTTCACTGTTGGAGTTGCCCAAGGAATAGCAGAACTTCCTCTGTTCTCAGGAATCGGATTAAGATTAATAATTTGGGTTTGTACTTTAGTATTAATAACTGTTTATATTTTTAGATATGCAAATAAAGTTAAAGAAAATATAGAAAACAGTTATGTATATGATCTTGAGCTTGAAGAAAAAGACAAAGCTATTGATTTAGATAATGTAAGAGAAATGACTACAAGAGATAATTTAGTACTCCTTATATTCGCTGCTGGAATGGGTATTTTAATATTCGGAGTATTCAAGTTCGGTTGGTATATTACGGAAATCGCTGCCATATTCTTAGCTATAGGTATTGTTGCAGGTTTTGCCGGCGGCTTGAAAGCTGATGATATAGCAATAAACTTCATTAGTGGTGCTAAAGATATGGCTACAGGAGCATTGGTAGTAGGTTTAGCCAGAGGACTACTGGTAATAATGGAAGGAAGTTTAATAATTGATACAGTTGTATATGGTATGGCATCAGTTATTACCAAATTACCAAAAACAATAAGTGCTGTAGGTATGCTTCTTGTACAATCTATTTTAAATTTCTTCATACCTTCGGGATCAGGCCAGGCAGCTACAACTATGCCTATAATGGCTCCCCTATCAGACGTTATAGGTCTTACCAGACAGACAGCGGTACTTGCATATCAGTTTGGAGATGGAATATCAAACTCCATAATCCCAACCTCTGGTGTTTTAATGGCTAACTTATCCATAGCAAAAATTAAATATGAAAGATGGTTTAAGTTCATAGCCCCGCTGATGATCTTATGGACCTTGATGGCGGCAATATTTGTGGTAATAGCTGTACTGATTAACTACGGACCATTTTAAAAATGACCGTCGAAGCGCTCCTCTCATGAGGAGCTTTCTTTAGTTTGACGATAGTATAGGAAAGTGGATACTAGTAGGAGCAAGGTTAGTTTTAATAAGGAGGTTTGACTTGGACAGAATAAGATGCGAAAAATTAAAAGATAAAATAGTTAGTGCTGAAGAAGCGGCAAAACTAATAAAGGATGGAGATTTTGTAGGAGCTTCTGGTTTTACCCCTGCAGGATATCCTAAGGCAGTTCCATTAGCCTTAGCAAAAAGAGTTGATGAAGGGGAAAAAATACAGATAGATTTAATGACGGGTGCTTCCGTGGGACCTGAGTTAGACGGTGTTCTATCAGAAAGAGGAATTATAAGGAGAAGATATCCTTATCAGACAAATGCTCCTTTGAGAAATTCCATAAATTCAGGCAATATTAAATATAATGACATACATTTAAGTCATTCTCCCCAATATTTAAGATATGGATTTTTAGGAAAAATGGATGTGGCTATTATTGAAGCAGTTACCATAACAGAAAACGGGGGAATAGTTCCTTCGACTTCAGTGGGAAATTCTAACGTTTTTGTTGAATGTGCCGAAAAGGTTATAGTTGAAATAAATACTTCACAGCCCTTATCCTTGGAAGGAATTCATGATATTTACTCTCCTTTAAATCCTCCCCGGAGAGAATCAATTCCTATAAACAAAGTTTCCGACAGAATAGGAACTACCTATATACCTTGTCCCTTGGAAAAAATAGCAGCAATAGTTATTACTGATATTCCCGATAAGACAAATAAAGTTGCTCCAATTGATGAGGTATCAAGACAAATGGCTGATAATTTAATCAAATTTTTAAAATCAGAAGTGGATAAAGGTCGTCTCCCCAAAAACTTGCTTCCCCTTCAATCAGGAGTAGGAAGTGTGGCCAATGCAGTTTTGGGAGGTTTATGTAACTCTGATTTCACAGACTTGAATATATATTCTGAAGTTTTGCAGGATTCTGTAATAGATTTGATAGATTGCGGGAAAGTAAAGACAGCTTCCGCCACTTCACTGACAATATCACCAGATAGAATTAAAGATTTTACTGCAAATTTTTCTCGATATAAGGATCATATAATTTTACGACCTGAAGAAATAAGCAACAATCCGGAAGTAATAAGAAAGCTAGGCGTTATTTCCATGAACACAGCCATTGAAGTAGATATATACGGGAATGTAAATTCAACTCACATAATGGGAAGCAAAATGATGAATGGTATAGGAGGTTCTGGAGACTTTACAAGGAATGCCTATATTTCAATATTTACCACTGCTTCCACCGCAAAGGATGGCAAAATTTCATCAATAGTTCCCATGGTATCCCATGTAGACCATACGGAACACGATGTAATGGTTATAGTAACGGAAAAGGGAGTAGCCGATTTAAGAGGTTTGTCACCTAAGGAAAGAGCGGAAGCTATAATCGAAAACTGTGCCCATGAAGATTATAAAGAAATGCTGTGGGATTATTTTAACCGAGCTAAGGAGGCAACCAAAAATAGTCATACTCCCCACATTTTAATTGAAGGTTTTTCATGGCACGAAAGATTTATGAAAACAGGGACTATGAAGAAGCCCTAACCCCATTTTTCCGACCGAAGGGAGAGAAAAATGGTTGGTAGGTC
>DURT01000072.1 GCA_012843025.1 Tissierellia bacterium | reverse complement strand
CGTCCGTTTAGCATATTTTTATTTATCTCTATATCTATTTTTGAACACAAAAAAACCGCCAAAGGGAATGAACCCCCTGACGGTTGGCGCTTGCGATAAGCAAACTTTGTAATTGTAAACAAACTCGTGTGTAATGAAACACCAAATTATCTCTTACTGAACTGAGAAGCTCTTCTGGCTTTTTTCAAACCGTATTTCTTTCTTTCTTTCATTCTCGAATCTCTTGTCAAGAATCCGGCTTTTTTTAGAATTGGTCTTAGTTCTTCGTCTACTTCAAGTAAAGCTCTGGAGATTCCATGTCTTATTGCTCCAGCCTGACCTGTAAATCCTCCACCTTTTACATTTACCAATACATCATATTGACCCATAGTATCAGTAATCATTAAAGGTTCTTTTACAAGGGTTCTTAAAGTTTCATACTTGATGTAATCGTCTAAATCTCTGTTATTTATAGTTATTTTCCCTGTTCCGGGAACTAATCTTACTCTTGCAACGGCTTTTTTTCTTCTGCCTGTTCCTCTGTATTGTGCTTCCATATTATTCCTCCTCCCCAATTAAAACTCGTATACTTGTGGTTTTTGAGCATGATTCTTGTGCTCAGGACCTGCGTATACTTTTAATTTCTTCAACATTTTTCTTTCAAGTTTATTCTTAGGAAGCATTCCCTTTACTGCCAAATAAACAGGATCTGTAGGTTTTCTGCTAACTAAGTTTCTGTAAGTTACTTCCTTTAATCCACCTGGATATTGAGAGTGACGTCTATACAATTTCTGGTCGTATTTCTTTCCTGTCAATACAACTTTTTCTGCATTTACTACTATTACATAATCTCCTGTATCTACGGAAGGAGTATATATAGCTTTGTGTTTTCCTCTTAGAAGTTTGGCAACTTCTGTTGCAAGTCTACCTAATGTTTTTCCTTCAGCATCAACTACATACCATGCCCTTTCAACTTCATTAGGTTTAGCTAAGAAGCTTTTCATCTGATTTCCTCCTGTTACTCTACTAAATTTCTTTATTATTCTAATATCTATTATCTATTCAAAAAACCATCATCCGGGGCACTGGAACGGTTTTTCGCTGTCTAACATACCTATAACATTTTATATGCTTTGTTATTGAATGTCAAGCTATTTTTTTGTAATTTACACACATTAAAAACAATCCTTTAGCAGGTGCCGTCTGTCCTAAAAGTGTTCTGTCCTTTTCTGTAAGTGCCTTTTCTATACATGAAATATCCTTTAATCCCTTGCCTATATCAATTATTGTTCCTGCAATAATCCTTACCATATTGTAGAGAAATCCGTTACCTCGGATATATATTTTAATCAAATTATTTTCTTTAATTAAATTTGCTTCGTACACCGTTCTTACGGTGGTCTTTACAGAAGAACCTGAAGCCATGAAAGCTTTGAAATCGTGTGTACCCACTATTAATTTCAGGGCTTCTTCCATTTCTTTCAGGTTTAGATTTTTAGGAACAAAGTATGAGTACCTAGTATAAAAGGGATTTCCTACCCTATCATTGTATATTTGATACATATAAGTTTTATCAAGAGCATCAAATCTGGAGTTGAAGTCCATACTTACGTCCTTAGACTCCAAAATTCTTATATCCGGTGGTAAGTTTGCATTTAATGCTATTTTAATCTTTTCTTCTGGTATTTTAGTAGTTGCCTTAAAATTTGCCACTTGACCCAAGGCATGGACACCACTGTCTGTTCGTCCAGAACCGATTAAATCTACTTTTTCCCTTGTTATTACTTCTATGGCACCTTCAATAGTTTCCTGGATTGTAGGGCGGTTTAATTGGGTTTGCCAGCCATAATAATCGGTACCGTCATAGGCAATGATTAATTTAATATTTCTTACCATAATATTCTAAACAATACTATCGCTACCATGTAGACAGAAAATACAGCAATAGCAGCGTAATCTACTTTTCCTATTACCATTTGTCGCATTCTGGTGCGATTGTCTCCTCCCCGGTAACATCTGGCTTCCATGGCCATAGCTAATTCGTCGGCTCTACGAAAGGCACTTATGAACAAAGGTACAAGGAGGGGAACTAAGTTTTTGGCCCTGCTTACTATATTTCCACTTTCAAAATCCGCCCCTCTGGATTTCTGTGCTTTCATTATTTTTTCTGTTTCTTCCATAAGGGTAGGAATAAAGCGAAGGGCTATTGTCATCATCATTGCCAATTCATGTGCCGGCAGACCGAACTTTTTAAAAGGTTTTAAAAGACTTTCAATCCCGTCTGTTAACAAAATGGGAGATGTAGTAAGGGTCAAAAGGGATGTTCCCATTATTAACAGGGTAAGTCTTACAGCCATAAATCCCGCCTGTCTTAGTCCTTCTTCTGTGATGCTTAAAAAGCCTATCCTGAAAATAACATTACCCGGCGTCATTAAAAGATTTATAATAAATGTTATTATTATAATCATTAATATAGGTCTTAAACCTTTAATAACAAATTTAACAGGTACCTTTGATGCCGTAATAGCAATAGTTAAGAAAGCTAAAACAATTAATATTCCAGTTAATCTCTCAATAAAGAATACTGAAATTATGAAAATAATCGTCATTAAAATCTTCACTCTGGGGTCTAGGTGGTGTACAGGAGATTCAACGGGATAATGCTGACCAATGGTTAAATTTTTAAACATTTCTTCTCCTCACTTCCTTAAGTATTTCTTCTTTAGCTTCCTCTACAGTGAGTATGTCTGGCCTAATATTAAATCCACGATTTCGTAGTTCCTTTACTATGGAAGCAATTTGAGGAATACCCAAACCGATTTTTTCCAATTCTTCAGCCTGAGAATATATTTCTTTAGGAGTTCCTTCCATATGTATTTTTCCTTTTGATAAAACAATTACCCTGTCCACCAGTTTAGCTATATCTTCCATACTGTGAGAAACCAATACCACAGTGACATTTGATTTTTCGTGTAACTTTTTTATCTGTTGAAATATTTCATTTCTACCAGCTGGATCCAATCCTGCAGTAGGTTCGTCTAAAATTAGGTAGTCTGGCTTCATAGCCAAAACTCCTGCTATGGCAACTCTCCTCTTTTGTCCTCCAGACAGTTCAAAAGGTGAGACATCTTTAATTTTTTTATAGTTGAATCCTACTGACTCCAATGCTTCTTTAACTCTTAAATCCACTTCTTCCTGAGATAGATTCAAATTTATAGGACCAAAAGCAACATCTTTTTCTACAGTTTCTTCAAAAAGCTGGTATTCCGGATATTGGAAAACAAGTCCCACTGTTTGTCGGATTAGTTTTAACTTTTTCTTGTCTTCACCTATTATTGTATCATTAACTTTTACTTGCCCTTCCGTTGGCAGTTCAAGGCCATTCATCAATTGTATCAATGTTGATTTACCAGAGCCTGTATGTCCGATTATTCCCACAAATTCGCCTTGGTTAATGGTAATATTAACATTATCCAAGGCCAAAGTCCTGAAAGGAGTGCCTTCACTATATACATATTTTATATTTTCAGCTGTTATTGACATAGTATATCCACCAATTCCTTTACATCAATTATATCTGGGGGCAGATCAAGGCCTTCCTTAATAAGTTCCTGGGTTAGTTCCGTTACCTGGGGAACATCTAAACCAAATTTTTTAATTTCTTCTATATTTCTGAAAACCTCTTTAGGTGTTCCATCTAATTTTATACTGCCCTTATCCATTACTACAACTCGATCTGCTAAGACGGCCTCGTCCATGTAGTGAGTAATCAATAAAATTGTTTTACCTTGGCTATTAAGTTTTTTCAACGTTTCCATAACTTCTTTTCTGCCAGAAGGGTCTAACATTGCAGTAGGTTCATCTAAAATTATGCAGTCGGAATTTAAAGCCAATACTCCAGCTATGGCTATTCTCTGCTTTTGACCACCCGATAAAAGGTGAGGAGGTCTTTTTCTATATTCGTACATACCTACTGCTTTTAAAGCCTCGTCCACTCTTCTTCTGATTTCTGAAGGTTCAACCCCTTGATTTTCTGGACCAAAAGCTATATCCTCTTCAACAATTGTAGCAACTAATTGGTTATCCGGATTTTGAAATACCATTCCTGCAGTCTGTCTTATATCCCAGAGTTTTGAATCATCACTTGTATCCATATCTTTTACAAAGATTTTTCCTTCCGTAGGGAGTAAAAGTGAGTTAATCAGTTTGGCTAGGGTTGACTTTCCTGAACCATTGTGACCAATAATGGCAGTAAACTCGCCTTTTTTAATATTAAGGGATACACCGTTAACTGCATATGCTGCTTCTTTTTCATATTTATATTTTACATTTTCTATTCTAATTATGTATTCCTTCATTCCGCACCTTTTATTTGTATTTTACGCAATTTAAAACTGCAATAAAATGATATCATCATTTATTGTATTTTACAACAATAATTTTAATTAAATCCCTTATCCAAGGAATTGATAACATAATAATACCGCCTGCAAAACAGACGGCCTATTGAAAAAATGGGGATGGCTATATTGATATTAACCATCTCCATTGTTTTATGTTATACTAATTCAATTATCGCCATTTCTGCTCCATCGCCTCTGCGTGGTCCCAATTTTAGAATTCTGGTGTATCCACCATTTCTATCCTTGTATCTAGGAGCAACTTCTTCGAATAGCTTGTAAACTGCATCTTTGCCGTATAAATAAGCTAACGCCTGACGTCTTGCATGCAGGTCTCCTCTTTTTCCAAGAGTAATAGTTCTTTCTGCAACTCTTCTTACCTCTTTGGCTCTGGTTACCGTTGTGGTAATTCTGCCATGCATAATAAGGTCGGTAGTCAAGTTGCGAAGCATTGCTACTCTGTGGTCAGATTTAACCCCAAGCTTTCTATGCTTAGCCATGCTTAGTCCTCCTTTTCCGGTTAATTATCATTTTTTCTTAGAGATAACCCTAATTCCGCAAGTTTTTTCTGCACTTCATCTAAAGATTTCTTACCTAAGTTTCTAACTTTCATCATATCTTCTTCTGTCTTATATGTGAGTTCTTCTACCGTGTTGATACCGGCTCTCTTTAGACAATTATAGGATCTAACGGATAAATCAAGTTCTTCTATAGTCATCTCTAAGACTTTTTCTTTTTCATCTTCTTCTTTTTCTACCATGATTTCAACATCATTTACATGATCGGTCAATGATATGAATAAGTTAAGATGCTCATTCAGTATTTTTGCACCTAAAGAAACTGCTTCTTCAGGTTCAATTGTACCGTTAGTCCAAATCTCAAAAGTTAGCTTATCAAAATCCGTTCTGTTGCCAACCCTGGTATCTTCAACGGTAAAGTTAACTTTTTTAACAGGTGTGTAAATCGAATCAATAGGAATAACTCCGATTGCCTGAGTTTCTTTTTTGTTTCTTTCTGCAATTACATAGCCTCTTCCCTGCTCCATTTCCATTTCGATAATGAGCTCGGCTCCCTCTTCTAAAGTTGCAATATGCAGATCTTCATTTATGATATCAACGTCCCCGCCTGTAATAATATCAGCTGCCGTAACTTCCTTGGGACCTTTTGCATCTATTAAAAGCTGCACCGGTCCTGGAACATTCATTTTAGCAGCTAAATTCTTAATATTAAGAATTATTTCTGTTACATCTTCTCTTACGCCGGGTATTGTAGAAAATTCGTGCAAAACCCCCTGTATATTTATGGATGTAACAGCTGCTCCTGGTAATGATGAAAGAAGTATTCTTCTTAGTGAATTGCCAATTGTTGTCCCATAGCCTCTTTCCAGTGGTTCTACCACTATTTTACCATAGGTATTATTGTCATTCTTCTCTACTAACGAAATATTTGGTTTTTCAATTTCTATCATCCCAACCCTCCTTATTTTTGTTTGTCGAGGGAAATAATTCTTAATGCTTATTACTTAGAGTACAACTCGACAATCAGATTTTCTGCTATTGGTATTTCAATATCTTCTTTAGTAGGTTCAGCTATAATTCTTCCTGCGAAATTGTCAGGGTCTGCCTGCAACCATTGTGGCGCAGTTTTTTTGTGATTTTCAACCAAGCTTTTGAATTTTTCAGAGCTTCTGCTTTTTTCTTTTACTTGTATCTCGTCTCCAACTTTCAGAATCATTGAAGGGATATCGGCCTTTTTACCGTTAACGGTGAAATGACCGTGAACTACCAATTGTCTTGCCTCAGCTCTTGAACTTGCAAGGCCTAATCTGTAAACTACATTGTCGAATCTTAACTCTAAGATTTTTAATAAGTTTTCACCTGTTATTCCGGGCATCTTTTCAGCAATATTGAAATACTCAGCGAATTGTCCTTCCAAAACTCCGTAATATCTTCTAACTTTTTGTTTTTCTCTTAACTGCATACCATAGTTAGTTAATTTTTTATTGCTCTGTCCATGTTGCCCTGGAGCATAATTTCTTCTACCGATTGAACATTTATCTGTATAACATCTGTCGCCTTTTAAATATAACTTTAAACCTTCTCTTCTGCATATTCTGCAAACAGGTCCAGTATATCTTGCCATCTTTTCACCTCGTTTCTATTATACTCTTCTGCGTTTTGGCGGTCTGCAACCATTGTGTGGTATTGGAGTAACGTCTTTGATTAAACTTACTTCAAGACCTGCCGCCTGCAGTGACCTTATAGCCGCTTCTCTTCCTGAGCCTGGTCCTTTAACATATACTTCTACTGTTTTTAATCCATGTTCCATAGCCTTCTTAGCTGCTTCTTCAGCAACCATGCTTGCTGCATATGGTGTAGATTTCCTTGAACCCTTAAATCCCAATTGTCCGGAACTTGCCCATGAAATTGCATTTCCCTGCAAGTCCGTAAGAGTAACAAGTGTATTGTTAAAGGTAGACTTAATATGTGCCTGGCCTTTTTCTATATTTTTACGTTCTCTTCTTCTTACTCGTGTAGTTTTTTGCTTCTTAGCCACTTAAGTCCCTCCTTCTTACTTCTTAGATTTTTTACCTGAAACTCTCTTAGGACCTTTTCTTGTTCTAGCATTATTCTTAGTGTTTTGTCCTCTTACAGGCAATCCTCTTTTGTGTCTTATACCCCTGTAGCAGTTTATTTCTTTAAGTCTCTTAATATTTAAAGCTATATCACGTCTTAAGTCACCTTCAACAGGGCGTTTATCTATTTCAGTTCTTATTTTTTGTACTTCATCTTCTGTCAAGTCCTTAACCCTAGTATTTGGGTCAATACCTGCCGCTTTTAAAATTTTGTTTGAAGTTGATCTGCCTATTCCAAAAATATATGTTAAGCCGATTTCTACTCTTTTATCTCTTGGCAAATCAACGCCGGCAATTCTTGCCATTAAGCTACACCTCCTACCATTGTAGTACTTAATATTTTATTTATCTATTAACCTTGTTTCTGTTTGTGCTTTGGATTTTGGCAAATTACCATTACTTTTCCTTTGCGTCTGATAATCTTGCATTTTTCGCACATAGGTTTTACTGATGGTCTTACTTTCATTGTAATCCCTCCTTACTTTTTCCTCCAGGTTATTCTCCCTCTTGTCAAATCATAGGGTGACAACTCAACAGCTACGGTATCCCCGGGAAGAATTCTGATATAGTTCATCCTCAGTTTTCCAGAAATATGCGCTAAAATCTGGTGTCCGTTCTGAAGCTCTACTTTGAACATTGCATTTGGGAGTGCTTCTAAGACTTTGCCTTCGACTTCAATTACATCTTTCTTGGACATTGATCACTCAACCTCCATTCCTTTAGACACACTGTCACTATAAGGCTCTAATAACCTTCTAATGTATGCATCATCTAATTTTTTATTACTTTGTAACTTTTCTGCAAATTCTGTCAACACTGTGTTGTAAATCATCAAATGTTTCACTTTCTTTTTCTTGGGAGATTCAATTTTTCTTAAATCTCCATCACACAATAGCACGTGTTTCTCATCTAAAATTTGGCAAATTAGAAATACTCTTCCCTTGTCTCTGCCTGCTTTTGACTTGACTATTTGACCTATTTTCAAATCAGTTGTTAATTCCAAAAAATCACCCCTATAATACGGTTAACAGTTCCGGTTCCCCGTCTGTTATTGCAACAGTATGCTCGTAATGGGCTGATGGTTTCCCATCCGCTGTCACTACGGTCCAGCCATTTTCCAGTATTTTAACATTGTATACACCTGCATTTATCATAGGTTCAATAGCAAGGACCATTCCTTCCTGCAGCCGCGGTCCCTTTCCAGGCTTTCCAAAGTTAGGTACTTGCGGTGATTCATGCATACTTTTCCCTACTCCGTGCCCAACAAAGTCTCTTACTACTGATAATCCCTGTGATTCTGCATATGACTGGATTGCATGGGATATGTCAGACAGACGATATGGAGGTTTTGCAAATTTTAACCCTTCATAAAAACTTTGCCTTGTTGCTTCAACTAAATGTCTTTTTTCTTCATCAGTTTCCCCAACTATAAAGGTTTTTGCACCGTCTCCCACATATCCTTCAAATGTTGCACCGATATCTATACTGACTATATCCCCTTCCTTCAGCTTTCTGTCTGAAGGCATTCCATGAACTACTTCTTCATTAATTGAAGTACATATGGAATAAGGATATCCGTTATAACCTTTAAAAGTAGGTATGGCATTTTGAGATTTTAAGAAATCTTCAACCAATTGGTCAAGTTCCTTGGTAGTAACACCTGGTTTAATATACTTTCTCACCAATTCATGAGACTTCGCTACTAAACGACCGGCTTTTCTCATTATATCAATTTCTCTTCTTGTCTTGAGAATAATCATACTATCTTATTCCTCATTTTTGCAACAATATCCTTGCCAACTTCATCAATGGGTTTTTCGCCGTCTATATTTATTAATATACCTTTTTTAGTATAGTAATCAATAAGAGGCGCTGTTTGTTCTTCATATACATTAATTCTGTTAGCTACTGTTTCTTCAGTATCATCCTTACGTTGCTGCAAATCTCCACCGCAATTATCACAGATGCCATCCTTTGAAGGCGGATTGAATTTTGTGTGGTAAGTCTGACCACAATCCTTACAAACTCTCCTGCCTACTGCTCTTTCAACTAATAGTTCTTTTCTTACTTCTATATTAATGACATAATCTAATTTTTGATCCATGCTTTTCAGGGCTTCTTCCAAAGCATCTGCCTGATAAATTGTTCTCGGGAATCCGTCCAATAAAAATCCCTTCTTACAATCATCCTGCTGTAACCTGTCTTTTACTAGTTCAACCGTTAAATCATCGGGAACTAATTTGCCCTGGTCCATATATTCCTTGGCTTTTTTACCAAGTTCCGTTCCTTCTTTTATATTTTTTCTAAAAATATCTCCTGTGGATATATGGGGTATTGAAAATTCTTTTACAATTGTTTCTGCTTGAGTTCCCTTTCCCGCTCCCGGAGGTCCCAATAAAATTGCTCTCATTTTCTTTCCCTCTTTCTATTTCAAGAATCCCTTGTAGTGTCTCATTATCATTTGAGCTTCTATCTGTTTCATAGTTTCAAGGGCAACCCCTGTTACTATTAACAGTGATGTTCCACCGAAGTTTATATTCAAATTAGTGAATGAGAACACCATTGTAGGTATAGATGCTATAATTGCAAGGGCTACTGCACCTGCTATAGTTATTCTGTTTAATACCCTGTTCAAATATTCTGCCGTAGGTCTACCCGGTCTTATTCCTGGAATAAATCCGCCATTTTCCTTAAGAGTATTGGAATACTCGAAGGGATTGAACTGTACCGCTGTGTAGAAGTACGTAAAGAATATTATCAACAACACATTCAGTAATGAATAAATGTATATCCCTGGACTCTGAGCTATTGAGAAATATTTTTGAACACCTGGAGCCATTGATGGGAAAAAGAATGCTAATGTTTGTGGTATTGCCAATAATGTTGAAGCAAAGATTACCGGCATAACTCCCGCCATTAAAACTTTCATGGGAATATGGGTACTCTGTCCACCGTACATTTTTCTTCCTACTACTCTTTTAGCATACTGAACAGGTATTCTTCTTTCTCCCTGTTGAATAGCTATTACTCCCACTATTATAAAGAAAGCAAATATCAAGAAAACAATAATTTCTAATAAGTTTACCTGACCTAATTGGAACTGATAAAAAATTGTTCCGAAATCACGTGGGTACTGTGATACTATACCTATCATTATTAATAGTGATATACCGTTACCGATACCTTTTTCAGTAATAAGCTCTCCCAGCCACATAAGAAATGCCGTTCCAGCCGTTAATACTATTATTACAGTAGCTATTGACAGAAAGCTTTTTTCAATAATAGCTGAATTAAAGAATCCAACACTGTAGGCTGTAGCCTGTATTAAGGCTAAAATAACAGTTACATACCTGGTCCATTGTGCCATCTTTTCTCTTCCATCTTCTGCTTTGAATATTGCTTCCAATTTAGGAATAGCAATCATTAAAAGCTGCAGAATAATGGAAGCCGTAATATAGGGATATATATTCAATGCAAATATTGTAAAATCTTTAAAAGCACCACCGCTCATCATGTTGAAGAAGTCTAAAAGACCTCCTGCGGTTCCCTGAAACATACTCTCCACAACAGTCCTATCAATACCTGGAACAGGTATCACAGCACCAAGTCTATATATTACCAGCATTAATAAGGTAAATTTCATCCTTTTTCTTAAATCAGGTATTTTCCATGCATTTTTTAACGTTTCAAACAACTAAATCACCTCAGCTTTACCGCCGGCAGCTTCAATCTTTTCTACAGCTGACTTGCTGAATTTATGGGCTTTTACCGTCAACTTTTTAGCAAGTTCGCCGTTTCCAAGTATTTTAACTCCGTCCAGTTGTTTTTTCAAAATACCTTTTGATTTAAGAAGTTCGGGAGTAATTTCTGCTCCATCTTCAAACTGGTTTAACACTTCCACATTTAATTCAGCATACTTAGTTCCGAAAATATTTGTAAATCCTCTCTTAGGAACTTTTCTGTAAAGAGGCATGTTTCCTCCTTCAAATCCCGGTCTGGTACCGCCGCCAGAACGAGCACCTTGCCCATTCATACCTCTGCCTGCTGTCTTGCCTTGTCCTGAAGCTGTACCCCTTCCCAGTCTCTTTCTTTTTTTAACACTTCCGGGATTAGGTCTTAACTCATGAAGTTTCATATCTTACACCTCCTTATAGTTTTATTCGATAACCTCTACCATAAAGTTTACTTTTCTTATCATTCCTCTTATTTGAGGAGTGTCTTCTTTTTCAACTACATGACCAATTCTTTTCAAACCCAAAGCTTTTATGTTTTTCACCTGATTAGGTGTTCTGCCGATTGTGCTTCGAATTTGTTTTATTTTAATCGTCGCCATTATACTCACCTCTTAACCTAAAATTTCTTCTACAGATTTCCCTCTAATCTTTGCTACTTCTTCAGGGCTCTTAAGGGATTTTAAGGCTTCAATCGTTGCATTAACAACATTTCTTGGATTATTTGAACCCAATGATTTTGTTCTTATATCTTTTACACCTGCCAACTCCATAACTGCACGTACGGGTCCTCCGGCAATTATTCCCGTACCTTCACTAGCAGGTTTAACAAGAACTGTTCCTGCACCATATCTGCCAATCATTTCATGAGGTACTGTTGTTCCGTTTAATGGCACTTTTATTAGATTCTTTTTAGCATCCTGTATTGCTTTCCTGATAGCATCAGGAATCTCAACAGCTTTTGCCATTCCTATCCCAACGTGACCATTTTCGTCACCAACAACAACCAATACGCTAAATCGGAAGTTTCTACCACCTTTTACAACCTTAGCTACACGGTTGATGCTGATAACTTTCTCTTTGAGATCTAATTGGCTTGCATCTATACGTCCACGATGATCCATGATTACCTCCTTCTTAAAATTCAAGTCCGCTTTCTCTTGCTCCTTCAGCAAGTAACTTCACTCTTCCATGGTATATATAACCGCCTCTGTCAAATACTACTGCGTTTATACCTTTTTCCTTCGCTCTTTCTCCTACTGCCTTGCCCACTAATTTTGCCGCTTCCGACTTAGTCAGTTCAGCCACCTTGTCTCTTAACTCTTTATCTAATGTTGATGCACTAACTAAAGTTGTTCCGGTAGCATCATCAATTACCTGAGCGTATATGTGCTTAGAACTCTTAAAAACATTTAATCTCGGTCTTTCAGGAGTACCTGCGATTTTATTTCTCATTCTTTGGTGTCTTTTTAGTCGCTTTGCATTTCTATCGATTTTTTTAAGCAATATACTCACTCCTTTCTTCTACTATTTACCGGTCTTTCCTGCCTTACGTCTTACAACTTCATCAGAATACTTAATTCCTTTACCCTTGTAAGGTTCTGGTCTTCTCCAGTCTCTGATTACAGCAGCATAGTTTCCTACCTGTTGCTTATCTATTCCTTTGATTATTATTTTGGACCCTTCAACAACCGTTTCAATACCTTGAGGATCTTCCATTTCAACAGGATGTGAGAAACCTAAGTTCAAAACTAATTTCTTTCCTTGTTTTTGTGCTCTGTATCCAACACCTACTATTTCCAGAGTCTTTTCAAACCCTTCTGTAACACCTATAATCATGTTGTTAATAAGTGTTCTTGTAAGTCCGTGGAGTGATCTGTGTTCTTTATTGTCTGAAGGTCTTGATACTACAATTTCTTCACCGTCTATTTCAATGCTCATTGACTGTGGCAGCTGTTGTTCCAATTGACCTTTCGGACCTTTAACAACTGCATAGTTATCAGCATTTATACTCACTTCAACTTTTGCAGGTATATTTATAGGCTTAATCCCTATTCTTGACATCTTAGCACCTCCTATTCGTACTTATTACCATACATAGCAGAGAACTTCTCCGCCAACTCCTTTTGATCTTGCTTTTTTATCTGTTAATATTCCTTGGGATGTAGAAAGTATGGCTATACCCAAACCTCCTAAAACCTTAGGGGTATCTTCTTTCCCAACGTACACTCTTAATCCCGGTTTTGAAATTCTCTTAAGTCCGGTTATAACTCTTTCTTTATTTTGTTGGTATTTAAGTTCAACTCTTATAATACCTTGTTTACCGTCATCTATTACATCAAATCCTTTGATATATCCTTCTTCTAACAAAATGTTGGCAATTTCTTTTTTAATCTTTGAAGCAGGAATATCTACAAACTCATGTTTCGCATGATTTGCATTTCTGATTCTAGTTAGCATATCTGCGATAGGATCTGTCATTACCATGTAATCAACCTCCTTTTTCTAAAATTTTACCAGCTGGCTTTCTTAACGCCAGGTATCTGACCCTTATAAGCCAATTCTCTGAAGCATATACGGCATATACCATATTTTCTTAAATAAGCATGAGGTCTTCCACAAATTTTACATCTTGAATATTCACGTGTGGAGAATTTCTGTTTTCTCCTCTGTTTAACTCTTAGAGATTTTTTCGCCACTTAATTCCCTCCCTTACTTACTAAAAGGCATTCCCATTAAGCTTAACAGCTCGCGGGCTTCTTCATCAGTATTAGCCGTAGTTGTGATGATTATGTCCATACCTCTTATTTTATCAATCTTATCATAATTTATTTCCGGGAAAATCAACTGTTCCTTAATTCCCAATGCATAGTTACCTCTGCCGTCAAAAGCTTTTTTAGAAACTCCTCTAAAGTCTCTAACTCTTGGTAGTGCAATGTTCACAAGTTTATCGAAGAATTCATACATACGGTCTCCTCTTAAAGTTACCTTGCATCCTACCGCCATTCCTTCTCTTAATTTAAAGTTGGAAATAGATTTTTTTGCTTTAGTTACTACTGGTTTTTGACCGGCAATCAATGACATTTCTTCCACGGCGCTTTCCAAGAATTTTGAATTTTCTTTCGCATCACCAACGCCCATGTTCAAAACTATTTTCTCTATCTTAGGAACCTGCATAACACTGTCATACTGAAATTTTTCCATCAATGCAGGCACTACTTTTTCATTATACAATGTTTTTATTCTTGCCATGTGGTATCTACCTCCTTTCGAGCATTATAATACTGTACCGCACTTTTTACATGCTCTTACTTTTTTACCGTCTTCTATCTTAGCCTGAGTTCTAACTCCAGACTTGCATTTATCGCAATATAACATAACATTAGAAGCATTTATAGGGCCTTCTTTATGAATAATTCCTGCCTGCTGCATTTCTCTGGTTTGTTTCTGGTGCTTAGTTTGCATGTTAACACCTTCAACGATAACCCTATTTTGCTTTGGCATACTGGTAAGAATTTTTCCGATTTTACCCTTATCGCTGCCAGTTATAACTACTACTTTATCGCCTTTTTTTACGTGCATCGTTACACCTCCCATTAAAGTACTTCCGGTGCCAGTGAAATAATTTTCATGAATTTTCCATCTCTCAATTCTCTCGTTATGGGACCAAATATACGTGTCCCAACAGGTGTTTTGTCGTCTTTTATTATTACAGCAGCATTTTCATCGAATTTTATATATGTGCCGTCTTTTCTCCTAATACCGCTTTTCGTTCTTACGATTACAGCTTTAACTACATCACCCTTCTTAACAACTCCACCGGGTGTTGCGGATTTAACCGTACATACTACTATATCACCAATGTTTCCGTACTTTACGACAGAACCGCCTAATACATTTATTACAAGAACTTCCTTAGCTCCTGAATTGTCTGCTACTCTCAGCCTTGACTCTTTCTGTATCATTATATATACCTCCCTTCAATTGTCTTAGGGTCTATTTTGCTTTCTCTACTATTTCAACCAATCTCCAGCGTTTATGTTTTGATAATGGTCTTGTTTCCATTATTTTAACTATATCTCCAACTTGGCATTGGTTTTCTTCATCATGTGCCTTGTACTTTTTTGTCATTTTTATCTGTTTTTTATAAAGAGGATGTGCGACAAGCTTTTCTGTAGCAACTACAATTGTCTTATCCATTTTATCACTAACAACTTTACCAATTCTTACTTTTCTGTTGCCTCTTTCCAAAATAAATCCTCCTTTCTATTAATCGACATTAATATTTAACTCACGTTCTCTGAGAATTGTTTTGATACGTGCAATATCTTTCTTAACTTGTTTTATTCTCATTGGATTGTCAAGCTCTCCCGTTGCAAGTTGAAATCTCAAATTGAAAAGTTCAGTTTTTAAATCAACAACAGATTTATTCAACTCATCAACTGTCTTTTTTCTTAATTCATTAGCTTTCATTTGCTTCACCATCCTTTTCTGTTGCCTGATCCTTGGTTACAAATTTGCATTTGATAGGCAATTTATGCATAGCAAGCCTCATCGCTTCTCTGGCAACTTCTTCGGAAACCCCTGACATTTCGAACAATATTCTGCCTGGTTTCACAACTGCTACCCAATATTCAGGTGAACCCTTACCCTTACCCATACGAGTTTCGGCAGGTTTTTTTGTTACCGGTTTATCCGGGAATATTTTAATCCAAATTTGACCGCCTCTTCTTACTGATCTAGTCATAGCTCTTCTGGCTGCCTCAATTTGGTTTGATGTTATCCAAGCTGGTTCAAGAGCTTGAAGCCCATATTCGCCATAAGTTACTTTATTTCCTCTGGTAGCTACTCCAGTCATTCTTCCTCTTTGTTGTTTACGGCGTTTTACTCTTTTAGGCATTAACATAGATTGTTCCTCCTTCCTTCAGGACTATTACTTTTTATCTCTCCTACTTGGTCTTCTTTTTCTTCTGTTATCTCTGTTGTCGTTAAGTGCTCTAGACGGTTCTTTATAATCAGATAATAATTCACCGGGTTTTCTAAGCACTTCACCTCTGCATATCCAAACTTTAACCCCTAGTTTACCGAATGTTGTATCTGCTTCAGCAAAACCATAGCTTATATCTGATCTTAAAGTTTGTAGAGGAATTTTTCCTTCGGAATATCCTTCTGTTCTTGCCATATCCGCTCCGTTCAATCTTCCGGATACGCTTGTTTTAATTCCTTTTGCTCCCATTTTCATGGTTCTTTGCATTGCCTGTTTCATTGCTCTTCTGAAAGAAATACGCTTTTCAAGCTGAGCTGCAATGTTTTCTGCAACTAATTGACCATTTAATTCCGGTACTTTAACTTCTTCAACATTAACAATAACAGTCTTGCCGGTTAATTTTTCTATGGTGCTTTTTAGTTTATCAACACCTACACCACCTTTTCCAATAATCATACCCGGCTTTGCAGTATGCACACTAACCTTGATTCTGCTGGCAAATCTTTCAATTTCTATTTTTGCAATACCAGATTGATAGTGTTCCTTCTTTATATATTCACGAATCTTATAGTCTTCAGTTAAATTGTCGCCGAAACTTTTTTTATCAGCATACCATTTTGAATCCCAATCTTTTATTATGCCGACTCTCAGTCCATGGGGATTTACCTTCTGACCCATCTTCTACCTCCTTTGCTATTCTATCTCTTTTACTACTGCACCAATATGGCTGGTTCTTTTCAATATTTTATACGCTGCACCCTTTGCTCTCGGTCTCCATCTCTTAAGAGTAGGACCCTGATTAGCATAAACTTCAGAAACGAA
Source organism: Tissierellia bacterium (assembly GCA_012843025.1). Lineage (GTDB taxonomy): Bacteria > Bacillota > Clostridia > Tissierellales > Sedimentibacteraceae > Sedimentibacter. The sequence goes on along the minus strand of DURT01000072.1, from coordinate 4,072 downwards.
TAATTTTTCTCTATCCATATCAAAGTTGTTTTCTGCATTAGCTATGGCGGAGTTAATTACCTTTTCTAAAATTTTAGCTCCCTTGCTGGGATGAAACTTTAAAATAGCTAATGCTTCGTCAACGTGTTTACCTCTTACCATATCACAGACGAACTTCATTTTTCTCGGTGATATTCTTATATATTTAGCAACTGCTCTTGCTTCCATTTAGCTAACCTCCCTTCCCTATTTAACTTTTGAAGATTTATCAGACTTACTATGTCCTCTATAAGTTCTTGTTGGAGCAAATTCACCCAGCTTATGTCCAACCATATCTTCAGTTATATATACAGGAACGTGCTTTCTACCATCATGTATAGCTAATGTATGGCCTACCATTTCGGGGAATATTGTCGATCTTCTTGACCAAGTCTTTATTACTTTTTTCGTATTGGACTCATTCATTTCCACAATCTTTTTCATAAGACTGGGCTCACAATAAGGCCCTTTTTTCAATGATCTACCCATTCACTATTTCCTCCTTTCACTCCTGAACTATTTAGTCTTTCTTCTGCTAACGATCATGCTATCCGATTTCTTATTTTTCTTACGAGTTTTATAACCAAGTGCAGGTTTGCCCCAAGGTGTAACCGGACTAGGTCTTCCTATAGGTGCTTTACCTTCTCCACCACCGTGAGGGTGATCATTAGGATTCATTACAGAACCTCTTACTGTAGGTCTGAAACCCATATGTCTTTTTCTTCCGGCCTTACCTATTGTTATATTTTCGTGATCTATATTTCCAACTTGACCGATAGTTGCTCTACACTCCATGCTCACCATACGAACTTCACCACTTGGAAGTCTTACTTGTGCGTACTTGCCTTCCTTAGCCATAAGCTGAGCTGAATTTCCTGCAGAACGCACCAATTGACCGCCTTTACCTGGTTTTAATTCAATATTGTGTATCAATGTACCAACTGGTATATTTTTCAAAGGCAGAGCATTTCCGATTTTGATATCCACTTCGTCCCCTGATACAATAGTATCTCCAACTTGTAATTTGTAGGGAGCGATAATATATCTTTTTTCTCCATCAACATAATTAATAAGTGCTATATTTGCGCTTCTGTTGGGATCATACTCAATTGTTGCAACTTTACCTGGAACTCCGTCTTTATTTCTTTTAAAATCTATAATTCTATACTTTCTCTTTTCTCCGCCGCCTCTGTGACGAACTGTAATTCTACCTTGAGCATTTCTTCCTGCTTTCTTTTTTAACGGAGCTAAGAGAGATTTCTCAGGTTCGGTAGTAGTGATTTCTTCGAATGTTGAAACAGTCATTTGTCTCAACGCCGGAGAAGTCGGTCTGTACTTTCTTATACCCATGAGATTTTCCTCCTTCTTTTGATATCTATGTTTCGATAATCCTTACGAAAGACCTACCTTAAATTCCTTCAAAGAATTCTATGGTCTTGCTTTCTTCTGTTAAAGTTACGATAGCCTTTTTCCAATCAGGTCTCTTGCCTACGTGAATACCCATTCTTTTTTTCTTGCCCTTCATGTTCATAGTATTCACCTTAGCCACCTTAACACCGAAGATTTTTTCCACTGCATTTTTAATTTCTGTCTTATTAGACTTTTTATCAACCACGAAAGTGTATTTCTTTTCCGCCATTGCATTCATACTGGCTTCTGTCACTATTGGTCTTATAATTACATCGTGTGGATCGCGCATTATGCGTACACCTCCTCCACTTTATTAACTGCATCCTTTGTTATTAAGAAGGAGTCACAGTTGAGAATATCATAAACATTAATTGTGTTAACATATGTTGTTTTTACTCCCGGAATGTTCCTTGCTGCTAAAATTACATTTTCGTCTCTTTCAGGAATAACTACTAATGTTTTCTTTCCTGCATTTAAATTTGATAAAATCTTTACCATTTCTTTTGTTTTCGGCTGCTCAAGAACTAACTTGTCAACTACTATTATTTCCTGATCCGCAACCTTTGAACTTAATGCAGATTTAAGAGCTAATCTTTTGATTTTCTTTGGAAGTTTATAGCTGTAATCTCTTGGTTTCGGAGCAAATACCACTCCACCACCTACCCACTGAGGTGATCTTATACTTCCTTGTCTCGCACGGCCGGTACCTTTTTGTCTCCAAGGCTTTCTTCCGCCCCCTCTCACTTCAGCTCTGGTCTTTGCTGACTGAGTTCCTTGTCTTTGATTAGCCAAATAATTTTTTACAGCTTCATACATAACATGAGTGTTTATTTCAACACCAAATATCTCATCTTTTAACTCGATTTCACCTACTTGGCTGCCTGTTATATCATAAAGAGCTACCTTTGGCATCTTTAGTCCTCCTTTCCATGCAATTATTTTCTAACTGCTTCTCTTATTTTGATTAAACCCTTCTTAGGTCCTGGTACGGCACCTTTTAAAAGGATTACATTTTTGTCCGCATCCACTCTTACTACTTCTAAGTTTAATACTGTAACTTTTTTATTTCCCATATGTCCGTGAGCTTTCATACCTTTTACTACTTTGCCCACACCTGCTGATGCTCCTAAGGAACCTCTTAATCTGTGGAATTTAGAACCGTGGCTCATATCGCCTCTTGCGTGTCCGTGTCTCTTGATTACACCCTGGAATCCCTTACCTTTGGAAATTCCCGTAACATCTACCTTTTCTCCCGGTTGGAAAATATCAACGCCTATTTTTTGACCTACTTCATAATCGTCAATATTATCCACTCTGAATTCTTTTAAAAACCTTTTAGGTTCTACATTTGCTTTATCAAAATGACCTTTTTTAGGTTTATTAACATTTTTAAGTTTAATGTCACCGAATCCAACTTGAATAGCATTGTATCCGTCTTTTTCTTCGGTTTTCTTCTGAACAACAACCATTTCGCCGGATTCTATAACTGTTACAGGTACTACATTACCATCCTCAGTAAAAACCTGAGTCATTCCTATTTTTCTTCCTAATATTGCTTTCATTCTACACCTCCTATTTTCTTACAGCGGATTGCATTAGCAATCATACTAAGCAGAGTGTATTTCTTTCTCTACTCGCTACTATCATTATAATTTAATTTCGATATCTACTCCGGCAGGCAAATTCAATTTCATTAATGAATCCACAGTCTTAGGAGTAGGATTAGTTATGTCAATTAATCTTTTATGTGTTCTTTGCTCAAACTGCTCTCTGGAATCTTTATACTTGTGAACTGCTCTTAGTATTGTAACTATTTGTTTTTCTGTAGGCAACGGAATGGGTCCCGCCACAGTTGCACCAGTACTTTTTGCAGTTTCCACTATTCTCTGTGCAGATTGATCGATTAATTGATGATCATAAGCTTTTAACCTAATTCTTATTTTTTGTGTGTTTGCCATGTTTAACCTCCTTTTTTTCGTATGTCTCCATACGACTAGGAATCGCTCGATAAACCCTCCCGGGTGTTTCGTATTTTTTTTATTATAAGCGATACCCGTCGCTCTGCTTTTAGCAGAACATACTCCGCAAAAATTCCCCGAAATCCTTATAATTTCAGCAACCTTTTGCCTCATCGCATGTGGCAAGCTTTTTAATAATATACTATCAAACGCTATAAATCAAGTATTTTTTTTAGTTTTTTTAATTTATTTCGAAAATTTAATATTTGTTATATTATAGTCGCATAGATTTACATCAACTTTTGTATATTGATAGTATTTCATTGATTTTTTGAGATTTAATTACTTCTGTCGAATTAACAATTAACTCATAAAAATAGCTTTCATAAGAAAGCTATTTTTATGGTTATGTCACCATTTTTCTCTCCCTTCGGTCGGAAAAATGGGGTTAGATCATCTCGCAGTCTTATTCAATAATCTTAGTAACAACTCCAGATCCTACTGTTCTTCCACCTTCTCTTATAGCAAATCTTAATCCTTCTTCAATTGCTATTGGATGGATTAACTGTACAACGAATCTTGCGTTGTCACCAGGCATACACATTTCTACGCCTTCTTCAAGGTCGATTTGGCCTGTGATGTCTGTTGTTCTGAAGTAGAACTGTGGTCTGTATCCGTTAAAGAAT
>DURT01000071.1 GCA_012843025.1 Tissierellia bacterium | reverse complement strand
TTTTGAGCAAGATGATTTTAAGCAAGACAGAATATATGAGTTACTAAGAAGGGAAGGCTTTTCTGAAGATATATTATCACAAATAGCCAGAAATAGAAGTATCAATGATATAGCACATAAAAAAGTAGAGGAACAAGATATCTTTTTACAATATGATTTTCTTGAGGCTGTAGAAAGATTCTTAAATTCCCCTATTGAAGAATCATTGAAATCGGACAATTCTATTGTTAAAGCATTGGCATTGATTGATAGAAGAGTCGGGAAGAGAACTCTAAACATGCTTAAAGAATCGATAAAAGACGAGAGTGAATTTGTAAGATACTTTTATAGATTAAGATATGAAGCAGAATAAATGCAACAAAGAGTTAGGAGATAATAACAATGGTGTTAGTATAGTTGTATAATTCAAATAAAGTTGATTCCATAAAAATAAAGTTCGTTCCAAAACCTCGCAGTAGATGTAGGATAATCCCTGTATTGTTACGGTTTTTGTTTTTGGGAGGATAGACAGGGATAAGATTTAAGGGCCAAGGAGAATGGACTTTGCATAATGATTGCAGCCATGAAAGTATTGATTTTCGATAGACTAAGCAAAAATATAAAGGAAATAAAGATTCTAATGATTATATAACCGACAAATTAGTTCATATAATTACCCATTTTAACTTTGAAATGAAAAGGAAAGATAAATATGCTTATTATATCCTGGAATTGCAGCGGAGCATTTAGGAAAAAGTGCAAACAAATAATTGAATACGATTGTGATATTATGATTATACAAGAGTGTGAAAATCCTAATGAAGTTGAATACCCAAAAGAATTTAAAATATGTATGCCTAATTATATATGGGTGGGCGATAATAAGAATAAAGGATTGGCAGTATTTAGTAAGCATAAACTAAAAGACAACCTATGGGATTCTGGGGGAAACAAATACTTTATATCATGCAGAGTAAGTGATGGTTTTCATATACTGGGCGTATGGTGTCATTATGCCAATTCTCCGACATTCGGATACATAGGACAGATGTGGAAGTACTTGAAATTAAATAAAGATAATATTCGTGATAAGGACATTATAATCGGTGGAGATTTTAATAGCAATAAGATATGGGATGTTTGGGACAGATGGTGGAACCATAGCGATGTTTTTAACGAATTAAAAGAGTTGGGTATAAAGAGTTTATATCATCTATATTATAACGAAGAGCAGGGGAAAGAAACGATACCGACGCTTTATCATAAAAAAAATACAGAGAAGCCTTACCATGTTGATTATATATTGAAATCGAAAACGTTTTATGATTCGCTATCTAAATTTGAAATAGGAAATCCCCAGAAAAGGCTCAGTGCAAGTGACCATATGCCAATATTTGTTGAGATAAAAAATAATAAATATGAACTCTAAGAAAGGCTGCGTAAAACATAGATTTATATTAAAATTATTTATGGTATAGCAAAAAGAGTAGTAGCATAAGAAAAAGAAAACTATGTAGCAACTTAAAGGACAACAATAAATTTCAATTATTTCGAACAATACAGACTTAGGTGTTATTGAGTTAAGAGATGGGAGAATACACTATGAGCAGTGATGTATAAGAAGCAGGCAAAACGGGACAGAATGCATTTTATGCATGGAATGTGTGAAAAGTTGTCCTAAAGGCGCTGTTTACTTTAAACAGGATAAAAAGGTGTTAAATTAACCAGGGCTAAGGGAAAATATGTTAACGCTGAACCAGAATTGTATTTTGAATATAGATTTGTACTAAAAAACAGTTTGTTAAAAAGATAATAACAAATAACAAGGAAGATAGATTTTATGAAGAGAACAAAAGTCTTGGTTTTTATTCTTATATGTATTTGGACATGGGTATTTTTGCATTTTGAAAATAATTTCATAACTATTACAAAAATCACTGTTGAATCTCCTAAGTTACCTGATGCTTTTGATGGATACAAAATAGTTCATTTGTCAGATTTGCACAGCAAGGAGTTTGGTAAAGGGCAGAAGAATCTTGTTGAGAAAATTGAAGATGCACAACCAGACTTAATAGTATTTACAGGGGATTTGGTTGACAGCAGGCATTTTGATGCAGATGTTGGCTTGGAACTGGTGAGACAGATTGTAAAAATTGCCCCGACCTATTTTGTGACAGGAAATCATGAATGGTGCTCAGGGAAGTTTGAGTTTCTGGAAAGTTGAGACCTATGAGAAATTATATAGTATTGGTAGTAAAGATGGACAATAGAAAGTATTGAAAAAGTGATTTTATTTGGGGAGGGGGTTAACGTGAGTTTTGATTATAAACTTCTCGGGAAAAAGATAAAAGAAGCAAGAGAAAGCCTTCTTATTGAAAAAGAGGAGGTTGCTAATTATTTAAGATGTTCTGTTAAAGAGTATGAAAAAATTGAACATGGTGAATTAAATAGGATAGATGGAGACACAATTATAATCATTTCTCAAATATTAGAAATGGATTTTAGATATTTTGTTTCAGGTAATTATGTATCTGCTGAATCACAAATCAAGGAACTTTTTAGGCAAAATGGAGAAATAAGCAAAAACGATAGAAAAGTGATTCGAAAATTTATTAGGCTATGTGAAGAAAAACATAATTTAGAAGATTTATTATCAATACAAAAGCCCTTACCATATGATTATAGTGGATATAGATTTAAAAGTAATAATCATAAATACCAGGGAATAACTGCTGCGTATAAGGAAAGAGAACGTCTTAATATTTATGATTCTATTAATAACATATATGCTCTTCTAAGAGAACAAAATATTCATATTTTTAGAAGAAGACTTGAAGACAGCAATATTTCTGGCGTCTATATAAAACATCCCATTGCAGGGCATTGTATACTCGTTAACTATTCGGAGGATTTATACAGACAGAATTTTTCTATGGCACATGAATACTGTCATGTTCTTTTTGACTCTGGTAAAGAGCAGTCAATTACATATTTCGATAGAGAAATGGATTATGTGGAGATCCGTGCGAATAATTTTGCAAGTAATTTTTTGCTTCCTAACAAAGGAATTGAGTCAATTAATACTTATATTTCGTACGAACAACTTAAAAAGAAAATTTTAGACATTTGCAGTCATTATAATGTTAGTAGCAAAGTTGTAATATATAGATTAAAAGGGAAAAGACTTAATAAAAAACTTATAGAAAGACTTCTAAAAGATAAAAATCTTATTATACCAATGTCTGATAAGATTGATCCCGAATTGGCTGGAGTATCAAGAAATCTTCATGAAAAATTCAAAAAGATTATTGAAAGTGGTATTTCAATTGAATATATAGAATTAGTAAGAAATGCTTATCAACAGAATGAAATATCTTATAGTAAAATGTTGGAGTGCTTACAAATGAATATTGAGGACGCAAAACTGTTGACTGATTCATGGGATGTTTACATGGAGGTGTAATAATGAGTAATATTGCTGTTATAGATACGAGTACGTTGATAAATTTTAAGAATATTAATTGTAGCAATTTAATAGATTACTTAGAATATTATTTATGTACTACTATTTATGTAATACAGGAAATTGAAAAAGGAAGAGAAGATACAAAAAAATTTTATAGACAGTTGAAATCTAAAAATAAAATCAGACATGTAAAACTATCTATTGAAGATTTAATAGAGATGGCAAGTGTTCCAGAACATAAGAAAAGAATTAGCAATGCAGAATTGTCATGTTTTGTTAAAGCCAAAAACTTTGGATGTAAAACTTTTTGTGATGATAAAAGAGCAATAAATTATGCTAAGAGATACATAGAGTTAGGTGAAATTGTTGGAATAATTCAACTTATAAAAGAAGCATATTTAAAGGGATACATTTTGGATAGTGAGGTACTAACCTATCAGAATAGATTACATAAGAATAAATATAAAACGAAAGGAGATTTGCTAAACGAAGTTGCTGCAGAAAAACTTAAACTTAATGCAGAAGGTTTATAGATAGAAGTAAGTAGTAGGAAAGTCATAAAGATAGTAAGACGGATGACTTTTAGGAGAGAATGTATATGGAAGATTATAATGTTGAAATAAATGACTTTTATAAGATAGCTGAACTTGATGACCCAACATGGAATTATAATAAGTGTTATTATTATCAATTGATGAAATTTATACCAGATAATGCAGAAACCTGCCTTAAATCGGCTGTGGTAAAGGAGAACTTTTATTTAAGATTTCATGTAATTTAGAAAGGGAAAACCTTGAGATGGAAATTATAATAAGACAAGAAAAGGAAAATGATTATAAGATTACAGAATCTGTTGTAGAAGAAGCCTTTAAGAGTCCTGAATATAATCCTAATGAACACTTATTAGTTGCCAATTTAAGAAAGAGTAATGTATTTATACCGGAACTTTCTTTAATAGCAGAAGTTGATGGAAAAATTGTAGGTCATATTATGCTTACAAAATTAATTATAAAAAATAAAGAGAAGGAACATGAATCATTAGCTCTTGCCCCTCTGTCAGTCCTACCCTTGTATCAAAATAAAGGTATTGGCAGTGCCTTAATTAATGAAAGCTTAAGAATTGCAAAGGATCTTGGGTATAAGTCAGTGATTGTTCTTGGACATGAGAAGTATTATCCTAAGTTTGGATTTAAACCAGCAAGTACCTGGGGTATAAAATCTCCTTTTGATGTGCCAGATGATGTATTCATGGCGTTAGAACTTGAAAGAGGAAGTCTTAATGGTGTTACTGGAACTGTAATATACTCAAAAGAGTTCTTTGATTAATACCTATTCGGAAAGATATCTTTTTTAGGCACATAATACTGCCTGCATTAATTTATAGAGGTGATAGCGCAATGCTTATACTTGGAATAGTTTACGGATTAATAGTCGGATGGTTCTTTTCACTTTTTGGTGGAAATACCCTAATCATTCAGGGTATTCTTGAATTGACAGGTAAGGAAATCACGGATGCAGGATACTATACAATTTTTGCACTACTTGGCCTAATGGGCGGTGCAATTAAAAATTGGAAAAGCAATTAAAACTCCTGTCAACAAAATGAATATATTTTTCTTACCGGATGAGAAGACAGCAATAGAAAAACTAAGCAGGGTTTAGTCCATAAATGATATAGAGAAATAAGACCGAGGGGAATAATGATGGTAGAAAGTATCTTGAACAAAATTTGCAGGGAATTAGAAGGTATACCGGGTATTGCTGGAATAGTATTGGGAGGTTCGAGAGCAAGGGGTAACAATCTTCCAAATGCCGATATTGATATTGGAATATACTATGACGAATCAGAAGGTTTTGATGTTAAAGAAATAAGCAAGATTGCCACTAAAATAGATGATGAACATAGAGAAAATTTAGTTACGTCCTTAGGAGAATGGGGTCCTTGGATTAACGGTGGAGGGTGGCTTATAGTTCAAGGTTACCATGTAGATTTTATATTCAGGGACATAAAAAGGGTGTCACAGGTTGTAGATGATTGTTTGGAAGGTAGAGTCTCTTCTCATTATCAAACTGGTCACCCCCATGCCTATCTGAATGTAATGTACATGGGGGAAGTTTCCATATGCAAAATACTAGCCGACCCCAAAGGTAAAATTTCAGATTTAAAATCCAAGACTATTCCCTATCCTAAAACTTTAAAAGATGCAATAGTACAATATTTTATGTTCGAAGCTTCCTTTTCCTTAATGTTTGCTGAGGATAATGTAGATAAGGATGATATTTATTATGTATGTGGACATTGTTTCAGAAGTATTTCATGTTTGAACCAAGTTTTATTTGCCTTGAATGAAGAATACTGCATTAATGAGAAAAAGGCTGTTAAAATGATTAACGGTTTTGATATAAAGCCAAAAGAGTACAAAAAGAGGATAGATGAGATTATTACATTACTTTCCGCTGATAGGGATACTAGCAGGAAAGGTGTAAATATGCTTAAGGATATTATTTCTGAAACAGAAAAGCTGACCATGTTTTAGAGTCAGGAGTTGATACAATACCCCATAGAACGCTTTCAATATTCTGAAAAGTATGCTATTATGATATATGGTTACATAATATATGTCATCATATGGCTGGAGGTTAAGATGGAGTTTATCACCAATTTTGGAATGCATAGAGTCATAGAACCAAAGGGTATACATCCGCAGGCAGCATGGAAGCTTGATAATAATTTAGAAATACATGATAGTGAAGTTTTAATTGAAGTTAAAACTATTAATATTAACTCTTCGAGCTTCAGACAAATATGTTCAGAATACAATGATTTAAATAAAGTAAAGGAAGTTTTTTTAAAGATTGTTGAGTTAAGAGGAAAGCTACATAACCCAATAACTAATACGGGAGGAATTTTACTAGGCAGGGTAAAAAAGATTGGTAAGAATTATAATAATGTTGCAAATATAAAGGAAGGGGATTATGTTATTCCCTTAGTATCACTTTCTTTGATTCCATTAAAAATTGATAAGATTAAAAATATTGATATTAGTTCTGCACAGCTTCAGGTAGAAGGTGAAGCTATTTTATTTTCAAGTAACCTCTTGATTAAGGTTGAAGAAGATATTGACGCTGAACTCCTGTTAATACTAATGGATGAGGCAGGATCTTCTTTACAAGCTTATTTGTCTTCTAAGGTGGGCGACAATATACTAATTATGGGGGCAAATGGGAAGATTGGTCTATTATGCGCCTTTGCTGTAAGGGAGAAAATAGGCAATAAGGGCAGGTTAACCGGTATAGTCTATACAAACAATAGTAAAAAAACTTTGGAAAAATATGAAGTATTTGATGAAATATATGTGTGTGATGTTACTAATCCTGAAGAATCATTCAAAACTATAATGCAGAACAATGATAGATTATTTGATTTAACAATAAATTGTGTTCACACCTTTGGAACTGAAACTTTCAGCATCTTCTCAACTAAAGAAAAGGGTACAATTTACTTCTCGAATTTAACAACAAATTATAATACTGCATGTTTGATAGCTGAAGGCATTGGAAGGGAAATTAATATTATACCCTATAAAGGTTATGTTGAAGGCCATGCAGAGTTTACCATTGAATTATATAAGAAACATAAAGATTTAAGGGAATTAATTGATAAATGGAAGAATAAAAAAGTCAGTCAAAAAATATCCCAGGAAGTAGAAATAATTACTAAGATTGGTGAAAACCAAGTCAAAGATATTAATCTTGAAGAATATGTTTTTGAAAGTGATGAAATCAAAAAGATACTGAGAAATACTTTAAGAGTTGCAAAATATGAATGTAGCGTATTAATAACCGGTGAATCAGGCGTTGGCAAGGAGATATTTGCCAGTATAATATATAAGGCAAGTAAACGTAACCAAGGTCCATATGTAAAAATTAATTGCAGTTCTATTCCTGAAAATCTGTTGGAGTCAGAATTATTTGGGTATGAGAAAGGTGCATTTACCGGTGCTAATAAGGAAGGAAAGTTAGGATTTTTTGAAATAGCTAATGGTGGCACACTTTTCCTGGATGAAATAGGTGAATTGCCTTTAAGTTTGCAGGCCAAATTCTTAAGGGCACTGCAGGAAAAAGAAATATACAGAGTGGGTGGAGTTCAACCAATTAAAGTGGATGTAAGAATAGTAGCTGCCACCAACAGGGATTTGGCAGAGATGGTGAAGAATGGTAAATTCAGAGAAGACCTGTATTACAGGCTGAATGTTTTCCAGATACACGTCCCGCCTCTCAGAGAAAGAAAAGGTGATATAATTCCAATAGCAAAACATTTTATTAATATATATAATAAAAAGTTTAATATGAACAAGTACTTCGAAGAATCTGCCTACTTGTATTTGCTGGAATATCCATGGTACGGCAATATAAGGGAACTGGATAATCTAATACAACGACTTTTAATAAGTTCAGAGCAAAATATTATTACAGTTATGGATGTGGTAAATAATCTGGATAAGAAAGAATTGATAGACGAAAATAACAATTTGACTCTGGAAGAAGAGCTGGAAAAAATAGAATATAATATCCTGATGAAAGCAAAGCTGAAGTATGGTACCACACGCAAAATGGCGACAGCATTAGGTATCAGTCAACCAACATTAGTTAGAAAATTGAAGAAATATAATTTATAGCATATGGAGAAAACGATTCAATATTGTATCAAACGATACAATATTGAATCGTTTTTTATGGGTAATTTTTCGGGAATAAGGGGAAAGCCTTGGTGTCTATTGATTTAAAGATCTTAATTAAGTTGGCACAGTTTATGCACACATATAATAATAGTGACAAAATTTAAGGAGGTACTAGGGTGAAAGGAGATAGATATGGTGGACACAGAGTAATAGACCCTAAGGGTTTTTTACCTCAGGCTGCTAACATACTTAATAATGAACCAAAAATATTTTCAAATGAAATTTTAATTGATGTTATAGCATTGAATCCTACATCCACAGCTTTTAATAGAATTAGGACAGAATGCGAAGGAGACAAAGAAAAAATTAAAGAAGAAATACTTAATATAGTAAGCACTCAAGGAAAGTTCCAGGATCCAGTTACAAAATCTGGCGGAAATTTAATCGGTATAGTAAAAGAGATAGGTGATGATTTAAAAGGAAGAATAGATTTACAGGTGGGAGATAAAATAGCTACCCTCGTATCACTATCTTTAACACCACTAAAGATTCATGAAATATTAGATATTAATGTTGAAACAGACCAAGTATTTGTAAAAGCTAGTGCAATACTATTTGAAAGTGGTATATATACAAAATTGCCGTCAGATATTGAGGAAAGTTTGTCTTTGGCATTAATGGACGTGGCAGGAGCACCTGCTCAGGTAGCTATTAATGCTAAACCTAATGATGTAGTAGTTGTTATTGGGTCTGGTAAAGCTGGACTTTTATGTTTGCATGAAGCTAAGAAAAGAGTCAAACCTACAGGAAAGGTAATTTGTATTGAGTATTCAAAAGAACAGTGTGAAGTAGTAAAAGAATTAGATTTGGCTGATTATGTAATACAAGGAAATGCTCAACATCCAAATGAAATATTAGAAAAATATCAAGTAGTTATGGGCGACAGATTGGCCAACTTAACAATTAACACTGTAAATGTCCCTGATACTGAAGTATCAACTGTACTTGTTACAGGTGATGAAGGTTTAATTTATTTCTTTAGCATGAGTACAAACTTTGCGAAAGCTTCTTTGGGAGCTGAAGGAGTTGGAAAATATACAAGAATGTTGGTTGGCAACGGATTCTATCCTGGTCATGCTGATATAACATTCCAAATCATGAGGGACAATCCTAAGTTAAGAAAATATTTTGAAAATAAATACTTATAGTATAGGGTTTCTTATTCCTGTATATACAGGATGCTATATAAATTATAAAAATAAATGAAGAGGTGAATCAGTGGAAAAATTAATAATAACATGTGCAATTTGTGGAGCTGAAGTAACGAAAGAGAATAACCCAAATGTTCCATATACTGTTGAAGAAATAGGCAGAGAAGCTGAATCAGCTTACAAGGCAGGCGCCAGCATTATTCATTTGCATGTTAGATGGGACGATGGAACACCAACCCAAGACAAGGAAAGATTCAGAGCATGCATTGAGGAAATCAGAAGAAGATGTCCAGATGTTATAATCCAACCTTCAACAGGTGGGGCTGTAGGCATGTCTGATGAAGAAAGACTTCAGCCAATTGAACTATTACCTGAAATGGCTACATTGGATTGCGGTACCCTTAACTTTGGCGGAGATGAAATATTCGTAAACACAGAAAATACTATTAAGAATTTCGCAAGAATAATGAATGAAAAAGGTGTTAAGCCGGAAATTGAAGTTTTTGATAAGGGAATGGTAGATTTAGCTGTTAGGTATCACAAACAAGGCTATCTTTTAGCGCCTATGCATTTTGACTTTGTATTGGGTGTACAAATGAATGCTACTGTAAGGGATTTAGCATATATCTCAAGCAGTATTCCTGAAGGTTCTACCTGGACAGTAGCAGGTATTGGCAAAAGTGAATTTCTGATGGCAGCAGCTGCTATAGCAATGGGAGGACATGTAAGAGTAGGTTTTGAAGATAATGTTTATATTTCAAAAGGCGTTTTAGCAAAGTCTAACGGTGAGTTAGTAGAAAAAGTAGTCAGAATAGCAAAAGAGCTAGGCAGAGAAATTGCAACACCTGATGAAGCAAGAAAAATATTAAACATTAAACCTCGTTATTAATTATTTTGTACATTTCTTATGAAATGTATTAATAATAAACTTGAAAGGAAGGTATTTTATGAAAGCAAAAAGAGTAATATCATTATTAGTTTTAGTAGTATTAATTATAACTTCTGTTGTTGGTTGCAGCAGACCTACTCAAGGTGGTTCCAGCGATTCTGGAGACGAAGGACCAATAGTTGTTAAAATTGGACATACTGATTCTTCAACACGTTCAACTCATGTTTGGAGTGAATGGTTAGGCGAGTACTTAGAAGAAAAAGCTCCAGGAAAATTCAAAGTAGAAGTTTATCCTGATGGACAATTAGGTGATTCACCAGATATGGTTGCTGGTGTAAAACTTGGAACATTACAGCTTGAATTTGACTTATCATCAGTTGTTACTTCCGTAGCAGGTCCTGCTTCCAGCTGTATAGACCTTCCATACTTGTATCCATCTTATGAAGACTGGATAGAAGGAACATTTGAAAATGGAGGATTGGAATTATTCAACGAATACTTAAAAGATTCAGGTTATTATTGTATAGATATGTTTTACAATGGTATGCGTCATGTAATCAGTACTGAGAGAACATACCACAGCCCAGAAGATCTTAAAGGTCAAAAGGTTAGAATTGCTCAAAACGACTTAAATATAGAACTTTGGAAGGCGATGGGTGGAAATCCCACACCTATGGCATGGGGAGAAGTTATTACTTCACTATCTCAGGGGACAATAGATGCTCTTGACCACTCATTGGGAGTGTTTAATGACTTCTCACTGCATGAAATTGCTCCATATATAACAATTACTAACCATGCAAGTTCACCATTCCCTGTTATTTGTTCCTTAGACTGGATTAACTCATTACCTCAAGACCTAAGAGAAATATTTGAGGAAGGTGTTCATAAGGCATGTGAACAACAAAGAAATGAAGAAAGAGCAAACGAACTTAAATATATAGAAAGATTCAAGGCCGAAGGAGCTACAGTTGAGGAATTAACTCCGGAAGAAGTAGAAGTATTTATAAAATCAGTACAGCCTGTATATGATATGTGGAGAGAAAAAGTCGGTGATGATGTAGTTGATAAATGGTTAGCTACAGTACCTAAGCATTAATTCCCCCATTGGTCCCCTGCCTGTCAATCTTACCCTCAGGCAGGGGAAAAGGTTCAATATTTGAAAGGAGGGCGCAAGCCATGTCAAATTAAATGATATGGTGAAAGATATGGAAAAAAACAAATTAATATCATTTATAGATAAAATAGAAGAAATATTGTTAGTTTCAATGTTTGCTTTGATGGTTTTGATAATCTTTGTACAAGTAATAATGAGGTATATTTTCAATAATTCTTTATCTTGGTCTGAAGAATTGGGTAAATTTCTGTTTGTGTGGTTATCATGGATAGGAATAAGTATAGGTGCAAAAAGAAATGAACATATAAAAATAACAATGTTGACAGACAAGCTATCACCTTCTGCAAGGAAAATAGTTGATATTGTTTCTGAAATGATAGTAATTGCTATATGCGCTGTTACAACCTACTATGGTATTTCTCTTGTTATAAGTCAGGCACCAGTTTACTATGCTGGTATTAAAATAAGCATGTCATGGGGTTATCTATCCGTGGTAGTTGGCTGTATTTTAATGATTTTAAGAAGCATTATTTCAATAATCAGTATAGCTTCATTAGCCCCAAGGAAGGAGTGATAACTATGGCAATGGGTGTTTTATTCATAATTTTATTTTTAATGTTAATGTTGGGTGTGCCTGTGGGTTTCGCAATTGGCGGGGCTACGATGTTTTCAATGTATTATTTCTCTGATTTAAATATGGTCATAAATGCCCAGTATTGTTATTCGGGAATAAGTTCATTTACCGTTATGGCTATACCTTTTTTTATGCTTGCAGGTGTTATCATGTCAACAGGAGGTATTGCCAAGCGTATAGTTAATTTTGCTTCTGCAATTATTGATTTTGTAACTGGCGCACTTGGCTGTGTTACTATATTGGCTTGTATGTTTTTCGGTGCTTTGTCAGGTTCAGGTATGGCTACTGCATCTGCAATCGGTGGAATGATGATACCTGAAATGAGACGCAAAGGATATGATCCTGCCTATGCAGCAACTCTTGTAAGCTTTGGCGGTATTGTTGGTCCAATAATCCCACCCAGCTTATCATTTGTATTATACGGTGCTACTACAGGAACCTCAGTTCCAAGTCTCTTTTTAGCAGGAATTTTACCTGGAGTATTCTTAGGATTAGGTTTTTTGACAATGAACATAATAATTTGTTCCAGAAGCAAGACTGATCTGAGGGTTAGTTATGAAGCTGAAGGAGAATCAAAAGTACCGATGAGCGTTGCTCTTAAAGAACGAGGAAAGAAAATATGGGTTGCAACTAAAGATGGTTTCTGGGCTCTTTTATCACCAGCAATTATACTTGGTGGAATCTATTCTGGAATATTTACCCCTACTGAAGCAGCTTGTGTATCTGTTGTTTATTCTGCATTAGTAAGTATTTTTGTTTATAAAGAACTAACCTGGAAAGATATGTATAGAGTTTTACTTGATGCTGCAGTACTTAACGGTATTACTTCATTCTTGTTAGGATATTCAACTGTATTCTCAACTTTTATGACATTTGAAAAGGTACCTAAAATGATTGCAGACTTTCTGACAGTATTCTCTTCCAATAAGTATATAGTACTATTAATTATAAATCTATTCTTATTGGTAGTTGGATGCTTCTTGGATACAGTACCGGCAATTTTAGTGTTTGCACCAATGTTGTTGCCAACAATAAAATCCTTGGGAGTAGATCCGGTTCACTTTGGTGTAATAATGGCTGTAAACTTGGCAATAGGTCTTTGCACTCCTCCATATGGATGTAACCTGTTTGTTGGAGCAGCAGTTGCTAAGATTAAAATGGAAAGCATGTTTAAATATATCATGCCGTTATTTGCAATAGCAATAATCATGTTACTGGTAATTACTTTCGTACCTTGGTTATCATTAGTATTCCTGTAATGACAACTTAAAGAAAACAAGTTAGGTCTTTCATAAAGTTTATATAGATAGATAACCTTACAGCAAATGAGGAGAAACTTCATTTGACGTAAGGTTATATTTTTATTCAAGAATATTGCAGTCAGTATAAGTAATGTTAGGGGACAATGTGTAATTGTAAAATTTTCCTACAAAAAATCATAATAGTGTGATATATTGAGAACAATAGTGTTTGTAAATAATGTACCAGAATGAGGGATAAAAATGGAACAACCTAAAATCATCATAAACACCACCATGACTAAGGAAGATTACAGGAAGTTTTTATACATTGCAACCTTCAGAAGAAATAAGGTAATACTTCCTTTGATTGGCTTAGTTTCAATGGTTGGAGGCATTATTATTAGTTTGGATGGAAGCTTTGATTATGCAAAATTCGTTATAAGCTGGATTATCTTGTTTGCATTTTCAGTTGGTGTTGTTTTATTCAAGGTTGAGAGAAAAAATGCTCAACGAGTAAAGACAGATAAAACAGGAGCCTTTGACAGCATTAATACTTTAAACTTTTATGATGACAGAATAGTTATGGAGAATAAGGAACTTAAGTCAACAGGCGAATTGAAGTATGACCAATTTTTTTACTTAATGGAAAGTAAGGACTATTTTATTTTCTATTTAACAGTTAACCAAGCGTCTTTGGTAAGGAAAAAGGACATAGATGATCTGCATGCTTTTAAGGAGTTCATTGTTGAGAAATTTAGAGGGAAGTATAAAAAGATATAGTAATTATCACTGCCCAGAAAACAGTGAAATACTTATGTTTGAAGCTGCTATAAATAATAAGAAGAAATACTCAAATTTAAATACAATGATGAAGAGGTTAATAATACAAGAGAAATAGTACTTAATAGAATACTATGGAGGTAAAAAGATGAAAAAGTTTATTATTGAAGATGATTTTTGGGAAGTATTCCCCAATGCGAAGATTGGAGTTGTAATTTGTCATGGCATAGATAATACCATAAAAGACAATGAGCAATATATAGAAATGATTTCAGATGCAGAAAAGGAAGCATTAAAGCATTTACAGAATCCAGAATTCAGTAAAAATCCAGTAATAAAAGTATGGAGAGAAGCATTCCAGAAATTTAAAACAAAGAAAGGTGCAAGATCATCTATAGAAGCATTGTTAAAGAGAGCTCATAAAGGCAATCCTGTAGGAACTATTAATCCCCTAGTAGATATTTACAATTCAATTTCATTAAGGTATGCACTACCTTGTGGCGGTGAAGATATAGATAAATTTGTCGGTAATTTAAGATTAACTAAGGCTATTGGAAATGAGGACTTTATCCCATTGGGAACTGAAGAGAACTCACCCCCATATGAGGGTGAAGTAGTTTATAAGGATGATATGGGCGCAATCTGCAGATGCTGGAATTGGCGTGAAGCAGTAAGGACAATGCTTACTGAAAATACGACTAATGCTTTCTTATGTATTGAATTAGTAGATGAAACTAGGGTAGATGAATTTGAGAAGGCATTAAAAGGCTTGGCAAAATTAGTAGAGGATAATTTAGGTGGAACAAGTAAAATTTCAGTTTTAGATATAAATAATAAGGAAGCAATAATAGAATAAATAGCATTTGACAATAATCTTCTGTGGATTATGAAAAAGATGCAGAGAAGTTAAATAAAGATTCAATTACAAAGTACAAAGGTGCTGTGTTTTTTTGTTATTAATAACAAGGTTTCCGGATACCCAACGGAGTTTGATTGCAGTCTGGTGAGGTTCTATTAACAAATGTAATTTTTTGCAGTAAAAAAATAACTTTTTGTAAACTTGTTTTAATATACCAATATGGTATAATTAATCCATATTTTAAAAATGCGGTTGAGAAGCAGAAATCTTCCTCAATATACATCAAAGGAAGATTTTTTATTGTTGAAATTTCTGGCACCTTATATCGTACCTGTATTCTTAATAGGAGGTGGAAGAGTGTTACATTTTAAAAAGCGTCTAAAAAAAACTACTATACCATCTGAATTCATAAAAGAAAACTATAAAATTAGCCAAGAGATTGCAAATATAGGAAGTTGGACGAGGGATTTAGCAAATGAAAAAATTCATTTTTCAGATGAATTTTATCGCATCATAGAAATTAGCCCTGAGAATTTTAAGGGCGACTTGGAAGAATATTTTTTGCTTGTGCACCCAGACGATCTTGATGAATATAAGAAAACAAAGCTCAAAGAATTGAAGGGCATCGAACATGAAGTGGGTTATCGAATTACTACATCTAAGGGCATCAAGTATTTACATGAAAAAACCAGGGCCATATACGATAAAAATGGTAATCCTGTAAAAATGGTGGGAATAATTCAAGATATTACAACCCATAAAACTGTAGGGAATAGTTTAAGAGAAATGGAAGATAACTCTTTTACTAAAAAATTTCAATTTTTAGTAAAAGAGTCCTGGGACGTTTTTGAAATTATTGAAGCAGATGGAACAATAAAATATATAAGTGAAGCAGTAGAAAATGTTATTGGATTTAAGGTAGAAGAAAGAATAGGGAAAAAAGTTTTAGATTTTTATGAAGGTGAAGAAAGAGAAAAACTATCAAGAATGATAGAAGAAACTATCAAGGAACCTAGAAAAAAAGTAAAGGGTACCCTTGTATTAAAAAGTAAGACAGGGGAAGAAGTATACCTGGAAGCCATAATGAAAAATGCAATGTCTAAGCCTTCAATACAAGGGATTATCATTAATTTTAGAAATATTACTGAAAGGGTGGAAATGGAAAAGAAAATGGTTCATATTTCCACTCATGATGATTTAACGGACCTTCCTAATAAAGTATATTTCAAAAAGAAACTAAGGGAGCAATGCGAATATGCCGATGAAACAGGTTCGAAATTTGCATTAATGATATTAGAGATTCACGATATACGTGAGTGTAATTGTACTATAGGGATTAACTGTGAAAATTGTTTATTATTAGATATTGTCAAAAGATTGAAAGAGGTATTAGGAGATATATTTTTAAGCCGAATTTCAGAGTATAAATTTGCTGTTATTGTACAAGGTATAAAGACAGATGAGGGATACGAAAAACTAGCAGAAGAGATTGTAGAAGTATTAAAAAAAGAGTTTATTATAGATAAATTTCAAATAAATATATCAGCCAATATTGGAGTTTGTATATATCCAGATGATGCCAATGATTCTATTTCCATTCATAAAAATGCGAATATAGCCTTAGTCAGAGCAACTAGAGAAGGAAAAAATAAATATAAGTTTTTTTCCTCAGGATTGGACATACAGTATTATAAAGAATTTGTTTTAAGAAATGATTTACATAAGGCAATAGAAAATAATCAATTAAAGGTATATTATCAACCAATAGTTAATCTAAATACCAGTGAAATAATAGCTGCAGAAGCATTAATCAGATGGGAACATCCTGATTGGGGAACAATGTCTCCCGATGAATTCATGCCTTTGGCGGAAGAATCAGATATAATAATTGATATTGGTAAATGGATGTTAAGAGATGTTTGTTCTGATTATAAAAGATGGATAAAAAACAAGAAATCAAGTATAAAAGTTTCTGTTAACTTCTCCATTACTCAATTTTCAGAAAATAATTTTGTAGGAAATATAATTAATATAATTAATGAATATAATTTGGACCCTAAATTTTTAATTATTGAAATAACAGAAAATATTATAATAAGTAAGTTTGAAAGAATGATGTATAGCATTAAGAAGTTACAATCTTACGGCATACAAATAGCTCTTGATGATTTTGGTACAGGATATTCATCATTTTCACATTTAAGTTCTTTTAAAGTTGATATTTTAAAAATAGACAAGTCTTTTATAAATAAAGTTATGAAAGATAAAACAAACAGTTTATTAACCAAGACAATAATTAATATGGCTAAGGAACTTAACATAAAGTTAGTTGCAGAGGGGATAGAAAATTGGGATCAATTGCTTTATTTAAGGGGGCAAAACTGTTATGCTGGACAAGGGTATTTATATTGTAATCCTATACCGGCAGAAAGTTTCGAAATAGAACTGGACAGAGGAAAGTGCATGCCATCCTTTGCAAACAATTCTTCCATAACAAAACTTAAGGACAGACGTAAGTACTTTAGAATTAAATTCCATCAACCCTTGGAAGCTAAAATGACGGTAATAAGTTTTAAAAGTAAGAACATTAATGTGGGAAATACTAAGGTTCTAATTAAAAATATAGGACCGGGAGGGCTCTTATATGTATCAAATATTAAACTGCACATTGACAAAGATATTTCTATGTTATTTACTACCAATTTACTAGGGATTGAGATGAAATTCTATGGAAGTCCTGTAAGAATAAGAGAAAAGAATGGATTGTATGAGTATGGCATTAAGTTTAAACTTGATGAACATGAAAGAACTGGTTTAATTAAAATATTGAACCAGGTACAAGTAAAAATGAAAAAAGATATTTTATTTGAAGAAGGCAGCTTCTTTTCCGGTTCACCAGCAATGTACTTTAGTTTACAGAATTAATTAATGATATAGATCTTACTTTATAAGTGGCGGCGGTATCACAATAAAAGATTAGTGAGTTTTCACTGATCTTTTTTGTTTCAATGAAGAAACTATAAAAAAAGTAAAAAAATGTAACAAAAAGTTTAGAAAGCTAGAATATAAGGGTATTATATATACATATTTCCATTGCTTAAGGAGGATAGTATGTCTATAAATACCGAATATAAAGCAGACACAGCGGAATTTGACATAATATACCAACACGCCTTAAAAGTAGGTGATATTGGAATTTGCAAGTGGAACATGGACAATGATGAAATGTATATTGCAGAAAAGATTTCAGGCTACAATTTACATACAGCTAAGAATATAGCTGA
Organism: Tissierellia bacterium; assembly: GCA_012843025.1. Classification (GTDB taxonomy): domain Bacteria; phylum Bacillota; class Clostridia; order Tissierellales; family Sedimentibacteraceae; genus Sedimentibacter. The sequence goes on along the minus strand of DURT01000071.1, from coordinate 36,234 downwards.
ATTTTTGGATATTATAGTTTACGATAAAGATAAAGATTTAGCCATGCAGGACTTAGAGGATTACCTCAATGGTCTTACAATATTTTATTTTAGTACCTTTAGGGTTAAGATCAAGACGGGAGAGATTAAATGGGTCTTGGTTAGGGGAAAAATATTTGAAGTTATGGGGTCTAGGATACTCCACGTAATAATGTTTAATGTTACAGGTAATAAACTTCATGAAGGACACGATCCCCTTACAAACCTTATTAATGACAAATTTTTTATCAGAAAACTCAAAAATTCTATTAAGGCAGCTGAAGCCCATAAGAAACGTGGTGCACTGATATATATCGATATTGATAATTTTAAAGCTTTAGTTAACAACTATGGTTTTTGGTTCACAAATGATGTTTTAATACATTTTTCTCAAGCTCTTAACTCCTTACTTGGACATCATCAAGAATTAGCCAGGTGGCATGGAGATAAATTTATAATACTAATGCCTAGTATTGACGGTATAAAAGAAGTAGAGGAATTGAGTAATAAAATATATGAACATTTTAAGAAACCTCTTAAAGTATTTGAACATTATTTTAATATTAGATTAAGTTTAGGAGTAACAATTTTTCCTGATGATAGTTCCGATGCAGATGAGTTAATAAAATTTTGTGATTTTGCAGTAAAAAAATCTAAACAATTAGGCAAGAATATATGTACATTTTTTGATAAGCAGGTATCAGAATCCTACTTTAGAAAAGCTTTAATAGAAACTGAACTGGTAAATGCAATTGTTAATAATGAATTGTACCTGCAGTATCAGCCAAAGATGGATATTTTAAGTAATAGAGTTTCTGGTTTTGAAGTGCTTTTAAGGTGGTATAACCATAAATTAGGCAATGTTCCCCCTAATGAATTTATTCCTATAGCAGAAAGTAAGGGATATATTGTAGGCATAGGTAACTGGGTATTGGAAGAAACTTTAAAAACAGCCTACAAGTGGAGAGAAAATGGTTATAGATTTAAAACCATATCTGTAAATATATCTCCCATTCAACTTAAGAGAAGAGATTTCATGTCTAATTTGTTGAATCTTTGTAAAAAGTATTGTATTCCTCATTGCCAGTTGGAAATAGAAATAACGGAAGGAACATTAATGGAAACTTGCGATGAAAACATTGGAATTATAAATGAGCTTATTGAAAAGGGTTTCAAGATAGCCATAGATGACTTTGGTACTGGATATTCTAATTTAAGCTCTTTATTAGAATTTCAGATTAGTACTTTAAAAATAGATAAATCAATTGTGGATAATATTGAAAGTAATAGAAACAAGGTAGTATTTAAAAGTATAGTTACATTAGCTCAATATTTAAAATTTGAAATCATAGCTGAAGGCGTGGAAACTAAGAACCAATTGGAAGTACTTGCTGAGTTAGGGTGTGACGGAATTCAGGGATATTATTTCAGCAAACCCCTCCGCCAAACAGAAGCTGAGTATTTTTTGAATAAATTAGCATAAACCACAACTACCGTAGAATTAAGTGACCTGAGCTTGAAAGGATTGTATTTGGCCTTTTACTTTGTTACAATGTAAGTAAAAAATATAGGCGGTGGTAGTATGTACAACAAGGTCAACGGAGTTTTTTTCAGTGCTACAGGAACTACAAAGAAGGTAGTAACGAGCTTGGCAGATGAATTATCGAAATACTTAAAAACAGATACATATTTTTATGATTTTACCCTACCTTCAAATAGAGAGAAGCCTTTACACTTTGGCAATGGCGACTTAGTTATAGTAGGTTTGCCTGTATATGCAGGAAGAGTTCCAAATGTGCTGTTAAAATTCTTGAACACTATTCAATCGGATGGGGCAAAGGCTGTTGCCTTAGTACTTTATGGAAACAGAAACTACGATGATGCATTAATTGAACTTAAAGATATTTTGAATAATAATGGTTTTAAAGTTATAGCCGGCGGTGCCTTTATAGGAGAACATTCATTTTCTAAAACACTAGCTAAGGGTAGACCTGATGAAAAGGATTTAAAAAAGGTAAGAATGTTTGCAAAAGAAATCCATGCGAAAATTTCTTCTGAAAATGGACAAGACGTAGTTGTACCTGGCAACGAAGTATACAGACCATACTATAAACCCAAGAATGAAAAAGGGGAAGATGTGGATTTCAGAAAAATAAAACCTAAGACTAATGAAGAGTGTGTTGACTGTAAATTATGTGTCTCTTTATGTCCTATGGGTTCCATTGATTATAATGATGTGAGCAAATTAAACTATATATGTATTAAGTGTGGAGCCTGTATTAAAAGTTGTCCTGTTAGTGCCAAGTACTATGATGATGAAAATTATTTAAGACATAAGTATGAATTGGAAATTGAACTTACTGAAAGAAAAGAGCCGGAAATATTCCTTTAGGAGGAACTTATGAAAAGTATATATTACTATAGGACAATAATAGGTAAAATAGGCATTGGAGAAGATGGACATGCCATAACTGATGTTTTCTTTGAAGGTGAAGATGTAAAAGGGGAAGTAAGAGAAACCCCTCTCATAAAGGAAGCCTACAGGCAAATAAAGGAATACTTAGAGGGTAGGAGGAAAACTTTTAGTATTCCCATATCTCCCAAGGGTACAGAATTTCAACAAAAAGTATGGAATTCTCTCATGAATATACCCTATGGAGAAACTAAAAGTTATAAAGATATAGCCCTAGCTGTGGGAAATGAAAAAGCATCCAGGGCTGTGGGTATGGCTAACAACAGAAATCCTATTTCAATTATTATTCCCTGTCATAGGGTAATAGGTAAAAACGGAAAATTAGTAGGTTATGGAGGAGGACTCCATATTAAGGAGCACTTATTGAAATTAGAAAAAGAAAATAGTAACTGATTATTCATAAATTGGGGTAATTTCTATTGGTATTATAGGTATAAAAAGGAACCTTCTGTCTATAATAATAAGGATAGGAGGTTTTTTCCATGAATAGTATTCGGAATAAAATCAGTTTAAAAAGTATTTTTCAAAACTTTAAAATAAAACAAGATATAGAGAAAGATGAAATGTTTATGAACATTGAAAAAGCTAAAAAGGAATGGGAAGATGCAAAAAATATTTTTGAAAATGTCTCTCATCCTGATTTAGTTGATTATGCAATTTATAAGATTGAGGCAGCGGAGCAAAAATATATTTATCTTTTAAAACAATATAGAAACGGTAATCTTTAACTAAGGGAAAAAGCATTAATTGCTTTTTCCCTTTTTACATGTTAAAATAGACAAAAAACTTAAGAGAGTGGTTATATGTCTAAAGTTAATTCAAACAGAATGTATGAATTGGATTATATGAGATTTGTTGCCTGCTTTGCAGTTATGATAGTACATATAACGGCAACGGGAGTAACTGAGTATATAAGTGGAAGTTTTCCAAATATTTTAATGCTTTTTTTAAACAGATGTTTAAAATTCACCACACCCGTCTTTATATTCTTAAGTGGTGTTACAAGTTTTTATAGCTACAGTCATAAGAACAGAGAGTTTAAATATTTTGACTTTCTTAAAAAAAGGCTGTCCAAGGTCCTAGTAGCATACTTAGTGTGGTGTGTTATTTATTATAATGTATATATTTATTATGGATACTATACCAGGGATATGAATTTCTTCGTGGATAGAGTATTGCACGGCACCATGTCCTACCATCTTTACTTCGTTATAATTATTGTACAAATGTACCTAGTAGGGCCGATATTTTACTTTATTTTAAAAAGATCTGAAAAGAAAGTTACTATTCTCATTATTGCTGGAATAATAACATATTTATCTGCAGAATTTATAAGGTTTGAGCTTTCCGACAGATTGTTCTTAAAATACATGGTATTTTATATGTTGGGAATTTATGTTTCTATGGAATATAACAAGTTCCTAGAATGGTTGAAGAAAAATACAAAGTATATTGCAGCAGGCTATGTGGTTATGAGTATAATTTATACTATGGTTTCTCATTACAACTCGCCAGCTTATACTTCTATATGGTTTGTTTTTTCTTCTGTATCTGTATTCTTAGTTTATTCCTTTGGTTTGTTAATGAAGGAAAAATTGAAAAATATTTATGGTTTTATAAGAGTTTTCGGCCAAAGTTCTTACTATATATACTTAATGCACCCCTTGGTTTTAACAATTATGCTAACATATGCGGAAAAAAACTTCTTATCAGTTACCAATAAAATATTATTATGTACCTTTACCGTTATACCAATTACAGTAATTTCATGCCTCTTATTTACTGTAATACGAAATAAATTGAAAGAGTCATTGAAACTAAAAAAATCGCCAGCTTCGGCTAATTAAATATTAAGGGGACACTTCGGTGTCCCTTATAATTCTTATTCCTGTTTACTTGATTTTTCGAATTCTTGCATTGCTTCCAAGGTTTCATTTAACAGATGATCCAATTCCCATCCTAACATATCAGCTCCAGCTTTAATGGCCTCTCTGGAACATCCTGCAGCAAAGCTTGGAGATTTGTATTTTTTCTTTAAAGATTTAAGTCCCATATCCAAGGTACTTTTTGAGGGGCGCATTAGTGCAGCAGCCCATATTAAACCTGTTAATTCATCGGTGGCAAACAGTACTTTTTCCATGGTGTGCTCTGGTTTAATAGTAACATTAGTAAGGCCATATCCGTGACTGGCTGCTGAACGAATTATATTTTCATCCACTCCCTCTTCACGAAGTATTTCCTGCATTTTTACACAGTGTTCATCGGGATACATTTCAAAGTCAATGTCATGCAGAAGCCCTACTATTTCCCAAAATTCAACTTCATTTGCAAAACCTAATTTTTTTGCGAAATGTCCCATTACAAAGCTAACGGTTTTTGCATGTTGTAAATGAAATTCTTCCTTGTTATATTTTTTCAGCAATTCCCATGCTTTTTCTTTTGTAATCATGCTATCCCTTCCTTAATGTATTTTTATATATACTAACCTATTTATCTTTCTATGTCTACAAAATTTTATTGTAAACAAGGTTCCCAGGCCCAAAGTATTTGGATTGCCCTATTGGGTGGGTTTTTATTTTGACAATCAATTAATATTTTTTTCCTTTGACAATTTTTTTGCCGGGTGATAATATTAATTGTCATGTATTGCAGCTTTAGAAATATTATCAACAGTACAATTTAAATTATTTAAAATGACGGAAAAAAGGATGGGTTAACCAATTATTGGACAATCAAAGAAATATTTGTTAATTAATTATTTATTATTGATTTATTGAAATGATTGTGCTAAAATTTGCGGGTAGGTGGATATGAAAAAAAGAAATACTGTTCAGGCCATAGATAGGGCTGTTGCTATTATTGAATGTTTCAGAGGAAAAAAAGAACTAAAATTGTCGGAAATATCCGAAAGATTAGATTTAAACAAGAGCACTGTTCATGGGATTTTAACAACACTTAAACATCACGGCTTTATCAGCCAAGATAAAAATACGCAAAGGTATAGGCTGGGAATAAGGTTTATAGAATTCGGTGACATAGTTATGAATTCCTTAAATATAAGGAGTGCAGCACTCCCTGTAATTAAGGAAGTATGTTCGAAAATTGAAGAAACAGTGCATATTGCCATGCTTGATGGTTCTGATGTGGTTTGGATAGAGAAGCAGGAATGTAATAGGTCCATTAAAACTTCAACTACAATAGGGGCCAAGTTACCAGCATATACTACGGCAGATGGCAGAATAATATTATGTTATCAAGACTTGGACAAAATAGACAATTATCTGCCAGAAGAAATACCCAAATATACTCCCAATACCATAACTGACAAATGTGAATTCGTCAAAAGATTAAAAGAAATGAAAGAACAGGGTTTTGCCATAGACAATGAAGAAGTTGTTGAAGGAATAAAGTGTGTTGCTGCACCCATTTTCGATTATAATGGAGATGCGAAGTTCAGCATAAGTACAACAGGACCTGCTTTCAGAATGACAGAAGAAAAAATTTGTCAATTAATACCTATAATAAAAGAAGCAGCTAAGGAAATATCTTATAGCATAGGATACAGAGGAATCTAAGTATCCATTTATTTAAGGCATGAACGAGAACGCCGTTCAGCATTACTGAACGAAAACGTTTGTTATTTTTAACCATCCTATAACTATGGAAGAGTTTGTTAATTTTATGCTTATTTTAGCATGTGCATAGTTATAACCAGCAGAAATGCTGATTATATAAATTATGATTTTATGGAGGAAAGTAATGAAAAAATCATTAGTACTATTATTAGTATTAGCAATGTCCCTATTTGCTTTTGTAGGATGTACAAAGGAACAACCTCAGGTTGAAACTCCTCAGACAGAGGAACCTAAAGTAGAAGAGCCGGCAGCAGAAGAGCCAGAAGAAGAACCGGCAGCAGAAGAACCATTGGCAGATGATGAAGTGAAAACAGGCTTGGCAGTAGTTTCATCAATTCAAAAGTCAAGGGATGCAGGAGAAAATGATGGTGCAGCTCAAACTGATTCAGTAATTGTTGCACTTACTATTGACAAAGACGGAAAAATAGTGCAAACTAAAATAGATACTGCTCAAACTGTAATAGGTTTTACTAATGAAGGTAAAATAGTACCTGACCTATCTACAGTATATAAATCAAAGCAAGAACTTAAAGAAGAATACGGAATGGGCAGAGTATCAAGTATTGATAAAGAATGGTATGAACAAGCTAATGCTCTTGCTGAATATGTAAAAGGAAAAACTATAGAAGAAGTTAAAAGTATTGCTGTTGACGAATCAGGAGTTCCAACAGAAGCTGATTTAGTATCATCAGTAACAATAAAAATTAATTCTTATGTAGAAGCTATCGAAAAAGCAGCAGCTAATGCTCAGAATTTAGGAGCAAAAGCTTCCGATAATTTAGGCTTGGCAGTTACAACAAAGATTTCTAAATCTAAAGATGCAACGGCTGATGCTGAAGGTTTAGCACAAGCTTATTCCACTTACACAGCAGCAACATTTGATAGTGAAGGCAGAGTAACAAGTTCTATAATCGATGCTTCTCAGTCTAATGTTAACTTTGATGCTACAGGTAAAATTACTACAGATTTATCTGTTGCACCAATAACAAAGGTGGAATTAGGTGAAGACTACGGAATGAAGAGAGCTTCTGCCATAGGAAGAGAATGGTATGAGCAGGCAGATGCGTTTTCAGAGTATATTGTAGGTAAGACTGTAGAAGAAATAAAAGGTATTTCCGTTGATGAAGGTGGTTATCCTACAGATGAAGATTTAGTATCTTCTGTAACAGTAGGAATTATAGACATCAAGGATAATATAGAAAAAGCATTTGTTAACGCAAATAGCAATTAATTTTAGGGGCATGGAATTGCCCCTTTAGCTTCAAGAGGTGAAAGTTGATAAGAAAAGTTGTTTCAATATTAATGGTCATTTTAATTTTAATTAGTTTAACTTCCTGTAAAGAAAAGGAACTTGTCAGGTACGAATCAGAATTTATAATTTTGTTTGATACGGTAACCAGGATTGTAGGTTTCGCCCATAGCAAGGAAGAGTTTAAGGAATATGCCCAGGTTATTTATGATAATTTAAAGGAATATCACCAACTCTATGATATTTACAACGATTATGAAGGTATAAATAATATTAAAACAATAAATGACAATGCAGGAATAAAACCTGTTAAGGTAGATCAAAGAATTATTGACTTACTTAAATTCTCCAAGGAAGTATATGAGAAAACAAATGGCGAGACAAATATTGCTTTTGGAGCCGTATTAAAAATTTGGCATGAATATAGAACAGAAGGAATAGATGATCCTGACAATGCATCCCTACCCCCAATAGAAGAACTAAAAAAGGCTGCTGAGCATACGAACATTGAAGATATAATCATTGATGAAGAGGAATCTACGGTATTCTTAAGAGACCCTTTAATGAGCTTGGATGTTGGTGCTGTAGCAAAAGGCTATGCTACGGAACAGGTAAGTAAAATTGTAAGGGAAAAGGGATTGACTTCTGGATTGTTGTCAGTAGGTGGAAATGTTCGGGCAATTAACAACAATATAGTTACGGGGGATTCCTGGAATGTGGGAGTTCAAGATCCTAACTCTCCTAGGGGACAGTCTATTTTAAAATTAGTTAAAATTGATGACTTATCCATGGTAACCAGTGGTGATTACGAAAGATACTATGTTGTTAATGGTGAAAAATACAACCATATAATCGATAAAGATACCTTGTATCCAGCTGAGTATTTTTCTGCAATTACTATAATTTGCGAAGACTCAGGTATGGCGGATGCACTTTCAACGGCAACTTTTGCCATGCCTTTTGAAGAAGGAATGGAATTTATTAACTCTTTACCAGGTACTGAAGCTATGTGGGTTTTTACTGACGGAACTATAAAGTACAGTGAAAATTTTGAAAGTTATATAAAGGAACAATCTTAGGATTTATTGACACAAATTCAATATTATAATAGAATAAATAAGCAATTTTATATTGCTTATTTATTTTATGTTAACAATTATAATGGAGACACAGAGGATTTCACCATATAATACGGAGTTTATATGAAACAGTCAAATCTCAAAATTTTATTGCTTCATTCCAAGGGATTTATTAAATTTTTCTTAATATCAGCAGTGGCAACCATTATTAAAGTGGCTGCAGGCTTTGCCACGCCCCAAGTTATAAGATTTACGGTAGACTCTGTTATTGGGGATGTTCCCTTAAATTACATAAAGCCCATTAAAAATACAATAGATTTTATGGGTGGCATAGAGTTCTTTAAAGAGAATTTATGGGTTTGTGCAGTTATAATATTAATACTGGCCTTTGTAACAGCCTTAAGTGATTATTTAGGCAGAATAACAGCTGCCAAGGGAACGGAAGGAATTACAAAAAATATACGGGACAGTTTGTTTGAACATATACAGAAATTGCCCTACAGCTGGCATGTAAAAAATCAAACGGGAGATATAATCCAAAGATCAACTTCTGACGTGGAAATAGTTCATAATTTCATCGGTACTCAACTGATTGAAATGTTCAGAACTATAATGTTGATAATAATCTCCCTTATTTTGATGTTTTCAATGAATTACCAGCTTACTATGATAGTATTGGTTTTTATGCCCCTAGTAATATTGTACACTACAATTTTCTATGGTATTTTATCAAGAAAGTTCTTAGTAGCTGATGAAGCTGAGGGTGAACTCTTCAGCAGGACACAGGAGAACTTAACCGGCGTAAGAGTTGTAAGGGCTTTTGGAAGGGAAAAGTATGAAATAGAAAGATTCACAGAAAAAAACAAAATCTTTTCAGAACTATGGGTTAAGCTAGGGTACCAATTGGGATACTATTGGGGAATAGGTGATTTAGTTACGGGAGTACTCTTGATGGTCATAGTTGTCTATGGAACTGTCTATGGGGTTAAGGGTATAATTACTTTGGGAGAATTAATGGCTTTCATTACCTATACATCTATGATTTCCTGGCCTCTTAGAAGTTTTGGGAGGATTTTAGGAGAGCTTAGTAAGACCAAGGTTTCCTTAAACAGAATATGTGAAATTTTAAAGGAGCCTCAGGAAGAAGACAGCCCAGATTCCCTTACTCCAGACCTTTACAAGGATATTGAATTTAAAAATGTTACCTTCGAATATGAAAAAAGTCCGGTACTAAAAAATGTTAGCTTTAAAATAAAGGCTGGAAGTACTTTTGCTATATTAGGAGGTACCGGTTCTGGAAAAACCACCCTTATGCATCTGTTAAATCGTTTATATGATTTGCCTGAAGGAATGGGCAGTATTACCATAGGGGGAGTAGATATAAGAAATATAAAGAGGGAACATTTAAGAAAAAATATAGGCATGGTTCTTCAGGAACCTTTTCTCTTCTCCAGGACAATTAAAGAAAATATAAGTATAGCAAAACCAGAAGCTAATATGGAAGAAATAAAGGAAGCTGCATCAATAGCTCAAGTGGACAGGGCAATTGAAGGATTTTCAAAAGGTTACGATACAATTGTAGGGGAAAGGGGAGTAACCTTGTCTGGAGGACAAAAACAAAGAGTGTCTATAGCCCGTATGCTTCTTAGAAAAACACCCATAATGATATTTGATGATTCTTTATCTGCTGTGGATGCCGATACAGATGCAAAAATTCGTTCGGAACTGAAAAAGCATAAAAGTAACACAACAGTTATATTAATATCCCACCGAATTACCACTTTAATGGAAGCAGATATGATATTAGTATTAGATAAGGGGGAAGTAGCTGACTTAGGTAGCCATGAAGAGCTTATTAACAGGGATGGAATTTATAAGGATATTTACAATATTCAAATGAATTTATTGGAGGAAAAATAATGGTTTACGAGGAAGAAGGTTATAAATCTTTTAACATAAAGCCCTGGTTGAAAATAAGCAGATTCTTCAGACCCTACCTGGGGAAAGTAATTGGAATAATGCTACTTATGTTTCTTAGTGCAGTATTGGACTTGTCAATACCCTTATTCCAAAAATATGCTGTGGATAATTTCATAGTAAAAGCTACAACGGAGGGATTAAATAAATATATTCTGTTGTATGCCACGGTCCTAGTGACTTTGACCTTATCTATTATCGTCTTCGCACGTATGGCAATAGAGGTGGAAATGCATATAGGGATGGATTTAAGAAATGAAATATTTGTCCATCTGCAGAATCTTTCCCTGGCCTACTACAATACTACTCCCGTAGGTTATATACTGGCAAGGGTTTTAAACGATACAAATAAAATAGGTACCATGATTGCGTGGGGATTGGTAGATGTATTTTGGTCCTTTGCCTATGTAGTAGGTGCCTTTATTGCAATGTTTTTGCTCAATGCTAAATTAGCAATAATCGTAATGATTGTAGTTCCCTTCATGGCTTTTATTACAGTTTATTTTCAGAAAAAAATTCTCTATACCGGCAGAAAGTTAAGAAAAATGAATTCCATAATAACAGGAAGCTTTAATGAGGGAATAATGGGAGCCAGGACTTCCAAAACATTGGTAATAGAAGACGAAAACTTAAAGGAATTCAAAAAAATAAGCAGGGGTATGGAGTCTACCGCAGTTAGATTAGCAGGATTAAATGCCATATATATACCCATAATCGTATTTTTCGGTTCCCTGTTAACGGCCTTAGTATTGGCAAGGGGTGGAAAGTTAGCCATGGAGCAAATTATTCAAATAGGAACCCTTTCTGCTTTTCTTTCTTATGCAATAAATATATTTGAGCCTATTCAGCATGTGGCAAGAACATTTTCAGAAATTATTTCTTTACAGGCTAATATTGAAAGAGTAATAGATTTATTAGAGCGGGAACCTTTAATAAAAGACAGAGATAGCGTAGTAGAAAAATATGGGGATAATATTCATCCTAAAAGAGAGAACTGGGAAGAAATAGTTGGAGAAATTGAATTTAAAAATGTTAGTTTTAAATATCCAGATGGCACGGAAATGGTATTGGAAAATTTTAACCTTCACATCCCTGCAGGCACTAATGTTGCTATAGTTGGAGAAACTGGAGCTGGTAAAAGTACTATAGTGAACTTAATTTGTAGGTTTTTTGAGCCTACGGAAGGTGAAATATTAATTGATGGTAAGGATTACAGGGAAAGATCCCAGTTGTGGCTTCATTCCAATATAGGTTATGTACTTCAAAACCCTCACTTGTTTTCCGGTACCATCAGAGAAAATATAAGGTATGGTAAATTAGATGCAACTGAAGACGAAATAATGGAAGCGGCTAAAATTGCCTCGGTGGATACTATAGTCAATAACTTGGAAAAAGGTTATGATACCCAGGTAGGGGAAGGTGGAGACAGACTTTCCACAGGGGAAAAGCAGTTAATTTCTATAGCAAGAGCTATATTGGCAAATCCTAAAATATTTATTTTAGATGAAGCTACATCTTCTGTAGACACACAAACGGAAGAGCTTATACAAAAGGGTATAGAATACTTACTTAAAGGACGCACCTCTTTCATAATAGCTCACAGACTTTCCACCATAAAACGTGCTGATATTATATTGGTTGTTAGGGATGGAAAAATAATTGAAAGAGGTACCCATAAGGATTTAATATCTAAAAAAGGCTACTATTACGATTTATACACAAAGCAATTTGAAGAGGAAAAAACCTTAGAACTTCTTAAGTAAATCGGCAAATTATTACATTGACACAACTTTTGAATTGTGATATTATTCTTGTACTGTGCTACACGGGGAGGTAGCGGTGCCCTGTACTTGCAATCCGCTATAGCAAGGTGGAATTCCCTCTTAGAGGCTTACATTGTGAGGTCTGCCTTTTACAAGTGGTGTTGAGAACTTGGTCTTGCGCAACAAAATCCTATGAACCCTGTCAGGTCCGGAAGGAAGCAGCAGTAAGTAGATCATTTTGTGTGACGCAAGGGTGCTGGGTTTGAGCTAACTGTAAGAGTAACGCTTGTGATGTATTGTCGAAGGAGGGTGCACAGTTTTTTATGCAGTAAACTGCATTTTTTTTATTTTCTTATCTGTCATTTAAACAAAATGAAAAACTGTATCTTTCAAAGAGTACAGAATATTATATAATATGTATAGCTACTATTCTATAGGCGGTGATATAATGGATGATAAGAAAATAAAAGAAATGGTGTATACTTCATTGTTGGCAGCATTAGTTTGCGTTGCAACGTTTATAATAAAGGTACCTTCGCCTGTAACAGGGGGATATACTCATTTGGGAGATGGATTTATATTTTTAGGAGTAATTTTGTTAGGCAAGAGAAATGGTGCCTGGGCAGGTGCTATAGGTGCTTCCTTGGCAGATTTTATAGGGGGATACAGTTTCTATGTAATTCCTACATTTATAATAAAAGCTATTATGGCTTTAATTATGGGAAGTGTAATTGAAAGACTTCCTACCCGCATGAAGAATAGGTGGATTGGAGGAGCCTTGTTAGGAAGTGTTTGGCAGATTGGTGCCTACTATGTGGTAGGTTCCCTAATAGTAGGAAATTTCTTATCAACCATCAGTGAAATTCCGGGAAATATTGTACAGTCAGCCATAGGAATAATAGTGTCGGCAGCATTTTTGGCAGTGTTCAAGAACACTCCTACAGGTAAAAGATTATTGGAAATTTAATAAAAAGGGTGGAGATTGATATCTCACACCCTTATATTATTCCGTTATTTCCACTGACTCCGGATTAATAAATTCTGGAGGATACAAAATCTTTGTAGTATCCAAATCTTTAACAAAATTTTTCAGTTCTTCTCCATTAACAGTTATTTTTATACTATCAACACCTGGTATGGTGGTGAAGGTATACATAAGAGATTCAATCATCATTAGTCTTAAGTCGTTTCTATCCTTATAAACATTTAACAACTCTTCGCTAAAATCAAGGATAAGAGTCCTCCCCTCCATAGCTGTATTGTTAAGTGTAAGTTTAGGTACAGGGTTTATTCCATAAGATAAATCTATATCATAGTAGGCATCAAATAATTTTTGTGCTTTAATTTCTACAGTATCCCTGTCATTAATTCCTGCCTTTACCAGATCTAATTCATAATCAAAGAGATAGTACCTGTCTCCTGCCTTATAGGCCATATAAATTAAATAATTTTTCTCTAAGTTAGGCAGTGAAGTTGTTTCTATACCGTTAAAATACTTTTCAATCCTGTTTCTGTCGACGGTAAAGGTAACGCTGTATATAGGCCAGTATCTGTCAACGGCAAAAATAGTTTTTACGAATGAATTATAGGCTAATTCTCCTATATCTTCTTTGTTATAGTCTTCATAGGAAGCTGGAATGTCGATTACCACATTACCGTTATTGTAGGTAGTGTTGGTAACATCTTTTATAACGGATTTGAGCTGATTATCTAAGGGACCGTTTTGAAGTTGTTCGATTGCCATTCTGGTTATAGACTTATCTTCAACTACAAATCTTGTTACAGGAATTAGGGGACCGTCCTTTTCAGTTACAAAGTAAAGGGTTAAACCTTTTGTTCCTGGGGGAGCTGCATTAACAGCTGGGTAATATTTCCCTCCTGTATCATAGGTAGCAGTGATAGTTAAGGATGATTTATCTCCATCAGCTATTAAATTTGAAGTAAATACAAAGGTATACTTTCCATCCTCTAATTTTAAATTTTTTTGACTTATATTTAAAGTGGTAATAATGGGATTATCCTTACTTACTGAAATTGTAGTATTTACAGAGGGAGAAATAAGTTCTAAGTTTCTTACATTGCTTTCAATTAGTTTATTGTCCTTATAAATATCTACATTGAAAATACTTTCTGTAACAATTTTTATAACTTCCTCCTTGGAAGACACATGTTTAATTGTTATGGATTCAGGGTTTTGTAATTCCTTTTCAGTTGTCTGTAAAGTCAAAGTGCTTTCTTCGACAGGAGTTTGTATTTCAATTGTCCCTCTATAATCAATGGGGGACAGGTTAAACAAGTATGTGGATGAACATAAACCTATAAGTCCTAGTATAATAATATTAAAGAATGTTCTCATATTACCACCTCTAAAATTTATATATCCTATTATATAACAAAGGTTTATAAAAACAAAGGAAAAATATATTGCTTGAGGGTATTCCACAAATCTTTAAGTGAAAATTTATTAATTTGGGTGCTATCAGCCTTAATAAGTTTTCATATAATAGGAATAAATGGAGGGATGGAATTGGACAAGAAAAAATACGACAGGGATGCTATCAGTAAGATGTACGACATAATAGAACTTTATTATTTATTAAACAAATTAACCAATGAATTTTATGAGGAGGATTATTCCAAGGAATACTTGCTGGATATGGTAGGCAGTATGGAAAATATCAGGGATAATCTTGATAGATACAGACGAAAAGATCCACCAGCAAGACATTCTTACTATCATGGAAGGGGAAACAGCTTTTTTGATAAAATAATATATTATTTAAAAACATTAAATGAAGATTAATAAAGTAACACTTGACAGTCCTGTTGAATAATATATAGAAAAATTATTTTTAGGAGGTTCTATATGTTTAACAATATATTAGGAGACAGCGGGGACAGTTTATTATTCTTCTTCTTACTTTTAGTAGTTCTTGCATGCTTCTGCGGAGATGATGGCTTAATAGGAGGAGTTGGTGGTTTCAGAGATAATGACAGCCTGCTATTCTTCTTCTTGCTATTAGTAATATTGTTCTGCAGCTGCGACAGAGTTGGAGGAATTGGCGACCACTGCTAATAGTACATTTCCATAAGCTTCCCATGCGGGAGGCTTTTTTTATGTTTTTTGGGCATAATAGTAATATGGCAAAAAAAATAAATTGTTGTTGACAAGCAACTTAAATTGTATTAATATATCTATTAAAATACATAAAACAAGGTGGTGTTATTATTGAGAAAAAGAACTATTTTATCGTTACTTTCAATACTTTTGGTGATGAGTTTGCTCATTGGTTGTGGTAACGATGCAGTTGAAAACGGAGCAAACAATAATACAGATAAAGAGGGAATTAAAGTCGGTATCAACTATGAACTTACTGGAGGAGTTGCATCTTACGGCCAATCCAGTGTTGACGGAATACTGATGGCTTTTGATGAAATAAATGAAGCAGGCGGAATTGATGGTAAGGAAATTATCCCCGTGGTAATAGATAATAAATCTGAATCTTCCGAAGCAACTTCAGTAGCTACCAGACTTATGACTCAGGAAGGCGTGGTTATGTGTTTAGGTCCTGCAACTTCAGGAAACTTCATGGCTACTATTCCTGTGGCACAGAGCAATGGAATTCCAGTACTTTCATCATCATCAACTGCTGACGTAGGAGTTACTATAGATGCTGATGGCAATGTTTATGATTATGCATTCAGGTTATGTTTTAATGACTCCTTCCAGGGAGTAACAATGGCAAACTTTGCACTAAATAACTTAAATGCAACTAAGGCAGTTATGATTACCGATACTTCAAGTGATTATGGTAAAGGACTTGCTAAGAACTTCAAAGAGACTTTTGAAGCTGCTGGAGGACAATTAGTAGCTGAAGAAGGATATGTTAAGGATGACAAAGATTTTAATGCGATATTAACAAGTATTAGAGGAAAAGACTTTGATGTAATATTTATACCAGGATACTATCAGGAAGCAGGCTTAATTATAAAGCAAGCTCGTGACTTAGGTATAGATGCTCCAATACTTGGTGCTGATGGATTTGATTCTCCCGTACTTTTAGAACTTGCAGGAGAGGAAGCTTTAACGGATGTATATTTCTCAAATCATTATTCTTCATTAGATGAAGATCCTTTAGTACAAGATTTTATAGCTTCCTATAAAGAAAAATACGGCGTTGAACCTAATGCATTTAATGCTTTAGGCTATGACTTGGGAAAATGGGCAGCAGATGCAATTAAACGTGCAGGTTCTGCAGATCCAGATGCAATTAGAGATGCTCTTGCTGAAACAAAGGGATTTGAAGGTGTAACAGGAACATTCGATATGGATGAAAATCATAACCCAGTTAAATCTATCGTAGTTATAGAGTTGAAGAATGGTGTTCAATCATCAAGTATTAAAGTAGATCCTAATTAATAAAATAGGTAACAAAGGGCAAGTTAGCATTATATGCTAACTTGTTTTATAGCAACTAAAGGAGGTGCAACCTTGGATCAATTTTTGCAACAAATTGTTAACGGAGTTTCCCTTGGAAGTATTTATGCCTTGGTAGCTTTAGGTTATACCATGGTTTATGGAATTATTAAGTTGATAAACTTTGCTCATGGGGATGTATACATGGTAGGAGCTTATGTGGGTTTTGCAGTAACCACTTATTTAGGTTTGGGTTTTATTCCTGCATTAATTATATCTATGGTAACTTGCGCTGTTCTAGGTATGAGTATTGAAAAAATAGCCTACAAACCTCTTAGAAATTCTACCCGTATTGCAGTTTTGATTACTGCTATTGGTGTTTCTCTTCTATTGGAATATACTATGATGTACTTTGTAGGACCGGAAGTGAGATCTTATCCTAAATTACTATCCCCAAAAGTATTCAAATTCGGAAACATTATTATAAATATGCAACAAATATACATTGTTTTAACTACCATAGTTTTAATGATAATCCTTCAATATGTGGTTAATAAAACCAAGGTAGGTAAAGCTATGAGAGCGGTGTCTGCAGACAAGGATGCAGCTCAGCTCATGGGAATAAAGGTGGACAATACCATTTCCTTTACTTTCGCCATCGGTTCCGCCCTGGCGGGAGCAGGAGGAGTGTTAGTTGGAATATATTATAACTCTATCGATCCCCTTATGGGAATGATGCCTGGTTTAAAGGCTTTTGTTGCAGCAGTTTTTGGAGGTATAGGAAGTATACCTGGTGCCATGATTGGAGGGCTTTCAATAGGAATGCTTGAAACATTAGTTTCAGGATATGGTAATTCAATGTACAGAGATGCGGCGGTATTTGCATTCTTAATCCTGATATTGATTTTAAAACCTTCCGGTTTATTAGGCAAGAATACGAAGGAGAAGGTGTAGTATGAAGGTATTAAATAAAAGGAACATATTGACTCTAATTATAATAGTAGCGATTTACGCCCTTGTCCAAGTTCTTATAACCACTAAAGTTATATCTAGTTTTTATGAAATAACTATTGCAACCATTTGTATAAATATAATTCTTGCGGTAAGCTTGAACTTAGTAACGGGCTTTACGGGACAGTTTTCTTTGGGCCATGCCGGCTTTATGTCTATAGGAGCCTATGCTGGTGCCCTTGTGAATATGAGTATGAAATCTACAACAGGTTTTTTAATTGGTATTATTCTAGGCGCTATTGTAGCAGCTATAGTGGGAATAATAATAGGTATACCAACCTTGAGACTTAAAGGTGATTACTTGGCTATTGCTACCTTGGGTATGGCTGAAATTATAAGGGTTGTATTTTTGAATATGGAAATAACTAACGGTGCCGCTGGATTAAATGGTATACCCAGGTTTACAAATTGGTTGTGGCTATATGTTTTTACTGTTCTTACACTAATATTAATAAGCAATTTTGTTAAATCTTCTCAAGGCCGAGCCTGTATATCCATTAGGGAAGACGAAATTGCTGCTGAATCCATGGGTATTAATACTACTAGGTACAAAGTAATGGCCTTTGCTTTAGGTGCATTTTTCGCTGGAATTGCAGGTGCTTTGTATTCATCCTATTTCTACTTCATTAATCCCACTATGTTTGGATTTCAGAAATCAATTGACATTTTAGTAATAGTTGTCTTTGGAGGATTGGGAAGTATGACAGGCTCTGTTATTGCAGCAGTGCTGTTGGCGGTAATTACTACCTTGCTTCAATCTTTATCCTCTTTGAGAATGATTATATATGCATTATTGTTGATAGTAATAATGTTGTTTAGGCCCCAGGGCTTATTGGGCACAAAGGAAATTACGGATATGTTCAAGTTTGGGAAAAAATATGAGAGAGTTGAGTAAAGGAGGGTCCTATGTCACTATTAACAGTTGAAAAATTAACTAAGTCCTTTGGTGGACTTACAGCAGTATCCAATGCCAATATGCATATTGAAAAGGGTGAACTAATAGGACTTATCGGCCCTAACGGTGCAGGAAAAACTACCTTTTTCAATCTTCTTACGGGAGTATATGCACCTACCTCAGGAAGTATTAAATTGGATGTAAACGGAGAAAAAAAGGAAATATCTGGCCTGAAGCCCTACCATGTAACTAAAATAGGTTTAGCTAGAACCTTTCAGAATATAAGACTTTTTAAAGATTTAACTGTACTTGATAACATTCGTATTGCAATGCATCAAAATGTAGATTATAAACTTCCTTCAGCCCTGTTCCGTTCCAATAAATATTATGAGGAAGAAGAAAGACTGAAAAAAGAAGCAGAAGAATTATTGGATATTTTCAAGCTTACTCATAAAAAACACGAAATTGCAAAGAATCTTCCATATGGAGAACAGAGGCATTTAGAAATTGTAAGAGCCATGGCAACCAAGCCAGTGCTATTACTCTTAGATGAGCCAGCTGCAGGTATGAACCCTAATGAAACGGTACAATTAACGGAAACTATTGCTAAAATAAGGGATGAGTTCGATTTAACCATATTGCTTATAGAGCATGATATGTCCTTGGTTATGAAAATTTGTGAAAGAATATATGTTTTAGATTATGGAACTATGATTGCTTCTGGTAAACCGGAGGAAATCAAAAACAATAAAAGAGTTATAGAAGCATATTTAGGGGAGGATGTGTAAAATGCTTGAGATAAAAAATCTTAATGTTCATTACGGAGTTATTCATGCCCTTAAGGATGTTTCTTTAACGGTTAACCAAGGAGAAATAGTAACTTTAATAGGGGCTAACGGTGCAGGTAAGACTACTACTCTACGAACTATTTCCGGTCTCCAAAAAGCAACCAGTGGAGAAATAATTCTTGAAGGTAAAGATATTACCAATGTATCTGCTTCTCAAAGAGTTGAAATGAAGTTGTCCCAGGTACCGGAAGGAAGAAGAATATTTCCAGCTATGACCATAGTGGAAAATTTAGAGTTAGGTGCTTACTTAAGACGGGATAAAGCAAATATAAAGAAGGATATGGACAATATTTTCGAATTATTCCCTATTTTAGGGGAACGTAAAAAACAACTGGCAGGTACTTTGTCTGGAGGAGAACAGCAAATGCTTGCCATGGGCCGTGCCTTAATGTCAAGACCTAAGATACTTCTTTTAGATGAACCTTCCATGGGTCTTGCTCCCTTGCTTGTTAGAGAAATATTTAATATAATTGTTAATATAAACTCAACAGGCACAACCATATTATTGGTTGAACAGAATGCAAAAATGGCATTGTCTATTGCCCACAGAGCTTATGTATTAGAAACAGGCTCCATTGTAATGACCGGAACAGGCGAAGAATTGGCAAAAAGTGATGAAATACAAAAATCATATTTAGGAGGGTAATTATGTATGTTAAAAACAGAATGACTAAAAATCCATACACCATTGAAGCTAATGCACCGATTTCTGATGCAGTAGCTCTTTTGAAAGAAAAAGGTCTCAAGAGGCTTCCAGTAGTAGATGGAGAAAAAGTTGTAGGAATATTGACTCAAAGCGATATTCATAAAGTTTCACCTACTAAAGCTACATCCTTAAGTATTTTTGAAATAAACTACTTATTGTCTAAATTGACGGTCAATGATGCTATGACTAAGAAAATCATAACTATTGATGCGAACAGCCTGTTGGAAGAAGCAGCAGTTATAATGAGAGAAAACAGAATCGGTACCCTTCCTGTTGTTGAAAATGATAAATTAGTTGGAATAATTACGGAAAGTGATATATTCGATGCCCTTATTGATTTGTTAGGTTTCAAAGACAGTGGAAGCCGTATAACTATAGAAGCAAAAGACGTTCCTGGTGCTATGGCTGACATAGCAGCTACTTTTAAATCTTTAGGAATCAATATAACTCATATTGCAGTGTTCGCAGGAGATGGAGTAAGAGAGATCATAATAAGATGTACAGCATCAGAAACTGATGAATTAGAGAAAAAGCTTAACGAACAAGGCTATAGAGTAAAACATGTTTTAAAAAATTAAACCACCATTGGTGGTTTTTTTGCTTGCTAGTAATATTGCAAACCTTTTCTCTATTGTTTTTACATAAATTAAGGAGTATAATTAGAGAAGAATTTGACAAAGGAGTAGACATGGATAATCTTATTTTTTCTTTGAACGTTGTAATGCCCTTATTGATATTAATGTTTTTAGGAGCCTTTCTCCGAAAAATAAAAATATTCAATGAGGATTTTTTAGCTGATTTAAACAGTTTTACCTTCAAAGTGACACTGCCTATTCTTCTTTTTAATAATATTTATAATAGTGAAATATCCGATGAAATAAACCTGAAAGTTATTTTTTTTGCCGTTATTATAGTTTTTGTTACTATTGGTATACTATTTATACTAGTTCCCAAATTTGTAAAAGAAAATAAAGACAGGGGAGTTATAATTCAGGGACTTTACAGAAGTAATTTTATACTGTTTGGAATACCCCTAAGCACAAACATTTTTGGTGAAGAGGGATTAGCAGTAGTAACCACCCTCGTAGCCATCATAATACCCATTTATAATTTTATGGCAGTAGTAATTTTAGATGTATTTACAGATGAAAAACTTAGTTACAAAAAAACTGTTCTTAGTATTTTGACAAACCCATTAATAATTGGATCTTTATTGGGTATAGTAGCATCATTCATGAAAATAAGTCTTCCTTACCCCTTGGTGAAAACTATCTCAGATATTGGAAGAACAGCAACTCCTACTGCATTAATGGCATTGGGAGGATCAATAGAAATACGTAACATATGGAAGAATATAAAATACTTAGCTGTTGTTACTGTGGGAAAACTGTTCATTATTCCTGCAATAGTTATTCTAATTTCAGTTGCTTTCGGTTTCAGAGGTGTAGAATTATGTGCCCTATTTAGTATGGTGGCACCTTCAACAGCTGTTTCAAGTTATACTATGGCACAGCAGTGTGATTGCAATCACGAATTGGCTGGACAAATTGTATTCCTTTCTACGGTAATAAGTCCTTTTAGTATTTTTTTATTTATCTTTTTATTAAAATCAGCGGCTATATTTTAAATTTGCTTTGCTCCCTATTTAGTTGACAAAAATAAGAACTGATGGGCAAAAGAAATGGATTTTGAACTTAATGGCATAATAATTATTTTGTCAAAACAGATACTATGCTTGTAGGTGGCAAACCATCTAATATCATCTTATCCAATAAAACTATAATAAGGGAGCAAGTAAAATGAAAAGAAACGAAAACCAAAAGAATAAATTTAACAACAAAAATGAAAACAGGTTAAATAACCGAATTGACAATTGCGATAATTGCTTCAACCAAAATGATAATAAGTTTGAAAACAGGTTTGAAAATCGAAACGAAAACAGGTTTGAAAACAAGAATGATAACAGAAATAACAATAAACTAAACAACAGGGATAAGAATAAAAATAACAATAATTTTAGATAGTGCCACTTAAAACGGTCATTTATATGACCGTTTTAACTTGGAATAATTTGCAAGGGCAAATGGCATAAAAAGGCTAAAATGATTAGTTTTTTCACAATTTATAATTGTTGACAAGGATAATATATTGGCTCTATAATGTTGTTGAATACAAAACATCCTCTGAACATGGCTATGGCAGAGACAATACATATTGTTTCTGTCATAATTGTATTACCATGAATAGAAAGGAGTGTAGGATGAAAAAAACACCTTTATATGAAAAGCATATTCAGCTTAATGGAAAAATTATTGACTTTGGCGGTTGGGCGCTCCCTGTTGAATATACTGGTATAATTCCAGAGCATGAAGCTGTTAGAACAAAAGCAGGTCTTTTTGATGTTTCCCATATGGGAGAAATATTGGTTACGGGTGAAGATGCAGAGACATTTCTGCAGAGGGTATTAACCAATGATATATCAGTTCTTAAAGATAATCAAATTGCATATACTACTATGTGTCGTCCCGATGGAGGAATTATTGACGATTTCTTAGTATATAAATATAGCAATGTGGAATATTTGTTGGTTGTGAATGCGGCAAATACGGAAAAAGATTTTAATTGGCTTGAAGAAAATATACTTGAAGATGTAAAAGTAGAAGATATTTCCGCTAAGTATGCTCTTTTAGCCTTGCAGGGTCCCCTGGCACAAAATATTTTACAAAAAACTACTCCTGCAGATTTAAACGAAATTGAGTTTTATCGTTTTAAAGACATTAAAATAGGAGATATAGAAACTATGGTTTCCCGTACTGGTTATACCGGAGAAGATGGTTTCGAACTTTATTTTGCCGCTGAAAAGGCTGAAGAAATGTGGGAGCTTTTGCTCAGTGCAGGTAAAGATGAAGGACTGATTCCTGCCGGATTAGGTGCCAGAGATACTTTACGATTTGAAGCGTCCCTGCCCTTGTATGGTAATGAATTAAATGAAAACATTACTCCTTTGGAAGCAGGGTTAGGATTTTGTGTAAAATTAAATAAGGACAATTTTATTGGTAAGGAGGCCTTGGCTAAGCAAAAAGAGGAAGGCCTTAAAAGAAAAATCATTGGTTTTGAAATGATTGACAGAGGTATACCAAGAAGTAACTATGAAATATTTGCTGAAGGAGAAAAAATTGGCTATGTTACAACAGGAAGTTATTCTCCTACATTAAAGAAAAACTTAGGTTTGGCATTAATAGACAGTGACTATACTAAAATAGGTACAGAAATTGAAGTTTTAGTCAGAAAGAAAAGCTTAAAAGCTAAGGTTATAAAAAAACCATTCTATTCAAAAAAATACAAAAAATAACCATATCATATACGATTGAGGTTTCATAGTATTAGTAATATTAAATAGGAATTAAAAACTATATATTGGGTATGTATAATATAGCATATTTATATGATTTCAATGGTTAATAATATATATTACAGGAGGAAAGAAAAATGAAATTATTAGAAGAATTAAAATATGTTGAAACACACGAATGGGTAAGAGTTGAAGGAAACAAGGCTTATATAGGAATAACAGATTATGCTCAGGATAAATTAGGAGACGTTGTTTATGTGGAAGTACCTGAAATTGGAACTGTAGTGGAAGCGGGAGACCAATTTGTAGTATTAGAATCCGTGAAGGCAGCATCAGATGTATACGCTCCTATTTCAGGGACTGTAGTAGAAGTTAATGAAGAATTGGAAGATAATCCTGCACTGATTAACGAATCACCCTATGATGCATGGATAGTAGCAATTGACATGAGTATGCCTACGGAAGTAGATGATCTTTTGTCAGCAGAAGAATACAAAGAGTTGTGTGAATAAAGGAGTTAATATGACAAGGTATATTGGAAACACAAATGAAGACAGAGAACAGATGCTTAGGGAAATAGGCTATGAAAATATAAGTTCCCTCTTTAAATCTGTTCCTGACTCAGTGTTGTTAAGAAAAAAATTAGACATACCAGAAGCTTTGTCAGAAATGGAACTTGTAAAAAGTATAAAATCTACATCCAAAGAAAATAAAAATACAGATGAGTATGTATGTTTTTTAGGTGCTGGTGCCTATGACCACTACACACCTTCACCAATAGATCAGCTAATATTGAGACAGGAATTTTATACATCCTATACCCCTTACCAACCTGAGATAAGCCAGGGAACGCTCCAGGCAATATTTGAATATCAAACCATGATCAGTGAATTAACGGGGTTACCTGTTTCAAATGCATCCATGTACGACGGGGCATCCGCCTTGGCGGAGGCTGCACTTATGTCCTGTGAAACGACTAAGAGAAAAGAAGTTTTAATTGCTAGTACAGTACATCCAGAGAGTAGACAAGTTTTATATACATATGCTAAGTATAGAAATATTACTGTAAAAGAATTGGCATATGAGAATGGGCAGGTAAGTTTAGATGATTTGAAATCGAAAATAAACAAGGATACGGCAGCTGTAATTGTGCAAAATCCTAACTTTTTCGGTATAATCGAAGATGTGGAACTAATATCAGAAATAGCTCATGAAAACAAAAGTCTTTTAACGGTAAGTGCAGATCCTATTTCATTATCAATATTAAAAAGTCCTGGAGAAATGGGAGCTGATATAGCTGTAGGAGAAGGTCAATCCTTGGGTAATCCTTTGAATTTTGGAGGTCCCTACTTAGGATTCATGGCTGTAACTGAAAAACTTATGCGGAAAATGCCGGGAAGAGTTGTAGGACAGACTACAGACAAGGATGGAAGAAGGGGCTTTGTACTTACTCTTCAAACCAGAGAACAGCATATAAGAAGAGAAAGAGCTACTTCCAATATATGCACAAATCAAGCCTTAAATGCCCTTCAGGCTACCATGTATTTAACATTTATGGGTAAGGAAGGACTAAGAGAAGTTGCAGAACAATGTCTTAATAAATCTCACTATACTTATAATGAATTAATTAAGACAGGGAAATTTAGGCCTCTGTTTACTGCACCCTTTTTCAAGGAATTTGTTGTAATCAGTGAAGAACCTGTAAGCCTATTGAATGAAAAACTACTTAAGAATAATATTATTGGTGGTTACAAAATTGAGAAAGACTATCCTCATTTAAAGAATGGTTATTTAATTGCCGTAACAGAAAAGAGAACTAGGGAAGAAATTGACACATTTGTAAGAAAGGCAGGTGAATAGTATGCAATTAATATTTGAAATAAGTAAAAAAGGTAGAAAAGCATACTCACTTCCTAAGTGTGATGTACCGGAAGCTCCAGTTGACAGCTTGATAGACAGTAAATTTTTAAGGAAAGAATCACCTGACCTTCCGGAAGTCAGTGAACTGGATGCAGTTCGTCACTTTACACGAATGTCTCAAAGAAATCATGGTGTCAATTCTGGATTCTATCCTCTGGGAAGCTGTACCATGAAGTACAATCCCAAAGTAAATGAAGCAGTGGCAAGATTTGATGGATTTACGAAAATTCACCCTTACCAGGAGGAAGAAACTGTTCAGGGAGCATTAAAATTAATGTATGAACTAGATGGTATGCTTTCTGAAATAACTGGTATGGATCAGTTTACTCTCCAGCCGGCAGCTGGAGCCCAGGGAGAATTGGTAGGGTTAATGATAATAAAAGATTACCACTTAAATAGAAAAGATGAAAAGCGAACTAAGATAATAGTTCCTGATTCTGCCCATGGAACCAATCCTGCATCTGCTGCCTTGGCAGGTTTTGATGTAGTGGAAGTAAAATCAAATGAAAAAGGTTTAGTAGATATGGAATCCCTTAAATCTCTGATGGGAGATGACATAGCGGGATTTATGCTTACAAATCCAAACACCTTGGGATTATTTGATGAAAATATTTTACAAATATCTGAAATGGTTCATGAAGCAGGAGGCTTAATGTACTATGACGGAGCAAATGCCAATGCAATTTTAGGTATATCCAGACCTGGGGATATGGGATTTGATATAGTACATTTAAATTTGCATAAAACCTTCAGTACACCTCACGGCGGAGGAGGACCGGGGGCAGGTCCAGTTGGAGTTAAAAAACATCTATCAGAGTTTTTGCCTGTTCCAGTGGTCTCCAAAATGGGAGATAAGTATTATCTTGATTACGATAGACCTTTATCCATAGGTAAGGTTAAATCTGCTTATGGCAATTTTGGAGTATTAGTAAGAGCCTATGCTTATATACTTAGCATGGGGCCGGAAGGACTAAGAGAAGTTGCTGAAAATGCTGTATTAAATGCAAACTATATACAAAACAAGCTAAAGGATAAATACTTCCTGCCCATAGATACAGAGTGTATGCATGAATGTGTATTTTCTGGAATTTGGCAGAAAGAAAAAAACGGAGTAACCACCTTAGATATAGCAAAAAGACTTTTGGATTTCGGATTCCATCCTCCTACAATTTACTTCCCTCTTATTGTAGAGGAAGCAATGATGATAGAGCCTACGGAATGTGAAACCAAGGAAACCTTAGATGAATTTATTTCTGTTATGAGACAAATAGCCGAGGAAGCAGAAAACAATCCAGAACTGGTAAAATCGGCTCCTCATACTACTGTTATTTCAAGATTAGACGAAGCAACAGCAGCAAGAAAACCTATTTTAAGATATACAAAATAACATACTATAATTTATGTTAACACAAAGGACATTCGCAGGAATGTCCTTTAAAATTTATTCTTTGAAATGAATAATTAATTGACACCATAAATAATTTTTGATAATCTTATATAAAAACTATCCAGTAAAGGGAGAATATTATGAGAAAATTTGCTGAAGATGCAATCTCTAAGATAAAGAATCAGGTTGGAGATAAAAAAGCCCTATGTGCTTTGTCCGGAGGAGTTGACTCATCTGTTGCAGCTGTACTGGTACATAAAGCAATAGATTCAAATTTAATATGTGTATTTGTTGACCATGGTCTTTTAAGAAAAGATGAAGGAGATCAGGTTGAGAAAATATTCAAAGAAAAGTTTAACATGAACTTAATCCGTGTAAATGCTAAGGAAAGATTTCTTAGCAAATTGGCAGGAGTTACAGACCCTGAAGCAAAACGAAAAATAATAGGTGAAGAATTTATACGGGTATTTGAAGAAGAAAAAAAGAAACTTAAGGATAAGTTTGGTTCCATTGATTTCTTGGTTCAGGGTACAATTTATTCTGATGTGGTTGAAAGCGGAACAGATAAGGCTTCCTTGGTAAAAAGTCATCACAATGTAGGAGGGCTTCCTGAGGACGTTGACTTTGAATTATTAGAACCTCTTAGGGAACTGCGCAAGGATGAAGTTCGTCAGGTGGGAAGAGAATTGGGAATTCCCGAAGAAATTGTTGAAAGGCAACCTTTCCCAGGACCTGGCCTTGCTATTCGTGTATTAGGAGAAGTAACAGAAGAAAAATTAGAAATAGTAAGAGAAGCTGACTATATTTTTAGGGATGAAATAAAAAAGGCAGGGCTTCAAAACGAAATCTGGCAATACTTTGCCCTTCTGCCAAATATCAGAAGTGTAGGTGTAAAGAACGATGAAAGGACTTACACCCACACCATAGCCTTAAGAGCTGTAAACTCAACAGACGGCATGACATCGGACTGGGCAAGAATACCTTATGAAGTCTTAGAAAAAGTAAGTAGTAGAATAGTAAAGGAAGTAGAAAATGTAAACCGGGTAGTTTACGATATTTCTCCAAAACCCCCTGCTACTATTGAGTGGGAGTAGCTGTTTATGAACTTATAAGAGAGCGGACCATATAGAAGCCGCTCTTATTTTGTTTTAGGTAATTACTTTTTTTAAAGTTTATGTTATTATTAGTTATGCAAATAATTGAGACGGGATAAAGAAAGGAGGACATATGCATTATTTAATCGTAGGTATTATTTTAATATTAGCACTTTTTGCTATTCGTGTTTCTAATAAACATGGTATACCAGCACTACTTTTATTTATTGTTTTAGGTATGATCTTTGGCGCTATAGGTTTTGAATTTGAAGATTACAAATTTGCTGATGGTTTCGCTAAGGTGGCACTTATGGTTATAATGTTTTATGGTGGTTTCGGCACTAATTGGAATATGGCAAAACCTGTGGCCAAGGAAGCTATTGTACTTAGTTCATTAGGTGTTGTTGCTACTGCCTTACTTACAGGTTTATTCGCTCACTATGTTTTAGGTTTTCGCCTAATAGAAGGTATGCTTATCGGTTCTATTATCGGTTCTACTGATTATGCAAGTGTTTCTAATATTTTACGTTCCAAAAGATTGAATTTAAAGTACAATACGGCATCATTGTTAGAGCTTGAAAGTGGTTCAAACGACCCAACAGCATATACAATGACTATGTTGTTTCTGTCAGTATACTTAGGGTCGGGGGTATCTATTCCCCTTATGATTCTGTCCCAGGTTGCTCTTGGAGTTATTATGGGTTTTGGTATTGCCTTTTTAGTGGGAAAATTACTTAAAAAATTTTCCATAGGAGCAGATGGTCTTTATGCTGTCTTTATGTCTTCTATAATGCTTATCACTTATGCTGTAACAGATTTAATCGGTGGCAATGGATACTTAGCTCTATATATTTTAGGAATTTATCTTGGAAATATGGAATTCCGTGGTAAGCGTGAGATAATTTTTTTCTTTGATGGTTTTACCGAAATTATGCAAATTGGTCTGTTTTTCATACTAGGCTTATTGTCTAATTTCCTGAGATTTATTGAAACATTTCCAATAGCACTTGCTTTGATGTTATTTATGACCATCATTGCTCGTCCAGTAACTGTTTATGGTCTCATGTTACCCTTCCGCCTTAAAAGAAATCAATTAAATATTATTTCTTTGGCTGGCATTCGGGGTGCTGCTGCTATTGCTTTTGCCATCTTAGTTGTGAATAGTCCTGCAAATCTTTCTGTAGATGTTTATCATATTATTTTTGGTATGTGTGTTCTTTCGGCACTGATTCAAGGTTCCCTGATGCCATATGCATCAAACCGATGGGATATGTTAGATCCTAATGATAAGGTATTACAAACTTTTAACTACTATCAATTCAAGACGGGGATAGGTTTTTTAGAAACAAAAATCCATCCTGAAAGCAACTTAATAGGACGCCAGGTAAAGGACTTAAATCTTACATTTGACTTTATTGTTGCAAAGATCGAAAGGGATGGCAAAACAATTGTTCCCAGAGGCCATATAACCATAGAAGAAAATGATATAGTTGTCTTAGGTGGAAAACTACACTTCGATGAAAGTGGACAGGACCTGATTGAATTTACTATACCAAGTGGTCATAAATGGGCAAATAAATATATCAAAGACTTAAAGCTGCCAGCTGATCATCTCATTATAATGGTGCAACGGAAAGATAATGATATAATTGTTCCGGTTGGAGATACATTACTCTTAGAAGATGACAAAGTTATTATGATTAAAGCCGAGCATGAATTAGCATTTCCTAAAGCTTAGTAGTGATATTTCATTGACCGATAAAGTATGAAATTGTATAATGTATTTAATTAATATAGTAATTTAATTATTAAAGGAGAGCCACGTTATGAAAAATCGAAAATTAGTAATGATCCCGGGACCGACACCTACGGTAAGATCTATAAATGACGAAATGGGGAGGGAAACAGTTGCCTTTGGAGACCCTGAATTTGTAAAAGATTTTAAAAAATTAATCCTTGACTTAAAAGAAATGTGGAAAGTTGATGGTGAATGTTTCGTTGTAGCTGGCAGTGGTACAATGGCGATGGAAATGGCAATTGCTAATGTAACTAAAAGAGAAGATAATGTATTGGTAGTTTCCAATGGATTTTTTGGTGACAGGTTTATTGATATTTGTACCCGAAAAGGACTTAATGTAGATGTGCTATCCGCTGAATGGGGAGATGTTGTTTCTCCTGATATGATAGAAAACAAACTAAAAGAAAAAAATTATAGTGCTATTACAGTAACCCATGTAGATACTTCAACAGGAGCTCGTGCTCCAATCGAAGAAATAGGTGAAATAATAAAAAAATACCCAGATACAGTATACATTGTTGATGGAGTTGCTGCTACAGCAGGAGAAAGAGAATATGTGGATACTATGGGTATAGACATATTACTTACCGGTTCTCAAAAAGCCTTTGGAGTTGCTCCTGGACTTGCAATTTTATGGGCAGGACAAAAAGCATTAAAGAGAAGAAAATCCCTGGCTACTATTCCTGAATACTACATAGACTTTGAAAAGTGGACACCTATTATGAATGATCCAACAAAGTATTTTGCTACTCCAGCAGTTAATATGATTTGGGCCCTTAAAGAATCTGTAAGACTTATAAAAGAAGAGGGAATTGAAGAAAGATATGAACGACACAAAAGGGTATCTGATGCTTTCAACGCTTCCTTAGAAGCATTGGGATTTGAACTCTTGGCTAAAAAAGAATGTAGATGTTCCACTCTTTCAAATGTCCTATACCCTGAAGGAATAGAAGATGGAGAATTCAGAAAGATTTTAGCAGAAGAAGGAGTAATGGTGGCAGGAGGATTAGGTCCTTATGCAGGTAAGATGTTTAGAATAGGTCATATGGGCAATATTGACGACCACACTGTATATGCTACCATGGCAGCTATTGAAAGAACATTGATTAGATTAAATTATAAATATGAAATTGGAATAGGTGTAAAAACTTTATTGGAAAACTTAAAATAATAATTATAAGGCAGCTCTTAAGTAGCTGCTTTCTTTAACCCTAGGAATGGGCAATTGATAATTTTGTGTAAGAATGCTATAATGGGAATATCAACTATATATTACTAAAATCTTTAAAAGGAAGGTTAAATGACTAAACATAAAATTGTAATAGGTGACAGCCGAAGGTTAAGTAGAATACCGGATAAGTCAGTACAACTTATAATTACTTCACCCCCCTATTGGCAGCTTAAAGATTACGGTACAGAAGATCAAATAGGGTTTAATGACAGCTATGAAGAATACATAAATAATTTAAACTTGGTTTGGCAGGAATGTTACCGTATACTATCCGACGGATGTCGTATGTGTATAAATATAGGGGATCAGTTTGCCCGTTCCGTCTACTATGGAAGATACAAGGTTATTCCTATTAGGACGGAGATTATTCGCTTCTGTGAAACTTTAGGCATGGATTACATGGGAGCAATTATTTGGCAGAAAACCACTACCATGAATACTAGTGGCGGTGGAGCAATTATGGGAAGTTATCCCTATCCCAGAAATGGAATATTAAAAATAGATTATGAATTTATTTTAGTGTTTAAGAAATTGGGGAATGCCCCAAAACCAACTCCTGAACAAAAAAAGATGTCTGAAATGTCCAAAGAAGAATGGAAGGAATATTTTTCATCCCATTGGTATTTTCCGGGAACCAGGCAGGATGGGCATATTGCAATGTTTCCTGAAGAACTACCCAAGAGACTAATAAAGATGTTTTCCTTTGTAGGAGAAACGGTTTTTGACCCCTTCTTAGGAAGTGGAACAACTTCTTTGGCAGCCAAAAATTTAGGTAGAAACTCCATAGGCTATGAAATTAACAGGGAATTCATACCCATAATTAAAGAAAAATTAGGGGGAAACCAGTTAAGTTTACTGGAAAGCGAAATTATTATTGAAGAAGACAATGACAGTAACGCATATTCATTCGATGATTTACCCTATATATTTGAAGATCCTCACAAAATGGATAAAAAAGTTGATATTAAGAAGCATTCCTTCGGGTCAAAGATAGATAGAAACACCAAGAAAAAAGAGGAGCTTTTTACTGTAAAGGAAGTATTGTCTCCAGAAGAGCTAATTCTAAGCAACAATAAGAAAGTTAAACTTATAGGAATAAAAACTAAAAAAGAAACTGAATCAGAAGCAATAGAGTTTTTAAAAGAAAAATTTAATAAAAGAAAAGTTTTTATGAAGTTTGACACTGTTAAATTCGATAAAAACAATAACATACTATGCTACTTGTACTTAGATAATAGGACTTTTATCAATAATCACTTAGTCCGTACCGGATATGTTGATGTTGATACTTCTTATGAATATTCAAACAAAGAGAAATTTCTAAAATCATTGCCTAAAACAGAGTAACCGGAGTATCTCCGGTTATTCTTCTACCTCGACTTTTATGCCTGTCTTAGTTTTTGTGTAGTAAATCATCTTAACATGAATATTTTCAGATAGTCGATTCATGGATTTATAGGTATCTGGTTTGATTGAGTAGGGAACCTCTCCCACATAACCGTCTATACCCATGGATTCTTCAGCTGGTGTGGCTAATCTGTATTCTTTATCCACTCTTTCGGCAAGGGAAGCTAAGATGGCCTTTTGTACATACATGCCGTTATAAGTTCTGTTTATTACTAAATCAGTAACCCAGTCCCGTACCATATCTTTATCTATAAGCTTTATGGCTTCTTTGAGATTTTCTACTTGTTCATAAATTTTCTTTGTTGCATTTTCTATGGCATCTGGATACTTGTCTAAGTACCACTTTTCCCAGTTGTCAATGGTGATATTATCCGTTGATTCACCAAATTCAGGAAATAATTCTGACATTTGACCTACAATTTTAGGTCTGGTTCCTTGTGCATTTTGATTTGCCCAATTAATTAACTGAGAAGTGTACTTGGGGAAATCACTTGTCCTACTTTCGTTATAAGCTGAAATCTCATGATTTTTAATAGTATATTTCATTTGCTGTCTCCTTATAGTATTATGCAATAATTGTATTTATTTTATCATACCTTAAATTAGTTCTCAATAAAAAACAGCACTTCCTAAAAGGAGAGTGCTGTTGTATATATTCTATTTGCCCAGTGCAGCGTTCATTCCTGCAATACGTCCAAAAGTAAATATATCTGCTATAGCATTTCCACCTAATCTGTTACCACCGTGAATTCCGCCTGTAACTTCTCCTGCAGCCCATAAACCTGGGATAATATTACCTTCTGTATTAAGAACATGAGCTTCAGTGTCTATTACAACGCCACCCATTGTATGGTGCAGGGACGCCTTTCTTGGACTTATACAAATTCCAACACCTTCGGTAGCATCTATATAGTCAAGGTCAATAGCACCAGCTAATACTTCTTTGCCAAATTCATCGTCGTGCTGGGCAGCTACATAGCTGTTGTATTTCTCAATAGTTGCTCGAAGTTGTTCTTCAGTAAAGGCTGGAGCACAACCTGCAGCTGGTGTTTTAGTTGCTTCTGCTAATTCTGCAAGGGTTTCTCCATACCAGATATGTCCACCTTCAACCATGGCTGCAACTCTTTCATTATATTCAGTACCAGTTAGTAGTTGTTCAGGATTACCTACATCTCCTCTTCCGGCATAAATAATGTAGAATATGCCATTTTCAAGGGCCAATGAAGCCTTTGCAAGAACGTCACGTTCAGCATATTCATTAACGAATCTGTTACCATTTTCGTCAATCCAAATTTGTTCTGCAGCATCTGCCCAAATACCATCTGTCATAGTTCCCTTAACTGGAGATGATGAAGGCATCATTTGAGCTACTTCCATGCCTGTTACATCGGAGCCTATTTCTAGTGCCATTATTATACCATCACCTTCATTTGTACCCATGTTAGTTGATAAAGTTCTATCTGATAAATCATCGCCCCAATATTGGTCATATTGTTTAACCATTGCTGGATTGGCACAATATCCTCCTGTAGCTAAGACAACACCTTTAGTTGTGTTTATTGTAATTTCTGTACCATCAGTTTGTACTGCCTTTGCTCCCACAACTTTACCTGTACCATCTACTAGAATTTCAGTCCCTTTTGTTTCTGTGTAAATAGTTACACCCTTATCCTTTGCAACTTTTTCCAAATGAGGTATACGTTCTGCCCCAGACATAAAGCTGTGAGTTCTTGGCCACATAGCCCCTAAAACAGTTCCTGTGCCTGGGTTTCCGCCATAATTAGCTTCTTTACCATAGGATGCATTGAGTCCAATTTCCCCCATCCATTTAAATGAATCTAAAGAATTTTCTGCTAATGTCCTTGCTAACTTTATATCAGGCGCAATCCATGAACCGTTATTAAGCTGGCGTAGTCCTCCAGTATATATATGCCACATATGTAATGCCACAGAGTCAAATCCTGGCATGTCAACTCCTGCTTCTTTACCTTTATTTTCGTTATAAAACTTTTGAATATCATCTTTAAGCTCTGTTAATACTTCTTCCCATTCAGGATAGATATCAAATTTAAGATTTGGATCAGAAGGGTCTAGTGCCAAGTATTCATCTAAGGTTGCTTTTTGCGCTTTTGTAAGTATCATAATGCTCTGGGCTTCTGTATCCACTGCATTGTAGGCTGCTCCAGCCATCATTGTATTACCGCCTAGTACAGAACCCTTTTCAATTAGTATTACTTTAGCTCCTTGTTCAGCAGCTGTTATGGCTGCAGTAAGTCCTGCACCTCCGCCTCCCATTACTAATACATCAGTATCCCATGTTTGAGGTTCCTTTGGAGTAACAGCTACCTTATTTGCCTTTAATGCATCAACATCTAATCCGGCTGCTTTAGCAGCATTAGCAACGGCATTTAATATAGCATAGCTGGATAGGGTTGCTCCTGTTACTGCATCTAAGGCTAAACTTTGATGTTCTATAATTTGTGCTGGTATTCGCTCAAATGCTACTACTGTAACGTTTGGAGTTTCACTGTTTTCTGTAAATTCAATATCTGTAATTTTACTATCTTTAACTGTTATTTTAGCTGTTACAGGCCCTTGCATACCTTGAGCAGTACCTTCAAAGGTACCGTTAACTAATTCTTCTTCAGCAGGTATAGGTTCTGGTTCCTTGTCAACTGGAGCATCTGTTTTCTGGCTACAACCTGCAATAGAAAAAATCATACATAAACATAAGAATAATGAGATTACTTGCTTAAATTTTACTTTGGACATTTTTTGCATATATACCATCCTTTCTTATTAAAGATTGATTAAATTATAACACAATTCATGTTAAGAAATTATTAATTTTTCTGCTATAATTTTAGGTAGAAATATAGCTAAAACGTATGAATTTATATAAAATTAGTTCGAAAAATAAAAAATTCCTCGAAACTTGTCAAAAAAGCCTCAAGGAATTAAGAAATATTAACCATACCAGTATAAAAAATTAACAGAATTTTAATCAGTTGATTTACACTTGCTACTTTTTTCCGACATGTCAAAATAATAGCCCCGACCCCACTCCATCTTTAACAAACGTGGGTTTTCTGGATCTACTTCAATTTTGCTACGAATATTATGTATATGGACAATTACGGTGCGGGCGTCACCATAAGTTTTTTCACCCCAGATTTTATAATATAGTTCTTTTGGTGTAAAATGTTTTCCGTGATTTTGCATTAAAAATGATAGTATTCTAAATTCTGTCTTGGAAAGTTTTACTTCCTTATCTTTTTTCACTACAACATGCCTATTGACATCCAAAGTAAAATCTTCGCATTTTAGCTCCTTCAAAGGAGTTTGTATTTTATTGTGAAACCGTCTTAAGTTGGCTTGTATCCGTGCTTCAAGAACTTTATTATCAAATGGTTTTACAAGAAAATCATCTCCTCCCAGTTCTAAGGCACGAACAATAGTATCGCTACTGTCTAAGCAGGAAATAAATATAATGGGGCAATCATGCCATTCTCTCAAGCGCACACAAAGATCAATTCCATCTACATCTGGCAAGAGTATGTCAAGTAAAATAACATCATAACTGTCTCTTGCCTTAGCAAAAGCTTCTCCCCCTGTCTTAGCCCAGGTAACGTGATAGTCTTCAGATTGATCTAAATAATACAAGATTACCTTTGCCACCAAGGGATCATCTTCAATTAATAGCACACGTGTCAACACATTCACCTCTTTCGGTAAATAGTAGGATTATAATTATAATATATTAAGATGCTTTCAATTGCAACATCAGTTTAAATACATCTTGACTTCTATAGTGGTTAGTGTAAAATAATTGTTGGACATAAATAAGAAATTTAGTTATAATTATGGCGGGACAAAAATGAATATTATCACAGAAATTAATAAAAATAAATATTAATATATATAGGAGGATTTATTAATGAGCAAACCTGTAATGTCAGCACATTTTGAATCTA